>JBATEO010000085.1:0-55159 GCA_049664045.1 Prochlorococcaceae cyanobacterium
AGCGACCGTCGCGCAGCAGCTCCAGGAGCCGGGGCCGCAGGCGCGGATCGGCCCGGTCGAGGTTGTCGATCAGCAGGGCGCCGTCCCCCAGGCAATCCAGCAGCGACCCGTCACCGCCCGTGGAGGCGCCGCCGAACAGGCCGGCCCCGTCATCGCCCAGGGTGGCGGCATCGATGCGGGCCATCAGGCGCCGGCGCTGCGGGCTCCCGTAGTGGATCAGGGCGGCCAGGTTGTCCTTGCCCAGGCCGGGTTCGCCGCAGATCAGCACCGGCCTGCACCCGGCGTCGCCGGCCGCCTGGCGCACGGCCTCGCGCAGGCGCTCGGCGTAACGGCTGCTGCCCACCACCCCCCGGCGCGTCCGGCCCACCAGGTGGGGGGCCAGCTGCAGCAGACAGGCCTGGCGGGCGTCGCCGCCCTCCCGCCCGGCGCCACGGTGCGCCTCAGGCTCCGCCGGGAGGTCGGCATCCGTGTCCGCGTTGCGGGCTGAGTCGCTGTGTGTGCCGTGCTCCGCCATGCCCAACCCTCGCCGCCGCTGCTTCGATTGTGTGCCCCAGGTCCCGCAGCGGCAGCCCTCCACCGGCCCATAGGCTGGCCGGCGCCCCCGCCCCGGCAGCCGTGACCCTCACCCTCTACGGCGGCGCCCGCACCCGCGCCTCCATGCCCCGCTGGTACCTGGAGGAGAAGGGCATCCCCTACCGATTGGTGGAGCTCGACCTGCAGGCCGGCGAGCACCGCCAGAGCGCCTTCACCGCCATCAACCCCTTCGGCAAGCTGCCGGCCCTGGAGGACGACAGCCTCGAAGCCCCCGGCGGCGGGCCGCTGCGGCTGTTCGAGAGCGGCGCCATCCTGCTGCACCTGGCCGAGCGCCAAGGCCGTGAATTCAGCGGCGCCCCCGACGACGCGGCCGCCCGGCGGGCGCTGGTGGCCCAGTGGCTGCTATTCGCCAACGCCACCCTGGCGGTGGCCCTGTTCGTGCCCAGCAACCGCGAGCGCGAGTTTCCGCGCCTGATGGACGTGCTGAACGAGCAGCTGGCCGGCGGGCAGCCGCTGGTGGGCGAGGCCTGGGGGGCCGCCGACTGCGCCGTGCAGGCCTATCTGGCCTACCTGCCGGTCTTCTTCCCCCAGATCGACCTCAGCCCCTGGCCCCACGTGCAGGCCACGATCGCCGCCGCCCAGGCGCGGCCGGCCTACCAGCGGGCCATCGGGCCTCGGTGAACGCCAGCTTCCACTGGCAGGGGGAGGAGCTGCGGCTGCTGAGCGACCGGGCCGCCCTCGACCCGCGGCGGGGCGTGCTGCTGGTGGCCGACGTGCACCTGGGCAAGGCCGAGAGCTTCCAGGCCCGGGGCGTGCCCCTGCCCAGCGACGGAGACGCGGGCAATCTCAACCGGCTGCTGGAACTCGCCCACCGGCACGGGCCAGCCCGGGTGGTGGTGCTCGGCGACCTGATCCACAGCCGCCTGGGGCTCACCGCCGAGCTGCGCGCCAAGCTCGCGGCGCTGCCCGAGCTGCTGGGCTGTGCGCTGGAACTGGTGGGGGGCAACCATGAGCGCGGCAGCTGGATCGCCGACCTGCCCCAGCAGCCCAGCCAGGCGCTGGGGCCGTGGTGGCTGAGCCATGAACCCGAACCGCGGCCGGGTCTGCTCAACATCTGCGGCCACCTGCACCCGGTGGCCGTGATCGGCCGGGGTGCCGACCGGCTGCGGCTGCCGTGCTTCAGCTACGACCCCCAGCGGCTGCGGCTGGCGCTGCCGGCCTTCGGCGAGCTCACCGGCGGCCATCCCAGCCCGCCCGGAGAGCGGCAGTGGCTGGTGGCGGACGATGCGGTGGTTCCCTGGAGCGCCGCGGACGGGGAGCCGCTCAGGCCTCGGCGGCCAGGGCGCGCACCACGTCGCCGCGAGTGAGCACGCCCACCGGGCGGCGGGCGTCGTCGAGCACGAACAGGCGCTGGGTGCCGCCCTCATGCAGCTGCCGGGCCGCGGCCGGGAGCTGCAGATCGGCGCTGCAGCTGTGGGGATTCCGGCGCATCACCTCCCCCACCGAGCTGCCCAGCACCTGGTGCACCTCCCGCTCCCAGCTCAGGGGATTGCGCAGGTAGATCACGGCGTCGAGCAGCATCACGTAGGGACCGGGCTGGAAGCCGCTCTCGCGCACCATCAGGTCCTGTTCGGTGAGTTCCCCCACCAGGGCGCCCTGCCCGTCCACCACCGGCAGACCGCTGATGTGGTGGTCGCTCATCAGCTGCACGGCCTCCTGCAGGGGCGTGTCGGCCTTCACGCTGAGCACCGGGGTGGTCATCACGGCGGAGACGGGCTGTTGCACCACGGGGGCTGGGGGAGGCAGTGGGGGCATTCTGAGCCTGGGCAGGGGCCGCCTTCACAATGGACACACCTGCAACCTCGAGACCGGATGAGCCGCTTCCAGGAGCTGCTGCGGGCAGCGAACAACCTGCGGCTGCTGGCCGCAATCGGCCGCAGCGGAGGGGAGCTCAGCAGCATCGCCGACCTGGTGGACAACTTCCTCGACAGCCCCCAGCTGGAGCGATGCGTGGAGCGCTTCCGGGCCCTGCCCGCCGGTGCCGCTCTGCTGGCGGAGCGCTATCCGCCCCTGCAGCCCGACATCGAGGCCCTACGGACGCTGCCGCCGGGCTCACTGGGCCGCCGCTACGCCGATCTGATCCTCTCGCTCGGCTACGACCCCGAATTCTTCCGGCCCCGGGACGTGAGCAGCGACGCCCGCTGGCTCACCCAGCGCATCGCCACCACCCACGACCTCCATCACGTGATCACCGGCTTCGGCACCGCGCCGGCCGGGGAGAGCGGCGTGCTGGCGATCACCGCCGCCCAGATCGGCTTTCCCGCCTATGTGCTGCTCACCACCGCCGGCCAGCTGGCTGCGTTCCGCCTCCAGCCCGACCGCTTCCAGGAACTCAGTGCGGCGGTGGGCCACGGCGCCGCCATCGCCCGCCAGGCCGCCTGCCTGGCGGCGGTGAGGTGGGAGGAGGGCTGGGAGAAGCCCGTGCGCCAGTGGCGCGAGGAGCTGGGCATCACCGACCCGGCCGACGCCGAGCCCTACGGCCTCGACGCCAGGCTGGGTCCCTTGCCGTGAACCCATCCCCGACGGCCGGGCGCGAATCCCGGGCACGGCAGCTGGCCGATGGCCTCACCGTGGTCCGCGCCCTGCTGGGCCTGCCGCTGATCCTGGCCCTAAGCGGCGGCCAGGCGGCCCTGGCCTGGTGGCTGCTGGTGCTGGGGGGCCTCAGCGACGCCCTCGACGGCTGGCTGGCCCGCCGCGCCGGCGCTGGATCGGAATGGGGGGCGCGCCTCGATCCCCTCACCGACAAGATCCTGATCGCCGCGCCGCTGCTCTGGCTGGGCGCCCAGCCTGCCTGGCCCCAGCAGCTGCCCCTCTGGGCGGTGTGGCTGCTGCTGGCCCGGGAGCTGCTGATCTCCGGCTGGCGAGCCGGGGCCAGCGGCGGGGGTCCCGCCTCCTTCGCCGGCAAGGCCAAGACGGTGCTGCAGTTCGCAAGCCTGCTGCTGCTGCTCTGGCCGCTGAGCTGGCAGCCCGGCCCCGAGGCCAGCGGCGATGGTCTGCCCGTGGCCCTGCACCAGCTGGGCTGGTGGCTGTTCTGGCCGTCGCTGGTGCTGGCCCTGAGCTCGGCCCGGGGATACCTCTTCAACCGGTCAGGGTCCAGCCGAGGGGGGGTCAGCCGATCAGGGCCGCATCGCCGCTGAAATCGGGATCGGTGGGCATGGTCAGGGCGTAGTCGTTGGCGTAGCTGTCCGCCAGGGTGGTCTCCAGGTCGAAGGCCGGATCCCAGGCCAGCTCGCGCCGCACCCGGGTGATGTCGGTGAGGAAGTGGGCCATGCGCAGCGGGAACGCCTTGCGCGCCTTCCTGTCGAGGCCAGCCGGATCGAAGCTGCGGATCTCCACGCTGGCGGGATCCACCCCGGCGGCGCGGGCGGCGGCAGCCACCAGGCCGCGGAAGGTGACGCCCTGGCGGCCGCTGCAGTTGTAGACGCGGTTGGCGGCGGCCTCCACCTCGATGCAGCGGGCCATGGCGGTCGCCAGGTCCTTCACATGGCCCAGCTGGGTGATCGTGCTGCCGTCGCCGGGCAGGGGCACGGGGCGACCGTGCACGATGCGGTCGAAGAACCAGCTCTCCACAGGGTTGTAGTTGCCCGGCCCGACGATGTAGGTGGGGCGGAAGCTGGTGAAGGGGATGCCCTGGGCGCGCAGCCAGTCTTCGGTTTCGGCCTTGCCGGCGTGGCGGCTGGCGGGATCGGTGGGGCTGCTCTCATCCAGGGGCCAGAGCTCGCTGTCGGCGTAGACGCCCGCCGAGCTCACGTACACGAAGCGGTGGGCCGGCGCGTCGGTGCGGGCGATCACGGCGCGGGTGTCTTCACGGGTGCGGCCCGAGCTGTCCACGATCACGTCGAAACGCCGCCCCTGCAGCACCTCCAGGCCCTCCGGCGAGCTGCGATCACCCACCAGCTGCTCCACGCCGGCGGGCAACGGATTGCGCCCCCGGGTGAACAGGGTGAGGTCGTGGCCCTGGGCCAGCAGCAGCTCCACCAGGGGCCGGCCCACGAAGCGGGTGCCGCCCATCACCAGGATTCTCATGCCGCCACAGCCCGCCGAAGCGTCCGAACTGGGCGCCATTCAAGCCCCGAGGGGGCGGCCGGCGCCGAGGGCCCAGGCCCACAGCGGCACCGACACCAGGGCCAGCAGGGTGCTCCACAGCACCAGGGCAGCCGCCTCGAACACGGTCTCTCCGCCGGCAGCTTCTGTGCTGTCGGGCTCTGAGCTGGCGGCCTCGGAGAGCAGCAGCACCGCCACGGCCGTGGGAGCAGCCCCCTGCAGCACCACCGCCGAGCGGGCGGGCTCATCCAGGCCCAGCAGCTCCACGCCCGCAAGCAGCAGCAGCGGAAACACCAGCAGCTTCACCAGCAGGGCCGGCAGCAGGCGCTGGGGCAGCCGCGCGCCCAGCACCGGGCCCAGGCGAAGGCCCACCACCACCAGCGACAGCCAGATCACCAGCCGCGCCGGCCACCACAGGGCGGCAGCCAGGGTCTGGTGCCAGGGGGTCCACTGCAGCAGCAGGGCTCCCAGCAGGCCCTGCGTGGCAGGGCTGGCCGCCATGGCCCGCAACAGCACGCCGGCCCGCAGCGGCACGCCACCGATCAGCGACGGTCCGATGCACCAGGTGAACAGGGTGGCGGCCAGGTCGTAGCTGATGCTGTAGCCCACGGCGCCGGCGGGCAGCAGGGCCAGGGCTGCGGGGATGCCGAAGTAGGCGGTGTTGCCCACCACGGCGCCGAGCCGCTGCTGGGGCGTGCGGAAGCCGGCCCGCAGGGGCGGCACCAGCGCCAACAGCAGCAGCGCGCACAGCACGGCCACCGCGGCCAGCAGCAGCACCTGGCCGTAGCGCCAGTGCAGGCCACTGCGCAGCAGCAGGCCGGTGATGCTCACCGGCAACCCCCAGCGCATCAGCGGCAGCGACAGCCGGTGGGCCAGGTGAGGGTGTCCGCGGGCCAGCAGCAGGCCGGCGGCCAGGGCCGGCACCAACTCCAGCAGGAAGGCCAAGACGAACGCAGCCGCGGTCCTTCAGGATGGCCAGCGCAGGGTGCCCCAAGCCAGCCAGCGATGCAGATCATCCCCGCCATCGACCTGCTCGACGGCCAGTGCGTGCGGCTGCACCAGGGCGACTACAGCCAGGTGACCCGGTTCAGCGACGATCCGGTGGCCCAGGCCCTGAGCTGGCAGCAGCAGGGGGCCACCCGCCTGCATCTGGTGGACCTCGACGGCGCCCGCAGCGGCCTGCCGGTGAACGACGCCGCCGTGAAGGCGATCACCGCCGCGCTGACGATTCCGGTGCAGCTCGGCGGCGGCGTGCGCACGGCCGAGCGGGCCGAGGAGCTGCTCGCCTGTGGGCTCGACCGGGTGATCCTGGGCACGGTGGCGCTGGAGCAGCCGGAGCTGGTGCGGGAGCTGGCGGCCCGCCATCCCGGCAGGATCGTGGTGGGCATCGACGCCCGGAACGGCAAGGTGGCCACCCGCGGCTGGATCGAGGAGAGCGTCACCGACGCCACCGACCTGGCCCGGCGCTTCAGCGGCAGCGGCATCGCCGCGATCATCAGCACCGACATCGCCACCGACGGCACCCTGGCCGGACCGAACCTGGCGGCGCTGCGGGCCATGGCCGAGGCCAGCGGCGTGCCCGTGATCGCCTCGGGAGGCATCGGCAACCTCGAGCACCTGCTCTCCCTGCTGGCCCTGGAGCCCCTGGGAGTGACCGGCGTGATCGTGGGAAGGGCGCTCTACGACGGCCGGGTGGAGCTGGCGGAGGCCCTGCGGGCGGTGGGCGAGGGACGCCTGCAGGACGTGACCGACCCCCCCGCCAGCGCCGGCATCGCCTGACGGGGCAGACCTGGGTGGCAGTCCTGGGGGGGGGCAGCACGTAGGCGGACCGATTGCGGATTGCTCTATAACAGGATTCAGAACTCTGCCGCTGTCAAGAGCCGCTGCCACGCGTGAGTGCCGCCCCCGCCACAACCGGGCTTCCTGCCAGCGGGTCCGCCTCGGCCGGTCCAGCCGCCGCTGACTCGGGTGGCTGCAGCACGCTGGAGGAGGTCTACCGCCGCTGCCGCGATCTGGGCATGCGCCTCAGCCGCCAGCGCCGGATGGTGCTCGATCTGCTCTGGAGCGAGAAGAGTCACCTCAGCGCCCGCGACATCTTCGAGAAGCTCAACGACCTGGGCCGCAACATCGGCCACACCTCGGTGTACCAGAACCTCGAAGCGCTGCAGTCGGCCGGGGTGATCGAGTGCCTCGACCGCGCCAGCGGCCGTCTCTACGGGTACCGCAGCGACCCCCACAGCCACCTCACCTGCGTGGAGTCGGGCGCGATCCGCGATCTGGATGTGGAGCTGCCTGCGGAACTGCTGCAGCAGATCGAACGGCACACCGGCTACTGCATCGAGAGCTACACCCTGCACCTCACCGGGCGGCCCCGGCCCTGAAATGCTGAGGCTCGCCCCGGCCGCCGCGGTTCACGGTGTGGCTTGCCGCGGCCGGTACGCTTGGCGGACGCCAGGCGCCTGCGCGTGAGCACCGAGCTGCTGCTGATCGCCGAGCCCCTGCTGGCCGCCGCTCTCACCCGGCTGCTGAACGACGACCTCAGTGACCTGACGGTGGCCGAGGGCCCCGGCGGTCTTGAGGGCACTCCGGCGTTGGTGGTCTGGCGTCCGGCCACGCCCACACCCCACGCCACCCTGGCGCGTGAGGCGCTGCTGCTGCGCGAACGCTGGCAGCCGGCCCCGCTGCTGGTGGTGCTGGGGGCGGGCCATGGCCTCACCCGTGACGCCCTGCTGCAGCTGCCCTGCCAGGGTCTGCTCGATGACCCCACGGCGGAACAGCTGCTGGAGGCCATCGCCGCCCTGCGCGCCGGCGGGCGGGTGCTCCAGCTGCAGCCGACGGCCGCCACAGACCCTGCCACCGGTGCGGCAGCAGGCACGAGGCCCGGCCTGGGCCAGGCCCTGCTGCTCAGCGGGCTGGATCAGATCGCCGTTGCCATGGCCGGCTGCAACCTGCTGCTGGCCCGGCCGTCGCTCCACCCCCTGGCCCGGCTGATGCTGGAAGGCCGGCTGCGGGAGCTGAGCTGGGCGCGCCGGCTGCTGCTGTGGCTCTGGGGGCCGGTGAGCATGGCCTGGAGTGATCCCCTGCCGGCGGCGGCGGAGAGCGCCGCCGGCGACCTGCCCGGGCCGGGAGGCGTTCTCACCCTCCGCGAACGCAGTGCCGTGGGCATCTGGCACACCGTGCGCGGCCGGCTGACCACGGCGATCGAAACCGGACTGGCCAACCGCAGCGGCCAGCTGCTGGCGATCGAGGGCCTCAACCGCGACCGCCGCGTCGACCTGCTGATCGCTCTGGTGCACCAGCTGGACCGGCTGCGCCAGCAGCTGGCCGGCGAAGTGTCGGGCCCCGGCAGTGCCGGCTCCGGCGGGACCGGCCCCGGCGGGGCGGGCAACGATCTGGTGGCACTGATGAACCGCTGGCAGGCGCTTCAGCCCCAGCTGCGCGAGCAGGCCCTGCGCGAGATGGCCAGTCCCTACGTGCAGCTGCCCCAGGACGGCAGCCTCACGCCGGTGGCGTCCAGCCTGGTGCTGGCCAGCGACCTGCAGGCCGACGATCCGGAACTGCCGGACGCCCAGCCCATGGTCGCCGCCCTGGTGCTGGCCCGGCCGCTGCTGGTGGATGGCCAGCTGCTGCCGGCGGACGACCCCCGCGCCGTGCTGCACCTGGAGCGGCTGGTGGCCAACTGGCTGCTGCGCAGCGCCGAACTGCTGGCCGCCGATGTGCTGGCCAGCTGCGGCGCCTGGCCGGAGCTGCGGCGCTACCTGCTGCGACCCGATCTGCTCTCCACCCGCAACCTGGAGCGGTTGCGCAATCAGCTCAATGCCCAGCAACGCTGGCTGAGCTGGGTGGAGCGGCCGATCGCCCTCTACGAAAGCCGCCGCCAGCTGCTCTGCCTGGAAGGCACCGGCATCGACAGCGTGCAGTTGCTCGAGCCGCGCGACCGGGAACTGAGGCAGCTGGGCGGGCTGCAGCAGCTGGTGACGCTGGCGCTGGAAACCCGTGACGCCATCGCTCCCCAGCTGCGCACACTGCTCAAGGGGATCGGCGATCTGCTGGTGGTGCTGCTCACCCAGGTGGTGGGACGTGCCATCGGCCTGGTGGGGCGCGGGATTCTCCAGGGAATGGGCCGCAGCCTCAGCCGCCCCTGAGCTTTCGGGCCGGACGCCACAATGGCGCCACCGCGATCGAGGGGAGCAGCGTGCAGCAGGCCGGGGCCGACGGGCAAGCGATGCCTAAACCGATGCCGACATCCATGCCCGCTCGGATGCCGGCGAAGGCGGGCCCAGTGAAGGAACTGCTCCTGGGGCTCGCCCTGGCGCTGCTGCTGTTGCTGCCCCTGAGCCCGCTGCTGCGGCCCGCACCGGCCTGGGCCGCCCTCGACAACGACACCTACGACGGCAACATCTACGCCCTCTACGCCGGCAACGGCTCCCTGGTGCCGCCCCGCGGCACCCTGGAACAGGCGCTGGAGGAGGGCCGTCCGGCGGTGGTGGTTTACTACCTCGACGACGACGCCTCCAGCAAGCGCTTCGCGCCGGTGGTGTCGGAGCTGCAGCGCCTCTGGGGCAACACCATCGAGCTGATCCCGCTGGTCACCGATCCGCTGCAGAACCGCGCCGATGGCGGTGCCGCCGACCCCGCCCACTACTGGCGCGGCTTCACGCCCCAGGTGGTGGTGATCGCCGGCGATGGCCGTGTGCTGCTCGACGCCGAGGGCGCCGTGGATCTGGACCAGATAAACGAGGCGGTGAGCGCGGCCACCGGCATCCCCCTGCCCGAGGCCTTCCGCGGCGGCAGCACCACCGTGAGCATCAACGAGCTCAACGCCGAGGTGGTGAGCGGCGGCGGGCGCCGATGAGCACGGCTGACCGCACCCGCCAGGAGACCGACAGCCTGGGCGCGGTGGCTGTGCCGGCGGAGCGGCTCTGGGGGGCCCAGACCCAGCGCTCGATCGCCTTCTTCCCCTTCGGCCAGCCCATGCCGCCGGCAGTGGTGCACGCCTTCGGGGCCCTCAAGGCCGCCTGCGCCGAGGTGAACCGCGACAGGGGCAGGCTCAGCCCCGAGCTGGCGGCCCTGATCGTGGCGGCGGCCGACGAGGTGGCCGCCGGCAGCCTCGACGCCGAGTTCCCGCTCAAGGTGTGGCAGACCGGCAGCGGCACCCAGACCAACATGAACGTGAACGAGGTGATCGCCAACCGGGCGATCGCCGCGGCCGGCGGGGTGCTGGGCAGCAAGAGCCCGGTGCATCCCAACGATCACGTGAACCTCAGCCAGTCGAGCAACGACACCTTCCCTTCGGCCCTGCACGTGGCCGTGGCCCTGGAGCTGCAGCGGCGCCTGATCCCGGCCATCGCGTCCCTGCGGGACGCCCTGAGGGCCAAGGCGGAGGCCTTCGCCACCATCATCAAGATCGGCCGCACCCACCTGCAGGACGCGGTCCCCCTCAGCCTGGGACAGGAGTTCTCCGGCTACGCCGCCCAGCTGGAGCTGGGGCTGGAGGGGCTGCAGGCGACCCTGCCCCAGGTGCACCAGCTGGCGATCGGCGGCACTGCGGTGGGCACCGGGCTGAACGCCCCTTCGGGCTTCGGCGAGGCGGTGGCGGCCCGGCTGGCCGAGCGCATCGGCCTGCCCTTCACCAGCGCGGCGAACAAGTTCCAGGCCCTGGCAGGCCACGAACCGCTGGCCGCTGCCCACGGCGCGCTCACGGTGCTGGCCGGCAGCCTGATGAAGATCGCCAACGACATCCGCTGGCTGGCCAGCGGCCCCCGCTGCGGCCTGGGGGAGCTGATCCTGCCCGAGAACGAGCCGGGCAGCTCGATCATGCCGGGCAAGGTGAACCCCACCCAGTGCGAGAGCCTCACGATGGTGGCCGTGCAGGTGATGGGCAACAACACTGCCGTGCAGATGGCCGCCAGCCAGGGCAACTTCGAGCTCAACGTGTTCAAGCCCCTGCTGGCCCACAACCTGCTGGAGAGCATCGAGCTGCTGGCCGGCGCCGCTAACGGCTTCCGGTGCTTCTGCATCGAGGGCCTGGAGGCCAACACGGCGCGAATCGAAAGCCTGCTGGACCAGAGCCTGATGCTGGTGACGGCGCTGACGCCGGCGATCGGCTACGACCGGGCCTGTGCCATCGCCAAGCACGCCCACCAGCACCAGCTCAGCCTGCGCGAGGCGGCCCTGGTGCTGGGGGAGATCAGTGCCGAGGAGTTCGACCGCTGGGTGCAGCCCGGCCGGATGGTGGAGCCGGTCCAGCCGGGGCAGGCGGGCCAGCCATGAGCGGCGGCCTGGCTGGGCGCCTCTGGGCCGGCAACGCCGATCTGGCGCGGCGCACCCTGGAGCACCCGTTCGTGCAGGGGCTGGGCCAGGGCACCCTGCCGCGCGCCGCCTTCTGCGGCTACGTGGCCCAGGACGCCTACTTCCTGGAGAGCTTCGCCAGGGCCTACGCCCTGGCCATCGCCCACAGCCCAGACCACGACACCCTGGTCGCCTTCAATGCGCTGCTGCAGGGGGTGCTGGAGGAACTGCGCCTCCATGCCGGCTACGCCAGCCGCTGGCGGATCGATCTGGACGCCACCACGCCGCTGCCGGCCACGACGGCCTACACGGACTTCCTGCTGGCCACCGCCCGCCGAGGCGATGCCGGCCTGATCTGCGCCGCCATGACCCCCTGCCTGCGCCTCTACGCCTGGCTGGGCCAGCAGCTCCGCGCCCAGGTGGGCCACCCCGGCCACGCCTACGCGGACTGGATCGACACCTACGCCGATCCAGCCTTCGAGGCCCTGGCCTGCCGGCTGGAGGGGCTGCTCGACCGTCTGGCCAGGAGCACCGGCACGGTGGAGCCCACCTACCGGCGGGCGATGGAGCTGGAGCTGGCCTTCTTCGACGCCCACCGTCCCGGCCAGCGGTAACCACAGGTACAGCAACGCCCGCGGATCGGGGTGAATGTGAATCTGCGGAAGCAGCTTCTAGGGTTCCGGTCCACACCATGCGTGCCCAGCACGCCGGTGGGACGCCTGGTCCGAGAGAAGCTCACCGGGCGCGCCCGGTTGCACGGAGGGACAAAAGCCCGGGAGACCGCTTCAACCAACCCCGTGCATCCCCATGAGCGACCCCACCGTCGCGTCCACCGGCCCTGAAGGCGCGTTCGAACCTCCACGCGGCCAGCAGGGCGCCGAAGCCCTCGAGAAGGAAGCCCGCCTGCCGCTCACCGGCTGGCAGCAGGAGGTGGAGCAGGGCCACCGCTGGGGCCTGGAGGCCGCCGAGAGCATCGTCGACCGGCGCATCTCCACCTTCTCGCGCGGCGAACTGCCCCACTTCGCGGGCATCAACACCTTCATGAAGGCGCCCTACATCGAGGACGTGAACCGGGTGGGGGAATTCGACGTGGCGGTGGTGGGCGTGCCCCACGATTCCGGCACCACCTACCGGCCCGGCACCCGCTTCGGCCCCCAGGGCATCCGCCGCATCTCCGCCCTCTACACCCCCTACAACTACGAGATGGGGGTGGATCTGCGCGAGCAGATCCGGCTCTGCGATGTGGGCGACATCTTCACGATTCCGGCCAACAACGAGAAGAGCTTCGACCAGATCTCCAAGGGCATTGCGCACATCTTTGCCAGCGGCGCCTTCCCGATCATCCTGGGCGGCGACCATTCGATCGGCTTCCCCACCGTGCGTGGGGTGTGCCGCCATCTGGGCGACAAGAAGGTGGGGATCATCCACTTCGACCGCCACGTCGACACCCAGGAGATCGACCTCGACGAGCGCATGCACACCTGTCCGTGGTTCCACGCCACGAACATGGCCAACGCCCCCGCCAAGAACTTGGTGCAGCTGGGCATCGGCGGCTGGCAGGTGCCCCGGGAGGGCGTGAAGGTGTGCCGCGAGCGGGGCACCAACGTGCTCACCGTCACCGACATCTGCGACATGGGCCTGGAGGCGGCCGCCGCCTATGCGATCGAGCGCGCCACCGACGGCACCGACTGCGTGTACATCTCCTTCGACATCGACTGCATCGACGCCGGCTTCGTGCCCGGCACCGGCTGGCCCGAACCCGGCGGCCTGCTGCCGCGGGAGGCGCTGAAGCTGCTGGAGCTGATCGTGCGCAACGTGCCGGTGTGTGGGCTGGAGGTGGTGGAAGTTTCCCCCCCCTACGACATCAGCGACATGACGTCGCTGATGGCCACGCGGGTGATCTGCGACACCATGGCCCACCTGGTGGTGAGCGGCCAGCTGCCCAGGAAGACGAAGCCGAGCTGGATCAGCGACGTCTGCAACATGCAGGTCGATCAAAAGTGGAGATAACGCCATGCATGAGGTCGACATGACGAAATGCCTGCTCCTCTCCATGAACGAGTGGAAGCAGCAGCACGCTCCGAACACGCCCGAGGTGAGGCGGGTGCATCTGCAGGTGGGGGCCTTCACCTGCGTGGAACCGGATCAACTCGTCACCACCTGGCAGGTGGCGGTGCGCGGCAGCTGGCTTGACGGCGCCGACCTGGTGATCGAGCCGCTTCCCCTGGTGGGCCGCTGCGTGCTCTGCAACGCCACCTACACCCCCGAGCAGGCGCGGGCGTACCGCTCCCCCTGCTGCGACCACCCGATGGAGGAGATCGTCAGCGGCCGGGAGCTGCGCATCCGCTCAGTCGACTACCTGCTCACCGCTCAAGCCGGCGATTCGCCCACCCCACCTCGCGCCACCGCCGCAGCGGTGTAACGGCCATGCACATGCCCCTGGAAGACACCCTCGGTCTCAACCTGCTGGCGGCCAACCAGCACCAGGCCGAACACAACCGCGAGCACTTCGACGCCTGGCGGCTGCTCTGCCTGAACGTGATGAGCAGTCCCGGCGCCGGCAAGACCTCGCTGCTGGAACGCAGCCTCGCCGCCCTGGCCGGCGAGTACGCCATGGCGGTGCTGGAGGGCGACATGACCACCCAGCTCGACGCCGAGCGCCTGGAGGCGGTGGGGGTGCCGGTGGTGCCGATCACCACCGGCCGCAGCTGCCACCTGGATGCGGTGATGGTGAGCGGCGGCCTGAAGCTGCTGCGCCAGCGCCTCGATCCCGCCGGTCTCGACATCCTCTGGGTGGAGAACGTGGGCAAC
This sequence comes from Prochlorococcaceae cyanobacterium, assembly GCA_049664045.1. Classification (GTDB taxonomy): domain Bacteria; phylum Cyanobacteriota; class Cyanobacteriia; order PCC-6307; family Cyanobiaceae; genus NIES-981. The sequence goes on from JBATEO010000085.1 coordinate 13,741, forward strand.
CTCGTGTGTCCCGCCGAATTCGAGGTGGGTGAGCACCGCAAGGTGGCGCTGCTGAGCGTCACCGAGGGCGACGACAAGCCCCTCAAGTACCCGGTGATGTTCCGCGAGGCCCACTGCGTGCTGATCACCAAGACCGACCTGCTCCCCTACCTGCCGGTGCAGCTGGAGCGCATCGAGGCCCACATCCGCCAGGTGAACCCACGCTGCGCGGTGATCCCGGTGTCCGCCACCAGCGGCGAGGGGATCGAGGCCTGGCATCGGTGGCTGAAGGCGCAGCTCGCGGCCATCGCGCCGGCGGCCCCCGCCGCCCTCGTGGGCGCATGACCCCCTCCACCATCCCGATGGAGCCCGTCGCCGGGATCGAGGACACCCGTGGCAGCTTCGAGCAGCGCGGGGTGCGCTACGCCCTGGCGAGCTTCGTGGACCTGCATGGGGTGTGCAAGGCCAAGGCGGTGCCGATCGGGCACCTGGACGCGATGCTCGCCGGCTCCGAGCTGTTCACCGGAGCGGCGCTGGACGGCGTGCCCCAGGAGGTGAGCGACGACGAGGTGGCGGCGATGCCCGACCCGGCCTCCGCCACCGTGCTGCCCTGGCGGCCGGACACGGTGTGGATGGCCAGCAACCTCCATCTGCACGGCCAGCCCTTCCCGGCCTGCAGCCGCACCATCCTCTGCCGGGTGCGCGACCAGGCCGCCCGCATGGGGCTGCGCTTCAACCTCGGCGTGGAGACGGAATTCTTCGTGCTGCGGCGGGGACCCGACGGCACCCTGGTGCCGGCCAGCGGCCAGGACACGCTGGAGAAGCCCTGCTACGACCTGCGGGGCCTGCTGGACAACCTCGACTGGCTCGACGAGCTGGTGCAGGCGATGAACGGGCTCGGCTGGGGGGTGTATTCCTTCGACCACGAGGACGGCAACGGCCAGTTCGAGATCGACTTCGACTACGCCGACGCTCTGGTGATGGCCGACCGGGTGACCTTCTTCCGGCTGATGGCCCGGGAGATCAGCGGCCGCCACGGTCTGATCGCCAGCTTCATGCCCAAGCCCTTCGCCGACCGCACCGGCAGCGGCGCCCACCTCAACATGTCGCTGGCAGACCTGGAGAGCGGCACCAATCTGTTCACCCCGGAGGAGGGCCGGCCGGGCTGGGTGAGCGCCATGGGCCGCCACTTCATCGCCGGCGTGCTCCGCCATGCCCCCGCGATCTGCGCCGTGATCGCCCCCACGGTGAACAGCTACAAGCGCCTGGTGGTGCAGGGAAGCATGTCGGGCTTCACCTGGGCGCCGGTGTTCAGCTGCTACGGCAACAACAACCGCACCAACATGCTGCGCATTCCCGGCGCCGGCAGCCGGGTGGAATGCCGCGCCGCCGACAGCTCCTGCAACCCCTATCTGGCGGCGGCGATGCTGCTGGCCGCCGGACTGGAGGGCATCCGCGAGCGGCTCGATCCCGGCGAGCCGAATCTGGTGAATGCCTACACCCTCAGCCCCGAGCAACGGGCCGAGCGCGGGCTCACCACCCTTCCCCGCACCCTCGGCGAGGCGATCGAGGCCTTCGCCGCCGACCCCCTCTCCCGCCAGGTGTTCGGCGACGCCATGGCGGACGCCTTCATCAGCTTCAAGCGCCAGGAGTGGGACAGCTACCACGCCGCGATCTCCCCCTGGGAACGCGAGCGCTACCTGGAGCTGTTCTGAGCCATGGCCGGCCGTCCCCCCTGATCCGCCCCTCCGCCCCTCTCTCATCCCCCACCACCGCTCGATCTCCGCCATGCGTCTTCCCTTCCTGCGCAGCTCCAGCCCCGGCCGCCGCCGCCGCCGTCTGCTCTCCACCCTTGTGTTGCTGGGCCTTGGCGCCACCACGCTCACCGCCTGCGGCGGTGGCGGCACACCCGACGGTGCGGTGCGCATCGGCTACAGCGCCTGGCCCGGCTGGATCCCCTGGAAGGTCACCGAGGAGAAGGGTCTCTTCGGTGTGCCGGTGACCCTGCAGTGGTTCGACGGCTATCTGGATTCGATCAACGCCCTCAACGCGGGCCAGCTCGACTGCAACAGCCAGACCCTGAACGACACGATCAGCTCGATCGCCGGCGGCGCCGATCTGCAGGTGGTGCTCACCAACGACAACTCCACCGGCAACGACCAGATCATCGTGGCCGAGGGGATCAAGACGGTGGCCGATCTGAAGGGCAAACGGGTGGCCGCCGAGGAGGGCACGGTGGATCACTACCTGCTGCTGCTGGGTCTTGAGAAGGCTGGCCTGAGCGCCGACGACATCACCTTCATGCCGCTGGAGACCGGCGCCGCCGCCGCCGCCTTCGTGGCCGGCCAGGTGGATGCCGTGGGCGTCTTCGCCCCCTTCACCACCCAGGCCCTGAAGCGCCCGGGCAGCTCCACCCTGTTCAGCTCCGCCGACTTCCCCGGCGCCATCAGCGACCACCTGGTGTGCCGCCGGGAGTTCGTGGAGGCCAACCCGGAGAAGGTGCAGAAGATCGTCGACGCCTGGTTCGCCACCCTGGCGGAGATGAAGGCCAACCCTGAAGCCTCGCTGGCCATCCTCAGCGCCCGGGCCGGCGTGAGCGAAGAGGAGTACAAGGCCTACGAGGCCGGCACCACGCTGTTCAGCCTCGAGGACAACCTCAAGGCGCTCGAGCCTGGGAGCACCATGGCGTCCCTACCCTACGCCGCCGGGCAGATCAGCACCTTCCTGCAGCAGGTGGGCCTGGCCAAGAGCCCGCCGAAGCTCGACAACCTGTTCGAGGGCCGCTTCCTCAAAGCGGCCCAGGCCAACTGAGGCGGTGAGCGGAGTGCCGGCCATGGCGCGACTGAGGCAGCTGCTCCAGCACCCCTGGGTGCTGGGCGTCACCGGCGTGCTGGTGGTGGTGCTGATCTGGACGCTGGCCACCAGTCTCAGTCTGGTGGACCCCCTGTTCCTGCCCAGCCCGGCGGCGGTGCTGGCGGCGGGCCGGGCCCAGGCCAGCCAGGGACTGCTGTGGGCCGATCTGGTGGCCAGCGTGGGTCGGGTGCTGGGCGGTTTCGCCCTCTCGGCGGCGGTCGCCCTACCGCTCGGCATCGCCATGGGCACCAGCACGGTGATCAACCGCCTGCTGGAGCCGCTGATGGGCCTGATCCGCTACATGCCGGCACCGGCCTTCATCCCGCTGCTGATCATCTACTTCGGACTGGGGGAGCTGCCGAAGATCCTGCTGATCTTCATCGGCACCCTGTTCTTCAACACGCTGATGATCATGGACGCGGTGAAGTTCGTGCCACGGGAACTGGTGGAAACCGCTCTCACCCTCGGAGGCCGCACCTCCCAGGTGCTGCTGCGGGTGATCACCCCCTGCATCGCCCCCCAGGTGCTCGACGCCTACCGGATCAACATGGCCGCCGCCTGGAATCTGGTGATCGTGGCCGAACTGGTGGCCGCCAACGAGGGACTGGGCAAGCGCATCAGCCTGGCCCAGCGGTTTCTGCGCACAGACGAGATCTTTCTGGGCCTGATCGTGATCGGCCTGATCGGTCTGGTGATCGACCTGGGCTTCCGGCTGGTGATGCGCCGGGCCTGCGCCTGGGCCAACTGAACTGCACGACCCATGCAGCTGCGCGTCGACCAGGTGGAGAAGAGCTTCGGCAGCGGCCGCAGCCGCAAGCTCGTGCTGGACCGGATCAGCTTCACCGTGAACACCGGCGAGTTCGTGGCCCTGGTGGGCAGCTCCGGCTCGGGGAAATCCACGATGATGCGTCTGGTGGCGGGTCTGGACCGCCCCACGGCCGGGGTGATCACCATCGACGGCACCCCCGTGCGCGGCCCGGGGTCGGACCGGGGGATGGTGTTTCAGAAGTACAGCCTCTACCCCTGGCTCACGGCGGCCCAGAACGTGGCCTTCGGCATGGAGCTGCAGGGGCTGAACCGCCGCGAGATCCGCGAGCGCACCAGCTACTTCCTCGAGGTGGTGGGGCTGGCGGACGCGGCCCGGCGGCTGCCGCGGGAACTCTCCGGCGGCATGCAGCAGCGGGTGGCGATCGCCCGGGCCCTGGCCGCCCAGCCCCGGGTGCTGCTGCTCGATGAACCGTTCGGCGCACTGGATCTGCAGATCCGCGAGTCGATGCAGGAGTTCATGCACGATCTCTGGCAGCGCACGGGGCTGACGGCCCTGCTGATCACCCACGACCTGGAGGAGGCGCTGCTGCTCGCCCGGGAGGTGCACATCCTGGCGCCCAACCCCGGCCGAATCGTGCGGTCGGTGGAGGTGAACCTCGACCGCGGCGACCTGCGCCACCTGCGGGTGTCCCGCGAGTTCCTGGAGCTCCGGGAAGAGCTCGCCAGTTGCCTGCGCGGCATGGATCCCACCCTCACGCCGGCGGCATGAACTCCTCGGGCTGGATGCCCAGGTACACCGCCTCCTGGAACAGGGCCTGCTTGGCCGCGGCATCCTGACGTCGCTCGGCGGCGGCGTAGCGGCTGCGCAGGGACGCGACCAGTGCCGGACGGCGGGGATCAGGAGTGGTCTCGGAAGGGACCTCGGAGTGGCTCATGAACAACGACGACGCCATGGACAGGGGGAGGGGGAGGGAAATCGGTGGGGAACCCCCGTGCACCAGGGACCGGCATCAACACCACCAAGCCTAGGTTCCGCCCCGGTGACAACGCCTACCGCGGCGGCGGCCGTGACGCTGCTGGGATGGCCTCTTCTGGCCCGAGTTCCCCAGTCCCTCTGAATGGCCGCTTCCCCAACCGAGCTGATCGAGCGCTCCCGGCTGGCTGAACTCAACGAACTCCGCGATGGTCCGGCGGCGCTGCGGCTGGCCGCCCACCTCGGGCTGATCGCCGCCGGGGGGCTGCTCTGGGGCCAGTCGGGCCTGCCCCTGCCGCTGCGGCTGGCGGGGCTGGCCGCCAGCGGGGTGGGGCTGGCCACCGCCTTTGCGGGGCTGCATGAGTGCAGCCACCGCACCGCCTTCCGCAGCCGGCGGCTGAACGACGCGGCGGCCTGGCTGCTGGGACTGCTGAGCTTCTACAACGCCACCGCCTACCGCCGCTACCACCAGTGGCACCACCGCTACACCCACCAGCCCGGACTCGATCCGGAACTCGACGATCCCGTGCCCACCAGCCTCGGCGCCTACCTGCTGGAGCTGAGCGGCTGGCACTGGTGGACCGGCAAACTGCAGGGTTACGCCCGCCTGCTCTGGGGTGACCTCTCGGCGGTGCCCTACCTCAATGCCCAGGTGATCCCCCAGGTGCGCCGCTCGGTGTGGCTGCAGACGGGGGTGTACCTGGCCCTGGCGGCCGTGTCGCTGATCGGCGGCAACGGCTTTCTGCTGTGGTTCTGGCTGCTGCCCCTGGCCGTGGGCCAGCCGTTCCTGCGCTTCGTGCTGCTGGCCGAGCACAGCGGCTGCAGCTTCAGCACCGACGGCACCGCCAACACCCGCACCACCCGCACCGTGTGGCCGGTGCGCTGGCTGATGTGGAACATGCCCTTCCACGCCGAGCACCACCTCTATCCCTCGCTGCCGTTCCACGCCCTGCCGGCGGCCCATGAGCTGATCGGCCCGCGGCTGCAGCATCTCGATCCGGGCTATCTGAGCGTGCATCGCCAGCTGCTGGCCAACCTGCCCGGCCTGGCCCTGCCTGCCGGCAGCGCCGCCGGCTGAGGGCGGCGGCATGGGCTTCTCCATGGCGGCGCCACCCCGGCAGCAGGGTCTCCATGGGCTGGGCCCATTCCCGCTGCGCTGCGGCCGCACCATCGCCGAAGCCCAGGTGAGCTACCTGCGCATCGGAGAGCTCAACGCCGATGGCAGCAACCTGATCCTGGTGCCCAGCTCCTACGGCGCCCGTGTGCAAGACCTGGCCTGGCTGGCGGGGCCGGTGTTCGATCCGGAGCGCTGGTGCGTGGTGATCGCCGGCATGTTCGGCAACGGCGCCTCCAGCAGCCCCAGCCACGGCGCCATGGGCCTGGCGGAGCAGGGCTGGGTGGTGGATCACCGCGACAACGTCGCCGCCCAGCGCCGGCTGCTGGCGGAGGTGTTCGGCGTAGAGCGGCCGGCCCTGATCCATGGCTGGTCGATGGGGGCCCAGCAGGCCTACCGGTGGGCGGTGGACCATCCAGAGCTGGTGGAGCGGATCTGCTGCGTGTGCGGCACGGCCCGCACCTCGCCCCACAACCGCCTCTTCTGCCTAAGTCTGCGCCAGGCCCTCACCGCCGATCGCCACTGGAACGGTGCCGGCTTCGATGCCCCGCCCGAGCAGGGGCTGCGCACCTATGCCCTGATCTACGCCAGCTGGGCCGCCAGCCAGCCCTTCTTCCGCACCATCGCCGAGCCGGTGGAAGAGCACGTGGAGAAGCAGTGGCTGCCCCACTACCAGCGCCACGACCCGCGGGACCTGATCGCCATGCTCGACACCTGGCTGGTCCACGACGTGGCCGACGGCGGCGACCTCGATGCCGCCCTGGCGGGCATGCGGGCCCGCGCCGCCGTGGTGGCCGGCAGCCACGACCTCTACTTCACCCCCGCCGACCTGGAGGCCGACGCAGGCCGCATCCCCGGCGCCGCCTTCCACGTGATCGAGTCGGAGCTGGGCCACCGGGCCGGCAACCCCCACAGCAGTGCCGCCGAGCAGCGGCAGCTGCGCCACATCGTCGAGCAGCTGCTGTCCAGCTGATCCCCCTTCCCCTGATCCTCCACCCCCCATCCATCCGGCCATGACCGATCTCGCCAGCCAGGCCCGGGAGCAGCAGCTGAAGTTCCTGCTGATCTCCTTCACCGACCTGTTCGGCATCCAGCGGGCCAAGCTCGTGCCCGCCGCGGCGATCCCGGTGATGGCCCGGGACGGGGCCGGGTTTGCGGGATTTGCCGCCTGGCTGGATCTCTCCCCGGCGGACGGGGACGTGATGGCAATCCCCGATGCCGCCAGCCTCACCCCCCTGCCCTGGCAGCCGGAGGTGGGCTGGGTGGCGGCCGAGCTGGTGCTGGCCGGCACGCCCATGGCCCAGTGCCCGCGCCGTCTGCTGCGGCGGCAGCTGGAGCGGGCGGCAGCCCTGGGCTATGAGCTGCGCAGCGGCGTGGAGGCGGAGTTCTTCCTGCTGGACGCCGACGGCGGCGGCATCGCCGATCCGGCCGACCACCAGGAGAAGCCCTGCTACGACCAGCTGGCCCTGATGCGCCGCTACGGGCTGATCGGGCCGCTGCTGGAGGCGATGGAGCGGCTGGGCTGGGGGCCCTACCAAGCCGATCACGAAGACGCCAACGGCCAGTTCGAGGTGAACTGGACCTTCGCCCACGCCCTCACCACAGCCGACCGCCACGCTTTCTTCAAGGTGATGGTGAAGACGCTGGCGGAGCAGCAGGGGCTGAAGGCCAGCTTCATGGCCAAGCCTTTCGCCGAGCGCACCGGCAACGGCTGCCACACCCATCTCTCCCTGTGGGCAGGCAACACCAACCTGTTCCACGATCCCGCCGGCGAACTGGGGCTGTCGCCGCTGGCGTATCAGTTCCTGGCCGGCCTGGTGGAACACGCCCCGGCGCTCTGCGCCCTCACCAACCCCACGGTGAACAGCTACCGGCGCCTGGCGGCCCCGCCCACCACCTCCGGCGCCACCTGGAGCCCGGCGGGGATCAGCTACAGCGGCAACAACCGCACCCACATGCTGCGCATCCCCGACGATCAGCGGCTGGAGCTGCGGCTGCCCGACGGCTCAGCCCATCCCTACCTGCTCCAGGCGGCGATCCTGGCGGCGGGGCTGGACGGCATCGAGCGCCAGCTGGAGCCCGGCCCGCGCCGCGACAACGACAACTACGCCCAGCCCCTCCGTCTGGATCAGTGCCAGCGTCTCCCGGCCGACCTGGGCGAAGCCCTCGACGCCTTCGCCGCCGATACGGCCCTGCGCCAGGGCCTGGGCGAGGAGTTCTGCCGGGCCTACGAACACCTGCGCCGCCGCCAGTGGCAGCGCGAACGGGGCGACATCAGCGAAGCCGAACGCCGCTCAAGCCTCGACTGCTGAGCCGGCGCTGCGGGCTGGTGCCAGCGGGGCAACGCTGGAATTGAAACCGGGGGCACTCGGGCCGCAGGACATTGCGATGACCGGCATGCGCCACCCGCGGGAGATGGGCAGCAACGAGGTGAATGCCTTCCTCAGCCATCTGGCGGTGGAGCGGAACGTAAGTGCCTCCACCCAGAACCAGGCGCTCTCAGCCCTGCTGTTTCTCTACCGCGAGCTGCTGGAGCAGGATCTGGACCTGGAGCGACTGGTGCGGGCCCACAAACCCAGACGCCTGCCGGTGGTGCTCACACCGGAGGAAGTGCGATCGGTACTGCAGAGGCTCGAAGGAAGCGATGCGCTGGTGGCTGGGCTGCTCTACGGCAGTGGCCTATGACTGATGGAGGCCCTTCGCCTGAGGGTGCATGACCTGGATTTCAATCGGCGTGAACTGACCGTACGCAACGGCAAAGGCGGTAAGGACAGACGTACGCTGCTGCCCGAACGACTATCGAAGGAGCTACGCAACCATCTCGAAGAGGTGCGGGAGATCCACAATGGGGATCTGGGTGACGGCTGGGGCCGGGTGACTCTTCCCTATGCCTTGGCTCGCAAGTACCCCAATGCCGCTGTGGAGTGGGGCTGGCAGTGGGTGTTTCCACAACAGAGACGTTGGCAGGATCCGACCTCCGCGGAACAGGGGCGCCATCACCTGGATCCGAGCCTGATCCAGAAAGCGGTGCGGCGTGCTGTGCTGGCAGCTGGCATCAGCAAGCATGCCAGCTGCCACACCTTGCGCCATTCCTTCGCCACCCATCTGCTCGAACGGGGACAGGACATTCGCACAATCCAGGAACTGCTGGGTCACAGCGACCTAAAGACAACGATGATCTACACGCATGTACTCAATCGCGGACCCATGGGTGTCGCCAGCCCGGCAGACCTGCTTTAGCAAAAGTACGAGATGGTGACGCTGATACCGGGTCCGTATAAAATCCGGAGGCTACGTCGTGCAATCTCCGACACCCATTCCCACAACAGCGCTGCCAATCAGATGCACGTCAAGCCATGGTCCTCTTAGGCGGACCGAGCACAACAGGGGTAGGTGGATACCGGACCCGCCCATTCAGCGTTAGGTGGGTAGCGGACCCTTCCACTTCCTTGGTGCTCAATTAACTTACATTGACAATGAGACTAGAATCCCTTCCATTCACAGCTCACGGCTGATCGATGGCTGATGACTTGGAAAAGAGATTCCCATGTACACCTAGTGGGGCCTTAGCGCTCGTTCAGGCGCTAGAAAGTGCCGGAATGACGAATGACAAGTTCCTTTCGCTAAGACCACAGAAAGATCTGAAGGGAATCAACAGATTCATCCGCTACTGTAAAGACAAGATCAAGAATCCAGCGGATAGTGGATTTCGATCAGGCGGCAAGAATGCAGAGTTACATAGACGCATGCTCAAGCATTATGTTGAGCTGCAAAATCGCGGACTTATCAATCTAGCCTCATTGCGAGCCGATGATTCACTGGAGAGCCTTGCCGATAGCACAGATGCACCCGAAGAAGCACCCGAGCTAAATTTTCAGGCTCTTGAGATAATCGCGCAGAGTACAGCACAGAAGATAGAAGACTCAGTATTCGAGAACAGAGAGTTTATAGAAGCAAGAGTGACTATCGCCAAGCGGGACCGCTCCTTTCGAGAAAGAGTGCTTCGGCATTACGGAATACGGTGCGCTGTATGTTCGGTATCAGTATCCAATCTGATTGAAGCGTTACATATACAGCCTGTTAAGGATGGAGGCTCTGATATTGTTAGCAATGGTCTTCCTCTATGCGCCAACCATCACATTGCTTTCGATTGCCACCTCTGGTCTATTGACCCGAATACAAAGAAAATAGTGACCAGCTTAGGTCTTGACGCGAAGGCACTTGGAATTGACGTCGAAATGGTAGGGGGAAGGCTATCGCAGGAAGCCTTGAGAGCACGTTACACATCCTTTTGTTCGCAAACTCAATCTGTCTAGCACTCATGAGAAAACCACCTAACATCAAGATACAGCGGGCGGGAACCTCCTTTTCTGAGATATCCAGAGATCTCCTACCCGCCGCTGATCTTGAGCGTTATGCTGAAGACCTACGGAGATGCTTATGGATGAAAAGCTGCTTATCGCATTGGTCGCCGGAGGCTCAGCATTGCTGGGGTCTGTGATTCCCACTATATTCAATTTCTGGAATAACAAACAGCAGCGAGACTTTGAAGTCAAGAAGCTCCTTCTCGAAAAACAGAAAGCAGCGTACTTTGAGCTCCTCAGCACCCTCCAGGCGATGATCAACGAGCAAGATAGCAAGGAGCGATTTCTTGCTCTTCAGTCCGCAGGCAATCAGGTGGCGATCTATGGTGATAAAGAAACATCGCAAGAATATCTGGACTATTATTATGCCATCGTCTCAGGAGCTCAAGGTCAACGGCCCCCACTTTCATCCGATGACCACAAGAATTATCAGACGGCAATCATGAACGCAATGCGGAAAGGAATGGGCTTGGCTGAGATTAGGTCATTCGAGGTTATCAGCTTTCGCCCCCATCCTTAGAGTTCAATGCGAGATGTCTGTTGCCAACCGTAGCGAGATACTCAGCGGTTTGAAAAGCTTCTTCTTGTGCATGCTTATGAACAGTTGATCGCATCATGTTTGCCATTAAGTTGCATCAAGCTACCGACAGAGCAGTTTCAGAGTTGGCGATACCTCACGCGAGGCATAACATCCAGATGCAGAAGACGGGAATAATGGCTGCCAGCCATGCCTGGATTCATCCCCGCTTCTGATCTGGAGCGTTAGGTTGGGCAGGGGAAGTTCGTCCTCTTCTTCGGGAACGTCGCAATGGCAGACTGGTTTGACACGAAATCCATGGCGCTCTCAAACGCCGAAACCTCATTAAATTCTGTCGACGAGCTGCTCACTCTTGTCAAGGATGGCAAAGGCAAGCCTTCGGGGAAAGAGCGAGCTGTATTTGCGGCGGCCGTGGTTTTTCTTTATGGGATATGGGAGAACTTTGTCGAGCAACTTGCTATAGAGCTTGTCACCCATCTTTCCCCTGATATCGACCCCACAAATGTTCCAGAGCAGGTTCGGAAATCGCTTGAGAAGAAGTCAGCTTGGGAGCTGTCGGTGCACCCAGGCTGGAGGTCGCTTTGGGCTGAGTCAGTAAAGCTGCAAGCAGTTGGTGATGATGGTGATAAATTCGGCATGAATACAGCCAAATCTGGACAGGTCAAAAACCTTCTCGTTACCGCAGGAGCCTACGATTGCTTTGCAGAAGCATCTGATATCATTATCCCGGGGCACCTCGCAGAGATTACGAAAGTTGAGGATGCAGTCAATCGACTCGTTGAACTTCGTGGAGAAATAGTGCATACCGGAAAGGTGCCGGATAGCTTGCGGAAGTCACACGTCATGGATTGGAAGTCCTTCGTGAGATCTGTCTGCGAAAGCGTCGACGAGTGCGCGCGTGAACAAAGCAAAGTGCTTTCCTGACGCGGTGCAACCTAACAAGCCCCTTGAGTGGACAGGCCGCCACAAGCCATCCGTAACTACACCCTAGTTCTCTGCCTGCCACTCAGGGGCAGCGTTAGCCTGGCAAAATGTTTGGGTATTAAGCCATGAAGAGGAATTGGGATCTGCTCAGGAAGATTCTTGATGTCGCAGAGAAAAGCGATGGAGGCTATCCAGTAGTCGCAACCAATGGGGCAGTTTACTCAGGTGCCCATTTCACATTGAATCTTCCAGGACATGATTTCGGCGAAGTATGCGAGCATGTTCTGCTCCTAGGCGATGCTGGGTTGGCAGAAGTCAGAGAGCTTGGGCGAACGTATCAGGGGCCAGCAGGAGTCGCAATTGACAGGCTAACAATGGCGGGCCATGACTTCTTATCTAGCGCTCGGGACAATCAGAGATGGGAGAAGGCTATGGCTATGGTCAAGGAGAAAGGAGGTGCAGTAACCGTAGGCGTTTTATCTCAGATCCTGGCAGCGCTGTTAAAACAGAGCTTTGGGATCAGCTAGGATTAGAACCTAGAGCATCGTATTTTACTGCTATTGTCTTTTCCCGAATTCTATCGAAGTATTGGTTCGGGCAATCGAGATAGCAGGTTAACAGCAATGTAGCAGGACAAGAGTTGCCATCGAGTCACGACAATGAAACCAGATCTATCGGAGTTCTCCTACGGCTTTGCTCTCACTAGCGAGCTGATTCAGAGCTGCCATCTCCAGTCACTGGGGGCCCCAATCTTTCCTTCGCTGAAGGCGGAAGGCAGATCTGGCGGCGGGTATGACGTTAAATTGCCATTCATACCTGTTTTCTTGCAATTCAAGCTTTCTGACTATCTAACTACGAGAAGAGCACTCGACTTTAATCGGCTCGGAGGCCCCTACTATCGGTTTAAGCTTAGAGCTCTGAGTTATTCAAAGCAGCATGATCTCCTCCTAGAACTTGAGAAGAAATGGAATAGTGTCTATTATTCGGCTCCTAGGTTCCACACATCTAGCGAGCTCAACAAAGCATTTGCCTTGGGGCGGGTTCGCAAGCGAAGTGTGTTCGTTCGGCCATCGTCTATCGGAGTCTTACCAGATGAATCCGAGCACACAGTTTCCTTCACGGTCTCCGGAATGACTGGGATTCTCAGATCAGAGCCACTTGAGATAGAACTCCATGACGATGAGGTCTTCGAATCAGTTGGTACGATGAATTCGATTACAGGAGGATCTCAGGCGTATCGCGCACTTGCCGATCAGCTGTTGGACGTCTATTTAGAGATAGCTTCACCGAATAGCGAGAACGACTTGTATGAATTGAAGAAACAAGCATCAAATCGATCACCTCAAGAGTATGTTCGGATGATTGCAATGTCGCTGTTCGACTGCGAACTTCTTGTGCGACATGCTGGCTAACATTGCCATGCACCATACCCGCTGCCACGCCTATCCAATCTCGGCGACAACGTCTTGCGGGCTGGTGATGGCAAGCGTTAGCCGGTTTCCGTGCTTTTGAAATCCCTTGGATATCCTGCGGCAACCTACAAAACCTGTTGGTCCTGGGCTGCTTGTCGTGATTCTCATAACATAAACCTTTCACTATCGTCAGATTGCACGAGTCTGCTTTGAGAACCGAGCTACTCGCCAACGTAAGTCCACTGCCCACCTTGACATTTAAACGGACCCAGGCGTGATCCTTCTGCATACTGCTTGCCATCAGCATTGGAGCAGCTTCGGGGTTGAGCAACTGCAAAACACGTACTACATAAAACAAAGAGAATGGCAACAGACGGAACTAGCAAGCCAAGCAATGCTGTACGCCGCCCTAAATCTCTTGCTGAGAAGTTAGTCATTGCTCTTCTCTGATTTTTAGTGAATACAGAAACCCGTCCGCAAGACCGTCATTGTCGTTACCAAAACTGTTTCTATAAAGATCTCTGTCGACTTGTATCCAATTAGCCTCTTCTTCACATGGGCTAGGGCCGTGCTCGGCGTCAATGTTTTCGGCAAAGACTTCGACTGGCTTTACTGGCTTGTTAAAGTATCTTGTGAGTATTACATCATTGCCAGAAAGCTTGGTTATCGCAAGTATTGGGCTGTTCGGACATACCAAGGCTCGGTTTGCGCCCAAACCTTGCAAAAAAGCCACCTTAACTGGAATTGCGGTTGGCTGCTTGCAAACTCCTGAAATGGCGGAGCACTCAATAAGTAAATCGTTTGTTAGCTTGCTTTGCTTTCTTAGCTTAGCAGCAGAGTCAGCCAATGTCTTTAAGCTGGTATGGAGATTATCGCGATTCACCATTCCAAGCTCGAGATTATTCATCTTTATTCGAAATTGGACTTCTCCAGTATCTTGCCTCTCGGGTAGGATTTGAAGCTGATTCTTTGTTGGGTCTCCAATTAGCTCCTGAACTAGCTGTTCTGCTGTCTTGGTCTTGGATCGAGAGTATTCGAGCCCACACAGTGATGCCCATATCAAAAAGAAGATTACTACAGGCCCCGTGACCTTGGCTTTGAGAGCAAGCTTTACAGCTTTAGCAACCACAGAGTCACCTGTTGCGTCAACATCTAATTGGCTTTGGTCAAGGCTACCTAGAAATAAATGAAGGAAATATGCGATGCCTGCCGAAAAAAGTCCACTTGAAACCGGAAACAAGGCCGGTTTAAGCAGCATCAGGCCTACTCCCGAAGAAGTCATGAGAATGACAACGAATAGGGATTGCAATCCTGAGAATTTTGATGTGCTAGCCGGCGCCGCCTTATCCTCCATAGGTGAGTACCATATCTTGACTGCGGTACATATATTAATAATTTTGACTGGAACATGGACAATATGAGCATTGCGTGTAATCAACCGTCACACGTAATGCTCAGCGACAGGGCTCTACGCTTGATCAAGGTCGGTCAGTGAATAATTCTCAGTTCTAAGCCCAGCTAACTTCGCCATCCACCTGTGCCGCCGCCACTTGCTCTTCTGCTTAACTTGCAGAGCCTTGCGGCCAGGTGATGGCAAGCGTTCGAACGAGAGCTGATGCCGATGTTCCTGCCGATAAATGCGGATATCTCTGTGCAGACTTGCGGCTCGCTTGAGTCGATATGACAACACTGCCCATCCAGATTCGCTCAGATCAACTGTGGCGCTCCAGGTCTGGCCTTACTCAGGAGGCCCTTTTTACAAGAAACTAGAATACCTGTTCAAATCAGAACCCCTAACGATTGGGGACAATAGTAAAGCGGAAAGATATTGCAGACATTGTTGCTTCCATCTTGTGATCTGAGATGCCATTTTAGCCAAGTCCGGAAAGCCTGGACAAAGATGACAGGTCACGATAGCCTTACACTGGCTTGCCTTAAAGGCCCTAACCCTTTTGAGCGCATGAAGCTTGATCTTTCCTATTTCGCATACTTATCACTGGGCGGCTTTGTTGCAGGAATGATGATAGTTGGCCTAAGAACAGTAAAAGACAATGCCGACGCCTTCGTTAAGATATCCAATACTACTGTATTTGCAGCATTGGCTGGTGCAGGGATTTTCCCTTTGATTACGTTTGTCACCAGCCAAACTAAGACAAGTGGGCCCGCTATTTACATGTACCCCATAGGGCTTGGGGTTACAATGCTTTGGTTCTACGCCGAAGATGCCCAAAGAAACATTGAAAGCAAGGAATGGAAGACATGCCTGCTTGGGTGGGTCCAGATGTTGGCTACTTGGTTGGCTTCATTTGCTGTGCTTTTGATTTGCGTGCTATTGGGTCTTCAGTGGTAATCGGCTACTAGTGTGCCGTCCCGTAAATAACCGATAGAATCAGGAGTGTCGCCGAGGTGCTCCGTGCCGCTTGGTCGCCCCATGTCTCCGCTGGTTCTCAGCGAGGGCGAGGTCCAGCAGCTCCAGGCTCTCGCCAGCTCGCGAGCGTTGCCGCATTCGATCGTGCAACGCGCCCAGATCGTGTTTGCCTGCGGGGCCGGCGAATCCAACACCGCCATTGCCAAACGGATGGGGCTGACGGGCATGACCGTCGGCAAGTGGCGCAAGCGCTATCGGGACCTGGGTCTGGAGGGCCTGCATGACGAGTTGCGTCCAGGCCGGCCGCGCACCTATGAGGACGACACGGTGGCCGAGAGGTGATCAACCGGGCTCTCCAGACGAGGCCGCCCGACGGCAGCACCCACTGGAGCGCCCGCTCTCTGGCTGCGGCGACAGGCATCTCCAAAACCACAGTTCACCGCTAGCTGCAGACCTTCTCGGTGCAGCCGCACCGGCAGAAGCATTTCAAGCTGTCGACGGATCCCTTCTTTGTGGAGAAAGTCCGCGACATCGTCGGCCTGTACCTGAATCCGCCCGACAAGGCGATGGTGCTCTGCGTCGATGAGAAGACCCAGATCCAGGCTCTGGACCGCACCCAGCCCCTGCTGCCCATGGGTCTTGGCTACGTGGAAGGCGTCACCCACGACTACATCCGCCACGGCACCACCACCCTGTTCGCCGCCTTTGACGTGGCCACCGGGGAGGTGATCACCCAGTGCAAGCCCCCCCACCGGCACCAGGAGTTCCTGGGCTTCCTGCGCCAGATCGAGACGTCCGTCCCCGAGGACCTGGACATCCATCTGGTGGTGGACAACTACTGCACCCACAAGCACACCAAGGTCAGGTCCTGGCTGGCGCAGCGGCCCCGCTTCCACGTGCACGACACGCCCACCTACGCCTCCTGGCTCAACCAGGTGGAGCGCTGGTTCGGGATCATCACCCAGCGGGCCATCCGGCGGGGCAGCTTCTCCAGCGTCAAGGAACTGATCGCCAAAATCGAGCAGTTCGTGGGGGCCTACAACATGACCAAGGCGCCGTTCAATTGGACCGCCACGGCGGGTTCAATCCTGGAGAAGCTCCAGCGACTTTGCTCGCAGATCTCCGGGACGGCACACTAGGAAAAACCCTGAAAACTCAGCCCGAATCAGGTGAAAAAGATGGTTTTGTGAACACTTCCCACAGCACGAGTGATGGCCGGCAAGCGGTTGGGATTCGGAGACCGAGAAGAACACCGCCAAGAAGCAGGCGAAGCGTAAGATGCTGGTCATCAAGGAGGTGCTTAAATCCACGATTACTAACCCGAGGCAGGCCGGTACTTAGGCTGCCGAGGAACTGTCTTGGGCTCTTGTGTAGACCTTGATGCGGAGACACAGCTCTTCACCCGCCCAACGACGTGCTGGAGCTGAGCAGAGTGGAAGTCGCCCGTGTCAAGGTCGATCAGGCTCAGCCAGACCGGATCGGTGTCCCAGTGGATCTTGTCTATCCTGCCCACCGCTGAATCAGATTTTGGTCAGTGAGGAACTCTCGAACAACCAGCTGCAGCGGACGGCATTTACAGTCACCTGTCTCAGTAAAAGATGCTCTCCCGCCGCTGATCTTCAGCGTTAGAGAGATGGTGGGCATACCCAATGGACGCGAGCGAGCGAATGCTTAGTTACAAATTACAAACGATCGGGCGTCCAGTGACCAGGTTCTGTTCAGATGATTAACCTTTTCAGATGACGTAAGCATCTCAGTTATGGCTTTCAAGATTTTGTGCTTTGATGGCGGCGGTTATCGCGGCCGTCTTACCGCCCTAATGCTCGTAGAGCTTCAGAAAGCCATTGATTCCGTCTGCGCTCAGAAGCAGATTCCTTCCAAGAGCATCCTCGATTGCTTTGATCTGATCGCCGGTACATCAACGGGTAGCCTAATCGCAGCTGCCTTGTCAATTGGCAGAAGTGCTGACGACGTTCTTGATATTTTTAGAAGTGACGGCGCGGCGATATTCCCCGCTCAATCTCTTATTGATCTGATTTTCAAGGCAGCGTCAGTGCCCTTATTTGACGGGAGCGAACTCGAGAATATGTTGCAGAAGCACCTAGGCCAAATGCGACTGGGCGAGATTAAGAAAGCCTTGCTGATCACAGCATACGACTCCTGGAATAATCGTCCGGTGGCCTTTCGAAGCTATGACCCGGCTTGCAATGGAATTCGCCTATTCGATGCCTGTCGGGGCTCATCGGCCTATCCTGCTGGGTTCCCCTCCCATGTCCTCAAGGATGATCAGGAAACCAATCCATACTTTCAGAGTCTCAGGGCTAAGAGGAGCTACTTTTCTTTTGATCACAGTTGCGAGGGGAGAGACGGAATTCCCTTAATTGACGGAGGTATCGGGGCCAACAACCCAGCTGCACTAGCCCTAGCTGAATCCATCGGTAGCCTGTCCGCTACAGCACAAGAGACCCTCCTAGTATCTTTTGGAACCGGTCAGATGCCCCCCAGCATAAACTATGAAAAAGGGCGAGGGTTTTCTGTTAAAGATTGGAATGGACAATTGGGAAACCCACTTTTAGAGATGATGTTTGTGGGCTATTCAAGGATCAGTGATGAACTATGCCGAACCATGATCGGCGAGCAAAACTATTTTCGCTTTCAGCCCATCCTTCTTCCAGAGGCTGTTGATAGTGTTCTCATTTCCAAGAATAATGTTGTCAGGATTAATGCTGCAGAGGGCAAAGCCTTTGCTGGCGCCACTTTCCAAGCGACACACGAGATAAACAAACTCTTTGATAGGGTCTGCGACAGTTACTTCTACGAGAACGATTATACCATAGATCCCGACTCTCCCGAAAAGCAGTTGCATCTTCTTGCACATCAAATTGCCTGAGTTCCCTTCGCTCGCCATATGAAGAGTTAGTGGTGATCGGCGAAGTTCTCACTAAGAGTTTGCGGACAAACCGCCTGAGAAGCTGGGCTTTTCCCAACTGAGAGCTGATTGCGCTCCGATCGGGCTCGTTTTCAGCGTTTCAGCGGCTCAGAAAGCTCGATTTCAGGCGCTCTGCCCCTCTGGGGCTCCATGGAGGCCGCCGCATTGGCACACCTCTGGACACCCAGCTGCTCATGCCGCTGCCATCGCTGGCTTGAGCAGGTTGCCCAGGCGGATCAGGTTGTAGGCGATCACGTGCAAGCCGAACACCGCGCCCACCTTCTCGGTGCCACGCACTTTGAACAGGCGCAGGCCTCCCCACTGTTTGATCCAGCCAAACACCGTCTCGATGCCGCGGCGGACATTGATCGATTGGGCACAGCCCTCGTGGCGGGTGGTGCGGGCATTGATGGCGGAAGCACCAGGGCGGGCGGTGTTCTGGGCCACGTGCGGTGTCACGCCGATCCGCCTGAGTACAGCAACCAGTCCGCTGGTGTCGTAGTTGTTGTCGGCGCCAATGGATTTCTGGTGAGCACCGGGGATGTCAGCCGCCATCGCCTTGGAAGCATCCCGCTCCCCGGTGCCCGTGGCTTGCGTCACCTTGCAATCCACAATCAGGGCATGGCGGTTATCCATGAGCACGTGCCCCCGGTAGCTGGGAAGTGCTGGATGCGCCTTGGACTTCTGGCACAGGAGCGCGTCTGGATCGCTGCCGGAGCGATGGGTCTTGTTGCTGAGCTTGATGCCGCAGAAATCTCGTTTGGCCCGCTTCTTGCCGGGCTTTGGAGTACCAAAACCCTCGCCAGGGCCTGACGGCGGGGGCGGTGGATCGTTCTGTACATCGATCCGCTCCAGGGAGGCATGCGACACCCAGGCTGAGGGCTGAGGTAGTAGCGAACAGTGGTCTCTGCAACAGAAATGATTGACATGACTTACAGGCTCTTCGAAGTGGAGGATAGGTTGAAAGTACATGCGGAGAAGGGCAAGAAGTTGGACACGTGGAAGAATAAGATCTTGGTGTGCACGGCTACACAAAGCCAGAACAACCACGCCGGATCCCATCTCAAGGCACCCCCTGGCCAGGGTTGGTGCAGCTCACCCGCCAGGCCGCCACAGGCTGCAGGCGCAGGCTCCTGCGATCGACCCGCCAGGCCCCTAGGAGATCCTGAAACTCTGTGCGTTGCCGATCATCCGCTTCTGCCCTGCGGATACCCACCACGTCGAGATCGCCCCTGCCGGCAAACCTGCAGGCAGGAAGGCCGGCCATTCCCGTGAGGAGTTGCACGTTGGCTGGCAATCTATGAGTATCAAGAACCTGGAGCGTCTGCACGGTGAGAGTTCCAGAGGCTGCAAATTGGTTCCGCACGGCCAGTTGCCGCTCGAGCACCAGCCATGGCACGGATTCCATATCGATGCGCTCGATCATCAGCGGCTTTGAGACCTTGCCGGGATCATCCAGCATCGCTCCTTCGAGGATGTGTACCTGGGCAGGAAGGTGACGGTGCTCCACGGCTCCCGTTCCGGGTCGCTGAATCCGCAGGTAGACCAGGCCCCGCTGCAATGGTGGGGGGACCGCACTGGCTCGTGGCTGCACTGGTTCGGCCAGGGCCGAGCTGAACACCAGGCTCAGGCTCAAGCCCAGGGCCCTAGGCCCTGGGCTGATCACCCCTGAGATCGCCACCAGATCAGACCTTCCCCCGGCAGAACTGGGCTCGTGCGATCACGTCGTCACCGTAGTCGTTGTGGGCGGTGCCTTGGTTCATACCTGCGATTGTCTGAACGTTGTCAGGTCCGGAGTTGTAGGCCACACAGGCGCCTTTCAGCACGAATTCATCGGCCCAATCCGGATGAATGCGTTGAACCTGATCACGGAAGGAAGCAAAGATACCGATGGCCTGCTCAACGTGAGCCTGGGAGAAAGGATCATCAAGTCCCTGAATCGAATGGAAGCGGCGATCCACCTGGAGAATTCCCCAGGCGTGATTCCCATCGCCCCAGCCCGGGTCGTTGCCGAATTTGCCGAGAATGGCCCCCAGATGGCTCTCCCGACTGGCCAATGCCACGATCACCTCTACGGGGACCTTCAGTCGGGCGCCAGCCCGGCGAAGATGCTCAAGTCGCTGCGAGTTCAGGTTGACCAGATCGCGCCGCATGATCTCGTTGCTGGAAGCCACTCCACCCACCGCAAGACCTTCTGGCTCGGCAGTAGCTAACAAACAACCATTGGTGGGGCAGACCTCCAAGGCCAGATCCCAACGGCCG
Source organism: Prochlorococcaceae cyanobacterium (assembly GCA_049664045.1). Taxonomy (GTDB): domain Bacteria; phylum Cyanobacteriota; class Cyanobacteriia; order PCC-6307; family Cyanobiaceae; genus NIES-981. The sequence goes on from JBATEO010000085.1 coordinate 34,225, forward strand.
CGGACGGCGTCGGTACCCGCAGCAAGTTCGGGGGGAGCGAGGTCTCCGAGACTCACATCATCGCCCCGATCCTCGATTGGTGAGCTATAGCCCCGTACGATGCTCACATGCTTCTTGGGCAGAAACCAGTTGAACCGATCCTGGATTTTTTGCTTGAGCTCGAACTTCCAGTGGTTCTCCTCGTCCCGTACCCAGTTGGCAAACAGGGGCCGAGGGGGATCTTCAGGATTGAACGCAAAGCTGTCTACTGCAGGAGTGGTGAGGCCGGACACGGCAGCGGTCGCCTTACGGCAGAAGATGGCGTACTCCACCAGCCCCAGCCGTGTGCAGGTGTTTTCTCCCGCCACTCCATCCACGGTCAGATCTCCCTGCGTACGCTGAAAGGTCTCCACCGCCTTGCGGGTGTCGGGTCCGAAATCTCCATCCACCTTGATGGACAAGCGAAGCTGGAGCCAACGCACGGCGTCACCCTTGGCTCCCTCGCGCAGCACACCCACGGGAAGGATCACATCATCCGGTCTGAGGCCGCGGGCCAGCAGGTCTGGATTGATGTGAAGGGTCTCCCCGTCGATGTAGCAATAGGTGTCAAGATCAACGTGGGAGGGGTAGTCGTTCGGCCCACTGCTGCCGTGACCGGCCTCGATCCCGACGGCTTCCCCCTGGGACACGCGTTGACCCACTCCCCGCAGCAGCCTGGAGCAATGGGCATAGGCCTGGAAGCACACATGGCTCCTTCCCTGGAACTGGAACGGCAGGTCGAGCCGCACGTGGATGCGATGCCCATAGCCTCCTTCGAATCCTGCCTTGACAACGACCCCGGAGTACCAGCAAGTTACGGTGCTACCGAAGCCCTTCGTGTAATCGATGCCGATATTGTAGTTGCCGGGATTGCGTGTACGGATCGAACCATCGGCAAAGATCGCGCGGCGAGCGGTGGATTTGAAGCCATGCCCCTCAGGCTCCATAAAGCCGGAGGTGATGATGATTGAGCCCGTCACCGGATGGGTGAAGGTGGGATGGGGGGCACTCAATTGAGTTTCCGGAATCGGCTTACCGAAGAGGACGGGAACGTCGGCCATCAGAAGGGAAGGCGAATGGAATTGCACATACCAGCGAAGTCTGCCCATATGGCGAGGAGCACTCTAGCCCAGTTGGAAATCTTCACCATCAACACCATCGTGATTAAACCTTGAAGCATCAGGGGGCGACCGGTTGCCGCAGCCATATCCGTCAATAACAACTACTGGTTCAGTGCCGCCTAACTGGGCAGCGCGAATTCTGGGCCGATGAGGATTTTTCTCCAACAACTTTCTTGATTACGCATAAGCCTCTGCTACCGCGATTGATCGCTCGTTGCAGGGCTTGCAGGAGAAGGCAGCATTGGCGATCCACTTCATTGCAGACATCTTGAAGCGCCTGTTTAAACGGAAACAGAAGCCATCCAGGTAGCGCTTGGAATATTCTTCGAAGGCGCTTCCTCGCCTTATGGTATTACTGGCCACAACCTGGAATACTTCGAGGCCCCCTTGATAGGCTATCTGTGGCGGTTCAGGGCAACAATTTCGGACTATGGCACATACCACCTCATTCTTCTAGCTTGGAATAAAAATGAAGGCTTGCATACAGTGCCCAACATCAAGATGCAGCGGGCGGGGGCTTAAGTTACTGCGCGACATCCTAAGCCCGTGTCCGCCGCTGATCTTGAGCGTTAGCCTAGCATCCAGACTGAGCGGTTCGCAGATTATGGTGAACGTTGCCGGGTTTTTCAGTGGAGTCCGATGAATTAGTGCTGGGAACTAACCATGGATAGCAATTCGCCAGTCTTCGAGAATTCATGGGCTGAGATGCTTTTATCCCGTGACGTCCAGAACCATCCCGGCTATTAGGCAATGCCTAATGGAGTCTTGAATAGTTGCCGGGCACCAATCCATATGACTAGAGGAACACCTCATCCCCAGTAGGCTCTACGGGACTGGTGCGGTTCATGCGCTGTCGTACCCCCAGGAGCTCCGCGTACATGCGCCGGCGGGCACGACTCTGATTGCCAAGGGGCCTGTGGTCGGCAATGGTGTGCCACGGGTTGAAGGAGAGCTGCCGGGCAAAGGCCAGCTGGCTAGGGGAATCAAATGGTTGGCTGGGGATTCGAAGAGTAGCCACAGAAACCCGCGGCGAGAGCCGATCGGACCAATACACCGCAGCATTCTCAATCGGCATCCGATGGGGATCCCGCTGCAGCTGCAGGCGCACATCAAAGGCCGCCTCTTTCTCAGCGAGGGTGCGGGCCATCGCCTGACGCAGATAATCATCCGGCGGGCGCAGGGGCAGGCGAGGAATCGGCGTTCGGCGCTCATCCTTCGGCCAAAAGGAAAATTGCATGGCTTGGCCAGGCCCTAGCAGGTAAGGCACACAGCTGAAGTAGGCCACCTCCAGCGGGCTGGTCTGGGTGCGCGTCCAGAGGGCTTGCATCAGCAGGTCCAGCACATGGTTGTCACGCAGATTCAGAAAGTGCAGGATCTGGGAATTGCGCAAGCTTTCCAGCTGGAGATTGGCATTGGAGGTCAGGTCCGCCGTCACGAAGGTTGGAGTGCAGACACCGGTGAGGTCAAGAGTGTGCTTCTCATCGGGCATCAGCTTCTCCCCCGGCACCCCCATCAGCTTCACGCTGATGCTCATGAAACCCACGTCATCGATGTCTGGAGTGATGTAAGGGCCCGGCCCTGAGAAACGCACCCAGGCTCGGTAGGTGTGCGGTTTGGCGTAGATGCCATGCCGAAGCTCTGGAGGAAGGTTGTCGTGAACCTCGAATTCAGCGCGCACAATGCCAAACGTTTTCGTGTTGCCTCCCCGCTCGGCGTAGCCTGGTTTCCAAAGGTCCCGGATCTGGGCAGTGAACGAGGTGATGATGGAATCCACCAGCTCGTCCTCGTCGATCAAGCGGCGCTCCTCTGCCAGGGCCAGTCCCTCATCGCGACGGGCCATGTTGATCCAGCACGTCACCAGGTCCGTCAGGGGCCCTCGCAGCAACGCATCGAAAGCGGGCCGGAAAAAGGGATCAAAACGTCGCTCCAGCTGGGTGAGCCCGATCGACACCCTGCCGAACAGATCCAACAGCGGGGATCCTGTCTGCGGGGGAGGAATCGGGCGGCTTGGATTCAGCCGTGGGCTGTCACCAGAACCGTTGGCAGGTGCAGTGTCCGGGTCAGGTGCCATAGGGATCAGGAGGTGAGAGAGGCCAGGTAGCGAATGGCGGAGAGGCTGGGCAGAAAAAGGTAAGCTCCTCCACGCACCACCACGAAGGTGGGCAAGCCCGAGATCCGTTGGCGCACTGGACAGCCAGGGATCGAGAATTTGTCTGTGGGGCGGCCCGAGGGCAACCGCCTCGTCCCCAACAGAGGATCGGTCTCATCGAGGAGACCATCGAACTGCGAATTGTTGATCCATGAGCGCTGAACAAACTCAAACTGGCGAGTGATGTTCGCGTTGACGCAGATGAAGTGGATGCCGCGCTCCTCTCCTTCATCCGCCCGGAGAATCTCGTCTGGATCGAACGACGTGCTCAAGGGCGGGCCATAGGTGCGACCGCGGCGCAAGAGCCGGTGGGTGGCGTTCACCGCCAGAGAGGCGGCGGTGCCGGGGGCCGGCTCGAGGGAATCGCGTGGATTGCTGCGACGGATGTGCGCACCCAGCGGGCAGCGCAGACCCTGCGGGTCGCTTTGGTGGAAACCAAAGCTATTGGCCATGGCACGGGCTGGATCATCTTCTGTCGGACTCTCCACCAGGGGAGCCCCGCTAGGCCAGCGACCAACCATGCGGGCCGCCAGTGCCACCCGCCGCTGAGGGTTTGCGGCGCCGTCAGGGTCACGGCTCACGGCATCCAGAAATTGCCAGAAGGCACGCACCCGCTGGCCCAGCTGACGCACCACCAGATAGGTGCCATTGCGCCCCAGGTCGTGGGTGCCGAATTCAGCCGGTGGCAGCAGTCCGGCCGGATCGCGGCTGCGATGCACCCGTGGGCACTCCGTGAGGAGGCCGTAGGCGTTCTCATAGCCGAGGATGAATTCCCCGGCGGGCACCAAGGGCTGGCCCGCGGTGGTTCGATGCAGGCCGGCGATTCCTGGTTGGCTGATGGCGTCGCGGAAGCCGAAATGCTCCCGCACCCCCCCCTCTTGATCCGCCAAGAGGGACGTGTCCAGACGCCTGACCAGGGACAACCCGCCTGGCCTCAGCAACAGGCTCAGCTCAGCAATTGTCGTCTCCAGATCTGCTTCGCTGGGGGCAAACACCATCAGCATCAGATGCACCGGCCGCTGGCCTGCGGCCGTGCCACCCCAGTCCCAATGGCGGGGAGAGCTCTCAGGATCAGCCGCGCCACCCTCATCGCCGAGGGCTCGGCTGCGCTCGGGTTCCGTCATCCCCTCCTTGAGCTCGCTGGGGAAGGTGTTCAGGGCCTCTGCATCAAGCCCGAGGGCTCCCAGGCCGGCATGGGTGAAGGCGATGTTGAGGCAGGGCGCATCCGGGTCCGGAGCCTGCTCACAGGTGTGCACCCGCTCCACCTGTTCCGCCAACCATCGGCGGGCAAGGGCGGGCGATTCCACCTCAAGCAGCAGATAGGCGGCGGAAGGGTGCTTGCCGTAGCCCCGGCCCACGATTCCCTGGATGTCGAAGAGCTCAAGATTCATGGCGGTTTCCAGAGGGCTCACAGCAACGCCAGCCAATCCCGTTCGGCAGCAGGATCAAGCTCAGCAAACAAGCCAGCGCGAAGCTGCGCATTTCTTTGGATGGTGATCGCCGAGACATCAGGATACGCACAAAACCAAACCTGCGTTCGAATTTGATACTTGCGAAGCACAGCCTTATACACCTGCTCGTCTCTGGCCCCGCCAAACACCATCCAATCTGTGCGGGGGTAGTTGACGCCATGACCGAAAATCAGGTTGAGCCCCCAGGCAACTTTGTTGATAAAGTCATTCATGTAGTCTTCCAGGTTGAAATCATAATTGCTTAGAAACAACACCCTCCGTCCTTTATCAACAATGATCCAGTTCGCAAAGTGAATCGTGTCCACTCCATGGAGGTTAAGCAAGCGAACCGTGCCCAGGTCTCCCTCGCGAAAGAAGTGGTGTACAACGAAGTCCGCCACGATCAGGATCGCGCGCAACGTGGCAAAGCGAAACAGGCCGGGCTTGATAAAGCCAAGCACCGAAAACTGGTTCTGGATGAAGAAATCCTCGTCCTGCGCGAGATGGCGTCGATCGAATTGGCTAAGCCGAAAGCGGGGATCCTGCCGGGGATGGGGAGCGTTGATCTCGCTTCGACGCAACAGCACGAGGAACAGCGGCACGAAGGGCAGCGCCAGCAAGCCAACCAGCAGACCCACAGCCAACCCACCGATCCGATGGAGTCCATCGCGAAGGCGCCAGGCCCATGGCAGCGGTGGCTCCGGCCGCATGGCCCAGGCCAGGTCTTGCTGGCCGCGCACAAAGTGCTGAATCTCCTTGCGCACGTTGGCGGGGGACGTGGCGGCGGTTGTGGTCCCTCCCTCCCTGTCCAGAAAGCATTCAATCCGCTCCCGCAGCTGGGCCTCTCCCAGGATCTGGGGAACCGTTCGACCCAGGCTGTTCACATAGAAGGTTTGGGTGGGGATTCGATGCCGCCGGAGCCAGGCCAGCAGGTCCCCATGCTCCCCTGAGGCGGGAGCTCCGCTGCAGTGCTGAAACACGGCCCACAACCCAGAGCCAGCTTTCGCCGTGAGGTCCTGCAGAAACTGGTCGGCGGGGCCATCAACGCAGCAGTTGAAGGCCAGGCTGCTGGCAACCGTGCGCCCGGTGCCGGGGTCGACGGCGGCTTCCAGAATCACGAATCGCCCGTAGTGCAGCCCCCTGAGCTCGCCGAATGGCAGGAGCGGATTCACTGCCGGATCACGACCGATCTCTGCGAGCACGTCCCGCAGGGCCACCATGGCTGCCTCCGCCGGTTGGATCGGCGCCACGATGGTGAGGGTCGACTGGGGAAGCATGGCTAGGGCAAGGAATCAACGCGGATTGGCTGTTCAATCAGGTGGGAAACTGCAAAGAGAAACTCAGCACCCTGTGGTCGTCCCAGTAGGCTTGTCCGATGAACAGGCCAGGCGACACCTCCCGAATCTCATCGCGAATCTTCTGGGCGAGAAACGAGGTTTTCGAATAGTCCAGAATGATTGCCTCCTCTCCTGGGCAAAACCAGCTCTTGCCGCGGGAGAGAGTTGCCTTCACCAGGCGCAGGCGGAGCGCGCTCAACAGGTTGAGAAGGTATCCCTGGTCGCGGAAGAACACTTTGCCCTGCCAGGCCAGCGCACGCACGTACCAGGTGATCATCGGGTTCACCGGTGTGTCGGCAATGAACAGCACGTGCCCTTCGGCCACGCCATCGGGGATCGGGCCCATGGGGGCCTGGCGGTAGAGGGCATCAAGCTCGGCGGGGGAGCTGTTCAACAGATCCTCAGAGGTCATGACCATGGATCGAGACGCAGCGGGGGTTAGGAGGTGGAGGGGGACGCGGTGAATCGGATCAGACGATCGGGAAAACTCAAGGGCCACCGTGCCTGGAGGAACGCCCCATGGGGCACGGTTGGCAAGTCGCCCGCCAGGATTGTGGCCAAACCGGTCTTGAGCACGAAGAGGATCAGATCCTTGCCGGGGCAGGAGCGTGCTCCACTGAGGAACAAATCGGAAAAGGGGCAGGCGCCCGTACGATCGAGCCAGAGGGAGGGTTGAAACTCGCTGGCCTTCACGTAGGGCTTCTGGGGCCGCTGCAGGAGCAAGAACAGCTGCAGGATGTCGGTGTCGGCCGGGACTCGGCGCCCATCGTGGATCTCCTCGGTGTCCCTCCGGTGCACCGTCAGCTGCACCGGCGGATACAGCCGGCCTGTCTCCAGCACACAGGCCTCCAGAAAAGTGAGGCGGGCGATCTGATCCTCCGAGCGAGGGCCTTCGGAACCGCAGACCATGCGCAACTCTTCACGCACCTTCTCCAGGAGGTCAGGCCGAGAGAGAAGAATGACCAGAGTCCTACCGAACAACTTGCTGGCCGATCCCTGGAAGGTGAACATCCAGTGGGGCAGTTGCTCAAGCAGTTCCTGCCAGCCGGAATCACCGAGATTGGCGGCGTGGGCACGGGACAGCAGTGAGCCCTTGGGTGCATCTGCAGCCGAAGCCTGCCATGCCTCTCCAAGGACTGCATAGATACGCTCCCTGCGAGATCTCTGGAAGGAACCCAGAAGCAGACGTCGCAGAGGCTGGTTCACCATATCCGCCAGCTGTTGCACGTCCTCAGCCAGGGCCGTCAGGTCAATCTCCTTCAACGCGGTAGATCCAGACCCAACCCCGAACACCACGGCCAGCATCGTGGCGCCGAGCCGTTGGCGGATGTCGTCCAGCGAATGACAAGGAGCGGAGAAAGCGGCCCGGATCGTGGGCAGGTGAACGGAACGGTCAGGGTGGGGCGAACCGGGGCAAAGCACAGCTTCGTGAAAAGTGCGCCATTGGAGCCAGTCGTGATCGTGGGCGATGGTGAGTGCATGGGGGGCCAGCAGCTCCATCGCCTGACTCTTGAGCCGACCAGGGAGATAGGCGGAGCGGCTTGGCGGTTGGCTCAGGATGTGAACGGACAGATCCCGGTCGACAACCAGCAGGATCCTCTTTCCCGGCAGAGGAAGCATCACGGCTCCGCTCCCTGCGTAGCGCTGTGCTAGATGCTGAAACCAAGCCGTTAGGATGGCGTTTGGCCCATACTCCAGACGCCCTCTCACAGCGCTCAAGATGGCGCCAGCCAACGGGAGCAGATCTGAAAGGTTCGCTACAGGAAATGGCTTTGCCTGCTCAGAATTCGGGCGATTGGCAAGGGTCACAGGGCAACATCATGTGGACATATCGGTAGGACCACGGGCAGAGCAAGACCTCCACCTTCTAATCAGACCAGCAGCGATAGTCAATGCAGCTTAATCATTCTATGCATGGCGTGTGAAGGTGCGCTTCCTCATCCGCTGGCGTCCAGAATGGGTCCAGGCAAAGTTCTGTGGCTTTCCCAGGATGAGAAAACGGACGCAAGAATCCTGTGAACGAAGGTGGTATCGACAGCCAGGCATGGACCTAGAGCGAGGGCAAAGCACCGAAGACGAAGGGCTATCTGGTGCGGTCACTCCTGTGGGTGCAATGGGGGGCAACGATCAGGCAGACGTGAAGATCATCCAGGAGGGCTTGACCATCTAGCGCCGGAAGACCAGGAAATCCTGGTGTCGCAGGCACCGCATGCATTAGGAGGCTGCTGAAATCGCGGTCCAAGTGAGCGCCACTCCGCTGCACCCGCCCCCGCTGGCGAAGGTCAGCGCCATCTGGGGCCGTCGATCGCCCGATCGGACGATTCCTGCTGGCCTCCGTCCCCCAAGCTGAGGGGTGAATCGGCTCTGACCGCCCATCAGCTCCCGTTTCATGCCAGCGCTACCTGTGGGCCGAGCAGGTTGGCCAGGGGATCAGGTTGTAGGCCATCACATGCAACCGGGACACCGCTCCCACCTTGGAGCGGCCTCTGGTCTTGAGCCGCCGCAGTCCGGCGGCTTGCTTGATCCAGCCGAACACCTGCTCGATCCGCTTCTTGGCGTTGATCGACTGGCCGTAGACCACGTGGCGGACGGTGCGGCCATCGAGGGCGGAACGGCGGCGGGCATGGATGTTCCGCCCCACATGGGGCGTGATGCCAGAGATGCGCAGGTCGGCGACGAAATCATGGGTGTCGTAGCCCCTGTCGGCACCTGACGTGGACCCCGGAAACCGGGCCAGGGCCTGATCCGCCAGCCGCCGCAACTGCCGCAGTGGATGACTCTTGGCGATCCGGTCCTCGGTGGAGACGTAGGAGAACAGGGGACCAGTTCGCTCCTGCTGGCCGCGCATCCGCTCAGAGCCGTTGGGCAATTCTCCCGCGGCTGGCAGGGTTTTTCTGCAGCCTCCTAGGAGCATCTAGAGGGACATCCAGATCATCAGCTTTTGTTTTCATGCCGTAACTGCGATCATTCACTGTGTCGCAGCTACGCCAACCTTCTTCTTGTCGTATCCGTGTTGCTTGAGGAGCTTGATCTCGCGGGTGGAAAGCTTGCCAGGGTGTTGCGAGTCTAGGGCAAGTTCCTCTGCCTTCGCGAACAGCTCGCTATCCGATGGAACTCCTTCGGGCATAAAGAACACAGCGTCGGACATTCGAATACGGCCATCACCATCGTGATCTACATAGATCAGGCGATCGGTGAGATCAACCAGATACGAGTTAGAACCGTCACTGACACGATAGATCTCATACTTCTCAAGGCCCTTCCCAGTCCAATGGGCCTCAAGGTACGGCGCACCAGCCCCAAAATCAAACAGGTTTTCCTCACCGTAGTCGACATGAGACTCGATAGGGTGCGGAATGTTAGTTTGCATGTTGCTGAATACATTTGGTCGCGCTCGACCTTGGAGATACTCCCGAAACTCTTGACCACCGAAGTGGGAGAGAAGATGCTCAAAGGTGACCGCGTTGACGATGTTGGTTCCGGTTGGCGTGACATGCTCTGGCCCCGCGTACTTGGTGAGCCACTCATTGTGCATGAACCGGGTCGAGGCCTCCATAACGAAGTTCATAAACGTTGGGTTTGGTACTGCATAGCCATCGGGCCGGTACTCGTCGGCGAGCTGCCCCATCCCAGTCGTCAAGAAGAGCTCACCGCACGCTTCGTTGTAGGGGCCGAAGAGACTATTCCATCGTTGGATGAGTCTCTGTGCCTCAGGGGAGTCTGGATCTTTGAAGAGTTCACGATAACTCTTGAGACCAGGAATATTCAAGCGCTCGAGAAATGTGTTGTACTTTCCCGTGCCACGATCCAAGCCCCGCTGTACATCGGTTTCGCCGATGCGTGTGGTGCCACCGGCAGTTGCGAGGTGGGCGAACTGGGGCGGGTAGTTGTTAAGAGTAAACGCCATCATCGAGGTGTTCATGAGCATATGGGCGACGCGCCCGATGCCTTCACGTTGGAGGAGTTCGTTACCTGCTGAGCCGAATGTATCTACGAGGGGAATGAACTCTCCGCCTGCCTCTGCCTGGCCTTGCTCGCGAATATTGCATAGCGCCATGTCAAATCCATCGGGCTGAGCCGCGTGGCCTACCGGTCGATACGTTTCTGAGAAGTCCAGCCCCTTTAGTTCGGGATCCGAGAACAACTCTGGAATCTTTGGATTGCCGGCGAGGCCGTGGAGCACTGGGTGAGTGCCCTTGCGCACGGGATCGTGCACTAGCCTCTGGCGAAGCGGTTTGCGACCCTGCAAGAGGCCAAACTGATTGCTGTGTAAGCCCCTGGTTGCAGTCTCATGGCCAAAGAGCATCGGGGTCCAGAAAGCAGTGTGCACCTTGGCCCGCGTCTGAATGACGATGTTTGCCGCCTTCCAATACAGTTGATTATCTGTCAAGTCAGGATGACGCTTGGCCAATATATCGCAGACAAGATTGTGGAAGCGTACGTAAACAGTTCGGATGAGTGTGACTCCAAGAGTCATGTTTTGGTCTATGCCAGTCTGGATCAGCTTGGCACCGCTTTTGTGCTCGATAGTCGGCAGCCACTTGCCATCCTCAAGGTAGATCTTTCCGCCCGGTAGCATTTTACCGGTGGCAGGATCAGTGCGCATTCGCTTCACTGCCTCCGGGGTGCTGCCGCGTTCGGGGCTTCCGTCCCATGCATTCGTCGTGGAGGACAAGACCGCGCCGCTACGGTGATCCACTTCATTGGCGCGGATCCAGACCCACTCAATGCCGAGCTGCGCCTCGGGAGTGCCTGGCGCCACCGGAATTGCTCTCTTCTTAGCCTCATCGAAAGCAGGCATGAGCACGTCGTGGGGCAGGTCAAACAGGTGGTCGATCGCGAACACATTGAGATGGTCTGCGGTCTTTCGCGTGCCAGCTGCGTAAAGTTCCGACTGAGCGATTTCGGCCGAGGATGGCAACAGATGCTCGTACCCGTTGGGTTTATCACCCAGCCCACCGTGGATCGGAATCGGTTGGCCCACTGCCCCCGCTGTTGGGCGATCGGGATCTGTGAAAAACCCAGCTGGGCCAGGGTATTTGGCGGTGTAGCTTGAACTTACGCCGGGTTGGGCCTTCATTGAATCCGGGATATTTCTGCCCGCAAGGAGTTCGTCTCGGTCGGCCGCGAGACGAAGCAAACCCACCGTGGAGGGAAGGTAAGTCCAGATTCCGTGACGCATCGCTTGTCGATAAGAGTCGAAGCGCGAAAAAGAGGCGTCGGCGACTTTAGAGATTGCTCGCGCCAAGGTTTGAACTAGGTCATAGGCTGCACCCAGAATCAAGTTGGTGCCCTTACGCCAGGCCGAAGGCTTTGGGATATAGACATCTAAAGGCTTCTCTTTGACATCCATGATGTCAGCGTAAGGACCCTCGCGGAATTCGCGCAGCACGCGCTCTGCATCGCCAGAGCGGTAGGTGTCGGTGATAGGACTTGGACGTTCTACCGATTCACCGTTCTTGGTCGCCTGCTCCGTGGCGATTGCTCGATCCTTCCACCAGCTTGCGCGGCCAGCATCAGGAAATCGTTCTCCTAATTCGCGGAAGAGTTTGGCTGCTGCATGTGGATCGCCGCTTTCGAACTGTGCAAGGGCGAGGAGTTCCAGGTCGGTTTGCGAGGCTGTTCCCTCGGCTCTCTTGGCATTCAGAAGCACGACGGCCTGGGAATGATTACCTGCGTTCATCGCCTCGAGTGGATCGCTCGTCTCAAGGCCGGGCGACTGCGTACCTAGCTGTACCTTTCCCCCCCCACCAAAGGGGCACTTAGCACCTGCCATGGCAATGGAATTTCCTGCGATACTTTCAAGACTTTAACCTGTTTGCGGGTTTTGAGTACAAACCGATAAGGGTCACCCCACCCTCACCCCGAGACTGGCTCGAAGACTATCCTAGGCATTTTTGCCGAGGCTGCGAACATGGGTTGAGGTGGGCGGAATGCCCTCCTCCCTGTGCCCGAAAGCTCTGCCGCCGCAACCCAACTCGACCTGATCAGCTGCCTCCAGGCGATTCTGGATGACTGGATGCGGCAGGGGGTTCGATTTTCGGCGTAGCAACTACTGCTGATGTTGGCCGTGCAGGGAATCCTGAGCCATTGCCAGAGCCTGCGTGATCGTGAACACTTGGTTAGCCGCCAACACTCCATGCTCACGGATTCACTCGGACTTGAACTACGGCGGCGCCATCGGATTCCTCGTTCGGCTAGTTCTTTCCGCAGGTGGACGTGGTGGCAGTGTATTCTGCCACCCGTAACTGGATGATCGCTCAGATCCACTTTGAAAGCACGGATCTTGATCAGCTGGTATGTGATGGCGAGACGCTCCGAGGTTCCAGAAGCCCACCGGCGTTGGTGGTGCCGCCTTCATTGCCGAGGTGCTGCATTACTCCTCCGCCCTGGGCGTAGCCATCAGCCAGTCCTGCTACCCCACCGACGGAGAGCGCGAAGGGGCTGCTGCGGCAGCTCCAGGAGCAGGGAGCCGACTTCTTCCTGTCGGTGAAGGCCGACCTACCACAAAACCCTGCACCGGAAGATCTGCAGCCAGTGTGACGGAAGGCGCAAGATCCCTTTTGAGGCAGGGGATCATGAGATCAGCCACGGGCGAAAGATCACCTGAATGCTGCAGGCCTAAGCGGGCCCAGAGCACATCGCTGAGGCCTGGATCGGCACCAGCTGAATCCACGAGGTGTCTGTTTCCTGCTGAATCGTTGACCGCAACCCTCCCCCCGAGGACTTGCCAACAACGGCGGGGGTCCTGGGCCTGCACTGCAGCAAGACCCAGAACTGGCCGCTGAACGGCTGACTTGACAGGCTATTAAGGAGCGTTCAGTGTTGATCCAGGAGCTCTCACGCCTTGGGGGTGATAGCCCGTCATTCCACCCTCCCCACTCTCCGATCCGGACGATCGGGCCTCGGATTTCCCAGCACGCAAAGGGTCGCAGCCAATGGCCAACAAAAATCTGATTGTTCTCAGCGATGGAACATGGCAGGATCTCGACCAGCCTTTTCCAACCAATGTAGTGAGACTGCTGGAGGCTATTACTCCTCAGACGCTGGAGGGGAATGATCAGATTGCCTATTACGACGAAGGGGTCGGCACTAAGCAGGTCAGCATTGAGCCAGGACCGATTGATAAGTGGATCAAGGTAGCAGGCGGAGCCCTCGGCATGGGAATCGATCATCGCATATTGAAGTGCTATCGCTTCCTATGTTTGAACTACAGCCCAGGTGATCAGATCTACTTGTTTGGATTCAGCCGAGGTGCCTACACGGTGCGCAGCCTGGCTGGATTAATCTATAACTGCGGTCTCCTCAGAAGCGAACAGGTGCGAATGATACCTCGGGCCTATCAAATCTATCGACAGCCCAACAGCAACAAGGAGTGCGCTCCATCGGGGGCAGAAGCTATAGCATTCCGCGAGATGTATGCCATTGCAGAGATGCCTGATGGCAGGCCTCGGATCAAGTTCATGGGATTATGGGATACGGTAAAGGCTTTGGGGATTCCTCACATTCCAGTGCTCAGGCAAGTCAGCAAGATTGCGAATAGACATTATGAGTTTCACGACCACAAGCTTAGTCCAATCATCGATGCCGCTTTCCACGCTGTTTCGATTGAAGAAGAAAGGAGCACCTTCAGCCTGATCCCTATCGACCATTCGAGCACAACAAACTGTGGCTGTCTTCAGCAAGCCTGGTTTCCAGGAGGACACGGTGGTGTTGGGGGCGGCGAAGCTTCCGTGGCGCCGCTATCGGATTGCGCGCTTCAATGGATGTTTAAAAAGCTTGATGAGAGTGATTCAGGCCTGCACTTCGACGCAGACCGCATACAGATGACTTTTAGCCCAAATTCACAACACAAGATCAGTAAGGATGAGTTTCATATCATTGGATTTATCACAGACTTCCTAGGTAAACAACGTAGAACAATACCTATGCATACTGATTTTACTCCCGAGTCCATAGCATCAGAAGTGATTTCCGTCACTGCAATCGAAAGACTTCAAGGCGTCAAGGGGTGGCTTCCGCCAAATCTGCAAGACTTCTATCTTCGTAAGCAGTTGGGAGACCGTTGGGAAAAGCTCCTCTCAGAGCTCCATGAAGTCGCCGCAAGTCTTAAGCTCTAGAGGCAGTATTAGTGAGCCGTCCAACGAGCTTGTCAAGAGCACTCAGATGAGCATCCTGAAGCAGGCAGGCTTCAGAGCATCAGATCACTCATGAAATACGCAGTAGACATTGAGAGGGCTGGTGAAAATTTCTTGGCATACGTGCCAGATCTACCAGGCTGTAGCGCAACTGGCATCTCTCTGCCTCTGAAGTTGAACAGCTTATTCGCGAAGCGATCTCGTTTCATTTGGAAGGTTTGCGGGAGCATGGGATGGAGATACCTCAGCCCTCTTGTCACGTTGGTTATGTCGAACTTACTGCGTAACCTGAACGAGGTGAAGGCTAACATCCAGATACAGAAGACAGGAGCTGAGGCTTGGTTCTGGCCTGAAACATCTGCCCGCCGCTGAACTCTTGCGTTAGGCCTACCCGAGGTAAGACATGAGCTCGGAAGTAATCGTCTACATTGCAGCCAGTCTCGATGGCTACATCGCGCGCTCGGACGGGTCGATTGATTGGCTCGACATCACAGGTCCTGAGGAAGCTGAGCGAAACATGTCTGACTTCGTTGAGCTACTGAAGAACGTCGACTGTCTCGTAATGGGTCGGAAGACGTTCGATACGGTGAAGCAGTTCAGCCCTTGGCCGTACGGAGCGCTGCCAATCGTTGTCCTGAGCACTACTCTCAGCGAGACACCGCAGATTGAAGGCGCCAATATCCGGATCCGCTCGGCCCAACCCGCTGATCTGCTTCGCGACCTGGAGAGCGAGGGTCTTTCCAGAATCTACGTCGACGGAGGCGCGACCATCCACGGGTTCTTGCGGGAAGGCCTGATCGACCGCATAACCGTCGCGACCGTGCCGGTCCTTCTCGGTTCTGGCAGACCGCTCTTCCCAGAGACGGGACAAGAGTTGAAGCTCAAACTGGAGAGCAGCATGGCTCTAGATTCCGGAATAGTGAAGTCGGCATACCGGCGTCAGCCGGAGGCCTAGCAAGCGCATCGAGCGGACGGCGATAGGTAGAACTAACCTGCATGCGCGGGTCCGCTGCTTATGCGCAGAGCGTCAGCCCCCCAAAACGCTGCGCTGTCCCGGATCAGGCAGGAACAATGACCCCCGGGCAGGCGCTGAAGTGATTCACCACAGTGAGGTCAGAGCAGGTTCGCCGCCAGCTCCGCCAGCTCGCTGCGCTCGCCCCGCTGCAGCGTCACATGGCCGGCCAGCGCCTGGCCCTTGAAGCGTTCCACCAGCCAGGTGAGGCCGTTGCTCTCGGCATCCACATAGGGATTGTCGATCTGATACGGGTCGCCAGTGAGCACGATCTTGGTGCCCTCGCCCACACGGGTCACGATCGTCTTCACCTCATGGGGGGTGAGGTTCTGGGCCTCATCCACCACCATGTACTGCCCAGGAATCGAACGGCCGCGGATGTAGCTGATCGCCTCCACTTCCAGCAGGCCCATGCCCTTCAGGTCGCTCCAGTTGCTGCGCGGAGGCCGGCTGCCACCACGGGCACTCGCGCCCTTGTGGTGGTCGTCGCCGCCGAGCAGGAAATCGAGGTTGTCGATGATCGGCTGCATCCAGGGCCCCATCTTCTCCTCGATGTCGCCGGGCAGGAAGCCCAGTTCCTTGCCGAGGGAGATCACCGGCCTGGTCACCAGCATGCGCTCGTACAGCCGCTCCTCAGCCACCTGGTTGAGCCCGGCGGCCAGGGCCAGCAGGGTCTTGCCGGTGCCGGCCTTGCCCACCAGCGTCACCAGCTGCACGGCCGGATCAAGCAGCAGGTCGAGGGCGAAGGTCTGCTCGCGGTTGCGGGCGTGGATCCGCCCCAGCTTCGCCTTCGACACCCGCTGCAGGGGCTGCAGCGTCTGGGTGGCGGCCTGGTAGCGGGCCAGCAGGGTGTGGGCGGGCTGGGCGCCGTCGATCAGGGTCACCCCCTCGTTGGCCAGCAGGGGCGGCTCCAGCTGCAGCGGCTCCACCGGCAGCCCCGGCGGCTCCTTCACCAGGTCCATCTGCTCGGCGTTCACCCACACCTCACGCACGCCCGGGTAGAGGTCGGCGATCGCCACCCGGTCGCTGGTGTAGTCCTGGGCGATCAGGCCCACCGCATCGGCCTTGATGCGCAGGTTGGTGTCCTTGGTCACCAGGATCACCGGCGGCTGATCGCCGATCACCGCCTGCAGCTGCTGCTGCTCCAGCGCCACCGCCAGGATGTTGTTGTCCCCATTGCCGCCCTTCAGCTCCGGCGGCAGGGTGGTGAGGGTGTCGCTGCGGCAGAACACCACCTTCAGGACGCCGCCCTGCTCGTCGATCTGCACCCCCTCGGCCAGGTTGCCGCGGCCGCGCAGCTCATCCAGCAGCCGCGACACCTCCCGCGCGTTGCGGCCCTTCTCGGCCGGATCGCGCTTGAAGCGGTCGATCTCCGCCACCACCTCGATCGGGATGACGATGTTGTTGTCCTCGAAGCGGGTGAGGGCGTCGGGATCGTGCAGCAGCACGTTGGTGTCGAGCACGAACGTCTTGCGCATTCCGCCACCGGCCGCCGAGGTCGCGTGAGGCTAGGTCGGCAGTCGGCGCCTACGCTCCGGCGGTTCGCGCCCCGTCGCACTTGCTGCCTCTGTTCCTGCTCCGGCTGGCCCTGGCCGCCGCCCTGCTGTTCGGCCTGCTGCTGCTCGTGCTGGAGCTGGGCCACCGCCTGCGGCCGGCCTCGCCGCTGCGGCTCAGCGCCTCACCGTTCGCCGTCGAGCCCCTTCCCGGCGGCGGTCTGCGGGTGAGCGGTGAGGTCACGATCAGCAACCCCCACCGGCGGATGGAGGTGTTCGTGCCCGAGCTGGAGCTGCGCCCCACCCTGCTGGGCCGCGGCGATCTGGCCGGCGTCAGCCTGCGCACCCACGTCACCGCCCTCCATCCCGACGAGGAGGAGCGGCCTGACGGCTACTGGGCCGCCTACATCGTCAAGGGCCGCAAGGCCACCCGCGCCCGGCTCACGGTGGAGATCCGCGGCGAGCCCGGCGTGGATCTGCAGGCCCTGCTCGACACCCTCTGGCTGGAGGTGCTGTGGGTGAACTACGGGCCCTTCGGCCGCCTCCGGCGCCGCGACGGCGTCCTCATCCCCCTGCGCCGACCCGAACCCCAGCAGGCGGCCACCGCCAGCTGGCGGGATGGCGAGCGCTGCCGCGTGCTGCCGGTGCGCACCCACCTGCTCGGCACCCTCGACGACCCCGAGCAGGTGCTGCGCCGCTACGCCGGCCCCGTGCTGCAGAACGGCGACGTGCTCACCATCGGCGAGACGCCGCTGGCGGTGATGCAGGGCCGCTACCACCATCCCGAAACCGTGCAGCCCTCGGCCCTGGCGCGGCTGCTCTGCCGCGTGTTCCACCCCACCAGCTCCCTGGCCACCGCCTGCGGCATGCAGACCCTGATCGACCTGGTGGGCCCGGCCCGGGTGCTCTGCGCCTGGCTGGCGGGCACCGCCCTGAAGCTGGTGGGTTCCAAGGGCTGGTTCTACCGGCTGGCCGGCGAGCAGGCCCGCCTGATCGACGACGTGACCGGCACAACCCCGCCCTACGACCAGACGATCGTGCTCGGGCCCGACCATCCCGAGGCCTTCTGCGACGCGATGGCCCGGGCCCTCGGGGTGGGGGTGGCCGTGGTCGACGTCAACGACCTGGGGCGGGTGAAGGTGCTGGCGGCCAGCCGCGGCTGCGACGAGGAGCTGCTGCAGCGCGCCCTGCGGCCCAACCCGGCGGGCAACGCCAACGAGCGCACCCCCCTGGTGCTGGTGCGGCCCGCCTGAGCAGCGGCGGCCGGGCAGCGTCGGTACAGTTGATGTGGCCCCTGCGGACTGCCCTGGGATGACAGCGCAATCCCCACCGGCGCAATCCATCGCTGTGCGGGCTCCCCTGCACGCGGGCGAGCCCCCTGAGCGCGAGCCTCCCGAGCGCGAGGCCGCTGACGGCGGCCTGCAGATCGAACCCCTGGCCGGCTGGCATCTGCCCCTCCTCACCGATCCGGCCTTCGTGCCCCTGCAGCCGCTGCTGCAGCGCACCACCCTGCTGCGGCTGCCGGGCCAGGTGCTGCAGTGGCTGCCCGTCCCCACCCCCGGCAGCTTCAGCTGCCAGGTGCTGATCGCACGCCGGGGCGCCACTCCCCTGGGCCTGATCGTCACCCGCCCGGAGAACCGCAGACGCAGCTGCTGGCGGGTGCAGCACCTGCGCCTGGCGCTGGAGACCGGCAGGCGGGAGCTGGCCGGTGTGCTGCTGCGCGAGGCGATCCTGCGGGCCCATGGCGCCGGCAGCTGGATCGCCACCGCCTCCACCCTCGACAGCGACCGCCTCGCCGCCCTGCGCGAACAGGGATTCCAGCCCCTGCGCACCGAACGGCTGTGGCGCTGGCCCGGCCAGCTGCCGGAAACGGCCGGCAGGGACGACGGAACCGGGGCCCCCGCCGGTGACTGGACGCTGCGCCCGCTCAACAGGCGCACAGCCCGCAGCCTCTGGCAGCTGGAGCAGGCGGCCTGCCCCGGGCTGCTGCGGCAACTGCTCGACCGCCACGTGGAAGACCTGGTGGAGCGCAGCGGCGGCCGGGGCTGGATGCTGATGGATCCCTGCCGCGACCAGGCCGTGGCGGCGGTTCGCTGGCTTGGTGAGCACGCCGGCGGCGGCCATGACCTCGAGCTCACGGTCCATCCCGGCTGGAGGCACCTGATCGGCACTCCCATGGCCGCCCTGCTCAGCCAGGCCGCCAGAACCCTCGGCACCCGGGGCTGCCTGTGGCTGCGCAGCGACGTGAGTGACCAGGTGCTCGAGCGCTGGCTGCGCCAGCTCGAAGCCGAACCCCGTGGCGATCAGGTGCTGATGGCCCGCAGCGTCTGGCGGCGGCAGGAGCTGCAGGTGCCTGCCCAGGCGGCCGCCCGCCGCCTGCAAGAGGTCCTGGAGCAGCTCCAGCCCCGCCGCCGCCCGTTGCCCACCCCGGTGGTGCCCCGCTGACGGCAGCTCCCCGGCCACGCTCGGCCCTGGCCCTTGACGTGGGGCGGCGGCGCATCGGCCTGGCCGGCTGCGACCCCCTGGGACTCACGGTCACGCCCCTGCCGGCGCTGGCCCGTGCCCGTTTCCCGGCCGACCTGGAACGGCTGCAGGCACTGATCCGGCAGCGGCGGGTGCAGGCACTGGTGGTGGGACTGCCCCTCGACAGCGCCGGCAAGCCGGGCGAGCAGAGCCGCCACTGCCGCCGCTACGGCGAACGGCTGGCCCAGGCCACCGGCCTGGCCCTGGCCTGGGTGAACGAGCACACCAGCAGCTGGGCCGCCGCCGAGCTGCACGGGTTGCATGGCGATCGCAGCGGCAGGCTGGACAGCGCCGCGGCCGCCCTGCTTCTGGAGCAGTGGCTGCGCGAGGGTCCCGAGCCGCTGCCGGTGCCGCCGGCGACACCCGATCCAGGCACACCGACCGGCGTTGATCCATCCTGAGGGCACAGCTCCACCTCCTGTGAGCGCCGCGGAATCCTTCATGACTGGCTCGGGCGAACTCCCCACCGACGTGCCGACTGTTCTGGTGAGCGACCCGAGGGGGCGCCAGCTGCTCTGCTTCCTGGAACAGCTCATCCCGCTCGACGGGCACGACTACGTGCTGCTCACCCCGGTGGACACGCCGGTGTGCCTGTTCCGGCTGCGCGAGGGGGAGGAGCCGGAGCCCATCGACACGATCGAGGCCAGTGAGCCGATCCTGTCGGTGGCGGATGTGGTGCTGCAGGAACACGACCTCACCCTGGTGCGCTCTGCGGTGACCCTCACCGTGAGCGGGGAGCTCGACGAGCCGGAGCCCGACGAACTCGAGGACGAGGACGAGGACGAGGACGATGAAGACGATGAAGAGGAGGAGGATGACGAGATCGAGACCTACGAGCTGCTGGTGAGCTTCCTGGTGGACGACCAGGAATACGGCCTCTACATCCCCCTCGATCCCTACTTCGTGGTGGCTCGCATGGACGGCTCCGAGGCCGTGCTGGTGGAGGGGGAGGAGTTCGACCGCGTCCAGCCCCGCATCGAAGCTGAGCTGGGGGAGCGGGAGGGGCTGCAGTGAGCCTGCGTCAGCTGCTGCGTCCCGACTGGCTGCTGGAGCGCACGCTGGCGGAGGTGCCGCTGCAGCAGCTGCTCGAGCGCGGCATCGCCGCCCTGGTGCTGGACGTGGACCGCACGCTGCTGCCCCGGCGCCAGGCCACGCTGCCGGAGAACTGCCGGCGCTGGCTCGAGGAGGCGCGGCGGCAGCTGCCCATTCACCTGCTCAGCAACAACCCCTCCCGCCAGCGCATCAGCGCCGTGGCGGCCGAGATCGGCGTGCCCTTCACCACCTCCGCCGGCAAGCCCCGCCGCGCCGCGCTGCGGCGGGTGCTGCAGCAGTTCCAGCTTCCCCACCGCCAGGTGGCCCTGATCGGCGACCGCCTGTTCACCGATGTGATCGCCGGCAACCGCCTGGGGCTCTACACCGTGCTGGTGAAGCCGATCGATCCCCTCGGCCAGCCCTGCCAGCGCGACCGGTTGCAGCGGCTGGAGCTGCACCTGGCGAAATGGCTGGGCACCAGTCTCGGATGAGGGAGGAGGTCAGGATGCGCCGGGTGGTGAAGGTGGGCACCAGCCTGCTGCGCGGCTCCAGCGACCGGCCCACCGCCGCCGTGATCGCCGATCTGGCCGCCAGCCTGAACCGCGCCCGCCGCCGCGGCGATGGCATCGCCCTGGTCACCAGCGGCGCGGTGGGGCTGGGC
>JBATEO010000086.1:0-3115 GCA_049664045.1 Prochlorococcaceae cyanobacterium
TGTTGGCCGTGTATTCCGGTGCCTCGAAGCTCACCGCCACGTGGCTCTGGGCGCCGAGGTTGTAGATCTCATCGGGCTGCACATCCTGCACGATCCGGATCAGGTTGGTGCTGTCCGTCAGGTCCCCATAGTGCAGCTGAAACTGGGGCAGTTCCCCACGGGGCCCGCGCTCATGCGGATCCTGGTACAGATGATCCACGCGCGTGGTATTGAAGCTGCTGGCACGCCGCTTGATGCCGTGCACCTCATACCCCTTCTCCAGCAGCAGCTCCGCCAGGTAGCTGCCGTCCTGGCCGGTGATGCCGGTGATCAGGGCTGTCTTGGGCATCAGTCGTCGAGCAGGTGGTTCTGGGTAGGGACATTCACCAGACCGGAGAGCGGCTGGCTCACGGCACCGATGGCGTGGATGCTAAGCGCGTAGCGGCTGAGATTCACGCTTCCGGTGTTGCCATCCACAAGTGATGGGTCCGCAGTCATCGACACATCACCGCCGGGATCGTACGCGAATCTGAGCCGCTGGGCGCAGCCGTTTTGGAAGATCCGCACCACCTCCACATCCGCCTTGTTGGCCCGCAAGGTCTCGGGACCACCGGCCGCATAGCGGTGGGTGAGAGGGTGAGGCCGGCCAGCATCACGTTTCCACCAGCGGCAGCGAGGTCAGCGTTAACCGCCGAACCAGGCGGAAGAACCGGCGACGGTGTCGAGGCAGCGACCGTTCACGACCGGGAGACGGCATTGCCAGCCATGCGGGAGCGTGTGCGTCGCGCCGCTGCATCTGGGCCCTGCCGGTACATTCGTCCTGAGTCCTTCGCCGCGACCCAAGCCTTGGCCGGCCGGATCGCTCCGGCACTTGGTTTGGGCGTGTCCACCCAGCCAGGCCTGCGCTTGCAACCGGTGGCCAGGCGGTCCGAGGCCCCTCCCCATGGCAGCCCTCCACTGGGCGGCAGTTCCACCGACCGTGCCAGGGCCGGCCCTGGCGGGGAGCTGAGCTGGACCCTCGTGCCCACGGGCGAGGTGATCACCCAGCGCTGGAGGCCTCCAGCGCTCCGCCGAGGCCTGCATCGATCTGATCCCCTTGTGCTGGGACAACACCAGCCTCGGCTTCCGCTGTGAAAATCCCCTTAGATTCACGCTCCAGTCAGGGGCAGGTTCAGCCATGCGCGTCACCATCGCCCTCGCCCTGTTCTCAGCCGCCGCTTTCACCACCCACTCCTTGCCGGTGCGGGCCTGGCCCGGCGCCAGCATCAACCTGGTGCGGGTTGACGCCTCAGGCGTCACGCCCCTGCCGGATGTGCAGCTGCTCCTCAGCCAGAGTCAACCCGGCTCGGCCGTGATCCCGAAGGGACCCGCTGAGACCAAACCGGTGCCCACCAACCTCACCTGGCTGCTGTCGCCGGGGGATGAGCTGGAGATCAGCTTCCGCCGGCCCCTGCCCGCCAACGCCGCCGGTGTGCTGGTGCTGCGGGAGGCGCCGGCGGCCACCGACGGACTGATCGGCCCGGGGGAACCGGGCCGCGAAGTGGAGCGCGTCCCCTTCCCCTCGCCGCGGGTGTTCCTCTCCGAGGACCGCTCCTTCATGGCGATCGAACCGCAAACCCCACGCCCTCCCGGAACCATCACCACCGTGGTGTTCGAACTGGGCCCACGGGTGGTGCCGGAGCCGGAGACGCCGGTGCGCTTCGCCCTGGCCCAGCCGGCGGTGGCCATGGAACGCAAGTCGTCACCGTGTCCCTTCACCCCGCTCCCCGGCGCCCAGTCCGCCGCCCAGGCCGCCCAGGCAGCCAGTCAGGCGGCAACAGCGGGCGCGACCGGGGCAGCAGCGGCCGGCGCGGCGAGCTGGGTGGTGCCTGTGCTCCTTGGCCTGGTGGTGGTGGGCGTGGGGGCCGCGGTGGTGGCCGGCAGCAGTGACGATGGCAAAGGCGACGGCCGCAATCCATCCCGTGGCATTCCTGGTCAGAACTCCGGAAATCTCCCCTAGGGTCACCCCCCCACCCTCTAAGGTCCTCCAGGGTTTTGCGACGGCCCTGCCGCTGTCCCTGATCGCCCTTGACCCTGCGGCTCACCAACACCCTCTCCCGCAGGCTTGAGGCCTTCCAGCCGCTGGTCCCCGGCCGGGTGAGCATCTACTGCTGCGGCGTCACCGTCTACGACCTCTGCCACCTGGGTCACGCCCGCAGCTACATCGTCTGGGACGTGCTGCGCCGGCATCTGATCTGGAGCGGCTACGCGGTGACGTTCGTGCAGAACTACACCGACATCGACGACAAGATCCTCAACCGGGCCGCCGAGGAGGGCAGCTCCATGGAGGCGGTAAGCGAACGCAACATCGAGGCCTTCACGGCCGACATGGCCCGTCTCAACATCCTCCCGGCCGACCGCATGCCGCGGGCCACCGGCTCGCTGGCGGCGATCCGCCAGCTGATCGAGGAGCTGGAGGCCAAGGGAGCCGCCTATTCCGCCGATGGCGATGTGTACTTCGCCGTGATGAAGCACGCCGGCTACGGCAAGCTCTCCGGCCGTGAGCTGTCCGAGCAGCAGGAAGGGGCCAGCGGCCGCACGGCCGAGGCCGAGGAGGCCCGCAAGCGGCACCCCTTCGACTTCGCCCTCTGGAAGGGGGCCAAGCCGGGAGAGCCGAGCTTCCCCTCTCCCTGGGGTCCGGGCCGGCCGGGCTGGCACATCGAGTGCTCGGCGATGGTGCGCGAGGAACTGGGCGACACCATCGACATCCACCTGGGCGGCGCCGATCTGATCTTTCCCCACCACGAGAACGAGATCGCCCAGTCGGAGGCGGCCACGGGCAGGGAGCTGGCCCGCACCTGGCTGCACAACGGCATGGTGAACGTGGGCGGCGAGAAGATGAGCAAATCGCTCGGTAATTTCACCACCATCCGCGCCCTGCTCGATTCGGGGGTGTCGCCGATGACGCTGCGGCTGTTCGTGCTCCAGGCCCACTACCGCAAGCCACTCGATTTCACCGCCGAGGCCCTCGAGGCCGCCGCCACCGGCTGGAAGGGCCTCAACGCAGCGCTGGCGCTGGCCGCTCAGGCGGCCGATGACTCCGCCGCCGATCACGCCGCCACCGCCCTGGCCGACCCGGCCGCCATCACCCCCGCCC
>JBATEO010000087.1:0-5248 GCA_049664045.1 Prochlorococcaceae cyanobacterium
GGAGAAGGGCAACCCCTACATCACCTTTGACACCAACTACGTCTCCAGCAACGGCTTCGCCGACTCCACCATCGGCGCCTTCACCGAGGAAAGCGGCATCAGCGCCCTCTCCCAGCTGGGCTATCGCAGCAAGAACTGGGGCATCGCTGTGGGCTACCGGTACGGCTCCGAGGCCTCGCGGATCCGCACGCCCAACTTCAGTGCCACCGTTCCCCCTGGCGGTGACACCAACAGCCTCTCGATCGCCGGCTACTGGGGCCCCGTGGACAGCGGCTGGATCCCCTCGATCAGCCTGGGCTACGGCTACAACTGGGCCAGCGGCGGCCTGGATGATTCCCAGTCCTGGATGGCCGGTCTGCAGTGGAGCGATGTGGGCTGGGCCGGCAACGCCGCCGGCTTCGCCATCGGCATGCCGCCGTTCACGGACGAAGACAACGAGACCGAATCGCTGCTCTACGAACTCTTCTACCGCTTCCAGGTCACCGACAACATCAGCATCACCCCGGCACTCTTCTACGCGGACAGCCCGCGCAGCAACAGCTTCAACGACGCCTGGGGCGGCGTGATCCAGACCACCTTCAAGTTCTGATCCAGGCCCCGGTTCTGACCGACAGCATCAATCTGCGGCGAAACCCCTCACACACTTGCCTCGATCGATCCAAGGCCCTCCCCACCGAGGGCCTTTTTTCATGGCCAGGGCAGTGGCCAACACATCCCGCAGGTAGTCCACAACCAGCTCTTCACCAGCGGTTAATCAAAGCATAACGATCCCGGCAGGCCTGGCGGCTAATTCTTGACCGACCCCACAGTCCCATCCATGACCTTCGCCAAGAAGGCCTCCATCGCCGCCGGCAGCCTCACCGCTGCTGCCGTGACGGCCGCCGCCACAGCACCCCTTCTGGCCCAGGCCACCATCAGCGGCGCCGGCGCCACCTTCCCGGCGCCCTTCTACCAGCGCGCCTTCGCCGGCGTCGCCAGCAAAGTGCGCGTCAACTATCAGTCGGTGGGTTCCGGCGCCGGCGTGCGCCAGTTCATCGCCGGCACCGTGGATTTCGGTGCCAGCGATGAGCCGATCAAGTCGGCAGAAGCCGCTCAGGTGAAGCGTGGCGTGGTGCAGTTCCCCGCCGTGGGCGGCACGATCGCCGTGGCCTTCAACCAGCCCGGCTGCAGCAAGCTCAACCTCACCCAGAAGCAGGTGGTGGACATCTTCCTGGGCAAGATCAAGACCTGGGAGCAGCTCAAGTGCGGCAAGGGCCCGATCCGCGTGGCGCACCGCTCCGACGGCTCCGGTACCACCTTCTCCTTCACCAACTCCCTGAGCGCCTTCTCGCCGGAGTGGAAGAGCAAGGTGGGAGAGGGCAAGTCGGTGAAGTGGCCCGTGGGCGTGGGCGGCAAGGGCAACGAGGGTGTGGCCGGCATTCTCCAGAACACCCCGGGCTCCATCGGCTACGTGAACCAGGCCTTCGTGAAGGGCAACATCAAGGCCGCTGCGCTGCAGAACAGGGCCGGCAAGTTCGTGATGCCCACCAAGGCCAGCGGTGCGGCAGCCCTGAACAACATCAAGCTGGACGGCAACCTGGCTGGTGAGGATCCCAATCCCGCCGGCGCCAACAGTTACCCCATCTCCACCCTCACCTGGATCCTGGCCTACCGCAGCGGCAACGGTGCCAAGACCCAGTCCATCCGCACGGCGATGAACCACCTGCTGAGCCCCGCAGCTCAGAACCAGGCCTCGGCCCTCGGCTATGTACCCCTGGAAGGCAAGATCCTCAGCCAGGCAAAAGCTGCGGTGGGCCGCATCGGCCAGTAGACCGGCCAGGCCTCAGCGGTCAACGGTTTCACACACGGGGGAGGCGCCCAACGCGCCTCCCCTTTTCTGTGTGCATCCACGCCATTCAGAGGCTCGTTAACCGGGCGATAACCACCTCTTAAGCTCCCCCTTGCGGCCGTCCGTTAGAGGTAGGCAGCGGTCAGAACGCCAGTCCATGCAACTCCGTCGTTCCACACTTGCCATCACCGGAGGTGTGGTGTCGCTCTCCCTGCTGGCAACGGCCTGCGGGGGTGGTGACACCAAGCTGCCCACCATCAATGGAGCGGGTGCCACCTTCCCGGCGGCGGCCTACCAGCGCTGGGCCCAGGACTACGCTTCCGAAACCGGCAACCAGGTGAACTACCAGTCGGTGGGTTCCGGCGCCGGCGTGCGCCAGTTCCTCGCCGGATCGGTGGACTTCGGCGCCACTGACGAGCAGCTCTCCGACGAGGACTTCAAGAAGGAGGCCGCCGGCAAGCGCGGCGCCGTGCAGATCCCGATGCTCGGCGGCACCATCCCGGTGGCCTACAACAACGACAACTGCCCCGACCTCAAGCTCACCCAGGCCCAGGTGGCCGACATCTTCCTGGGCAAGATCACCGACTGGAAGGATCTGGGCTGCCCGGCCGGCAAGATCACGGTGGCCCACCGCAGTGACGGCTCCGGCACCACCTTCGCCTTCACCAACTCCCTGGCCTGCTTCTCTGCGGAGTGGAAGGACAAGGTGGGCGTGGGCAAGGCCGTCGACTGGCCCGTGGGCGTGGGCGGCAAGGGCAACGAGGGTGTGGCCGGCGTGATTCAGAACACCCCGGGTTCGATCGGCTACCTGAACCAGGCCTTCGTGCGCGGCAACATCAAGGCGGCGGCACTCCAGAACAAGGAGGGCAACTTCGTGGTCGCCGATGAGAAGAGCGGTGCTGCTGCTCTCAACGGCATCACCCTCGATGAGCGGCTCGGTGGCGAAGACTGCAACCCCGCCGGCGCCGACAGTTTCCCGATCGCCGCCTTCACCTGGATCCTGGCCTACCAGAGCGGCAACGGCGCCGAGAAGGCCGAGGCCGTGCGCACCTTCCTGAAGTGGGCGCTGCAGGAAGGCCCCCAGGCCACTGCAGCCGAACTGGGCTACGTGCCCATCAAGGGTGATGTGCTCAAGCGCGCCCTGGCCGAGATCGAGAAGATCAAGGAGTGACGCCGGGCCCGCGAGGGCCACAGGAGCACCGCGGGGGCTGGTGAACACCGGCCCCCTTTTTGCTGGGCGCTCGCCCCAGGCGGCCAGGTCACAAACGGTTGCGGAAGCCAAGTCCTGACCTGTTCTTAACCAACAACAAACCTTGATCAACCAGCCTGGAGGCGATTCTTCCCCCTCCCATGGCCCGCCCGCTCCCGGCTCTTCTGCTCACAGCCTCGCTGCTGCTGGTGGGCGGCTGCGGGGGGCGCAACGCCCAGGGCCCCGGAGCGCAGGGCCCTTCCTCAGGCCTCACCATCAGCGGCTCCAGCACCGTGTTTCCGGTGATCCAGAAGGCGATCGCGGCCTACAACAAGACCGAGCGGGGCCGCAACGTGACCGTGAACCTCTCCGAGGTGGGCACCACCGGGGGCCTGCGCCAGTTCTGCCAGGGCGCCATTCCCATCGCCAACGCCTCGCGGCCGATCAGCAGCGCCGAGCTCGAGGCCTGCGCTTCCAAGGGCATCACCTTCATCGAGCTGCCCCTGGCCTTCGATGCCCTCACGGTGGTGGTGAACGGCGGCAACGACTGGGCCAGCGCCATCACCACCAAGGAGCTCTCGCGCACCTGGTCGAAGGAAGCGGAGGGCAAGGTGAAGACCTGGAAGCAGATCAACATCGACTGGCCGGAGCGGCCCCTGCGCCTCTGCGGCCCCGGCGCCGACTCCGGCACCTTCGACTACTTCAACGAGGCCATCAACGGCAACAAGGCCAACTCCCGCACGGACGTCGAGACCAGCGAGGACGACCTGGTGATCGTGACGTGCGTGGCTGAGGACCCCAACGCCATGGCCTACTTCGGCTTCGCCTATTACCAGAGCAACCAGGATCGCCTCAAGGCCCTGGCGATCGCCGGGCCTGACGGCATCGCCGTGGCACCCTCGGTGAAGTCGGCCCAGAACGGCAGCTACAAGCCGCTGTCACGGCCGCTGTTCATCTACGTGAACGACAAGCAGATGCGGGAAGACGACACCATCCGCAGCTTCGTGGGCTTCACGGTGGGGAACGGCCTGCGCTTCGTGGAGGAGGCCGGC
The DNA here is from genome assembly GCA_049664045.1 of Prochlorococcaceae cyanobacterium. Taxonomy (GTDB): domain Bacteria; phylum Cyanobacteriota; class Cyanobacteriia; order PCC-6307; family Cyanobiaceae; genus NIES-981. The sequence continues at coordinate 4,070 of JBATEO010000087.1, forward strand.
TACATTCCCCTTCCCGCCGACACCTACCGGCTGGTGGAGAGCAAGCTCTACCGCCACATCCTGGGCACCTCCTTCGGTGGCGATCTGCCGATCGGGCTCACCATCGGCGAAGCCCTTCGCCGCAGCTTCGAGGACACCCGCAAGGAGGGCTACCGCTGAACCGGGCTCCCGTTAAGCGGCCTCAGCCGCTGACGGCGGCCTGCTGCAGCTGCCGCAGTGGTGTGGGCAGGCGCGTTCCGGAGAGAAAGGCGAGGGCCACCAGCAGGCACGAGGCCCACAGACAGGCCTGCAGGCCGCCCACCAGGAACAGGGCGCCCGAGAGCAGGGTGCCCACCAGCCGCCCGGCGGCGTTGGCCATGTAGTAGAAGCCCACATTCAGGCTCACGTCTTCCGCTTCGGTATAGGCCAGAATCATGTAGCTGTGGATCGAGGAATTCATGGCGAACACCACCCCGAAGGCCGCCAGACCCACCACCACGGCGATGCCGGGATCGCCCACCTGGCGCCAGAGGGTGATGGCGATCAGGCCGGGGATGGCGGTGAGCACCGCACTCCAGAACTGCACCGCCGACACACCGGGCGGGGCCGTCTGCCCCCAACTGCGGCGCAGGGCCGGCACTGCACCCTGCACGATCCCGTAGCCGATCACCCACAGGCCCATGAAGCCGCCCACCTCCCAGTAGCGCCAGCCCAGGGCGGCCTGCAGGAACACCGGCAGGGCCACCACGAACCACACGTCCCGGGCGCCGAAGAGGAAGAAGCGCGCCAGGGAGAGCACGTTGACCCCCCTGGATTTGGAGAACAGGGCCGTGAAGGCGGGTTTCTCCTTCATGCGGCCGATGTCGCCCGGCAGCACCAGCGTCATCAGAAAGGCCAGGAACAGGCCGGCGGCCATGGCCCCCACGGCGGCGTTGAAGCCGATCGTGGTGAGCAGCACGCCGCCCAGAAAGAAGCCCACCCCCTTGAGGGCGTTCTTGGAGCCGGTGAGGATCGCCACCCACTTGAACAGCTGGGTCTCGCCGCGGCTGTGGTCGTCGGGAGTCTCCGGCACCACGGTCTTGATGGCGCTCTTGGCGCTCATCTTGTTGAGGTCCTTGGCGATGCCGCTGATCGCCTGGGCCACCATCACGTAGGCCACGCTCCACCAGCGCGGCCAGCTGTCGGCCACCGGAATCAGCA
>JBATEO010000088.1:0-19154 GCA_049664045.1 Prochlorococcaceae cyanobacterium
CGGCGGGGCTGCGCCAGGCGATCGTCACCACCAGTGGCCGCACTGCCGTGCAGGCCCTGGCCGAGCGGCTGCTCGGTTCCCTGGCGGAGGCCTTCGACCTGTGGGTGTGCGGCGAGGACGTGGGCCGCAAGAAGCCCGATCCCGAGGCCTATGCCCTGGCTCTGCGGCTCCTGGGGCTGGAGGGCGCGGCAGGCCTGGCGATCGAGGATTCCCCCCCCGGGCTGGCGGCGGCCACGGCCGCCGGTCTGCCCTGTCTGCTCACGCTCAGCCATTACGGCCGCCGCGAGCCCCTGGAGCGTTTCACGGCGGCCCGGGCGGTGGTGTCCGGCCTGGGCGAAGCCGGCCGGGTGCTGCGCGGCCCGGCTTGCCCGGCGGAGGGAATCACGCTCTCCTATCTCTTGTACCTGCGATGAGTCCCACGTCCCTGCAGCGCACCCGCTTCCAGCGCCTCAGCGCGGCCCTGGGCGATCTTCTCGCCGGCCAGCTGCGCGGCAGCTGGCGCCACCGCAGCGCCGTGCTGCTGGCGCTGCTGCTGGGCTTCTACACCGGTGGCAACCTCACCTCCTACGTGCTGCCTCTGTTTCCCGGCGGCCGCCCGGCGATGGTGCTCGCCGTGGTGCTGCTGCTGGAGCTGGTCGTGCGCCTGCGGGGCCGCCTGGTGCAGGAGCAGCCCGGGATCGGCTGGCGGGTGATCGACAACCTGCGCCTGGGGATGGTGTACGCGGTTGTGCTTGAGGCCTACAAGCTGGGCACCTGATGGATGCGCGTCTGGCGCGCCACTGCGGCATCGCTGACCCGCTGGCCTGGCGGCCCTCCTTGCCGGACGGCCTGGAGACCGCCGGCGGCATCGATCGGGAGCTGATCCGCCAGTTCGCCCTGCCGATGCTTTGCCGGCTGCGGCTGCTGGCCCGCCGGGGCAAGCGCCCCGCCATCGGCCTGAACGCGCCGGTGGGTGCCGGCAAGAGCACGCTCTGCCGCCTGCTGGCGCAGCTCGCCCCCTCGCAGGGGCTGCGGCTGGCGGTGGCGTCGATCGACGATTTCTATCTGCCCTGGCCGGAGCGCCTCCGGGCGCTGCAGGGGAATCCCTTCGCGGTCACCCGCGTTCCTCCCGGCAGTCACGACGTGGACCTGCTCTGCCGCAGCCTCGACCGCTGGCGGGCCGGCGAAGCCCTGCGTCTGCCCCGTTTCGACAAGACCTTGCGGGGCGGGGCGGGGGACCGCTGCGGCGAGCAGATGGAGCCAGCCGACGCCCTGCTGCTGGAGGGCTGGCTGGTCGGCTGCCGGCCGCTGGGGGCGGCCCTGGCGGAGGTGGATCTGGAGGCGGTGGGGGCACACACGGGGGCGCAGTTGGCCCTCAGCGCCGACGAGAGGGCCTGGCTGCCCCGCTGGGATCAGGCCTTGCAGGCCTACGAGCCGGCCTGGCGACGGCTGGATGAGCTCTGGCTGCTGCGGCCGCGGAGCTGGAGTTTGCCGCGCCGCTGGCGCTTTCAGGCGGAAGCCCGGCAGCGGCGCGCCGGGGGAGCCACGCTGTCCGCAGGGGCCCTGGAGCGGCTGGTGCGCGCCAGCCTCTGCAGCCTGCCTCCCGAGCTCTACCAGGATCCGCTGCTCTTGCAGCCGACAAACGCCCGCGCCGGGGTTGCGGCGGTGGCCGTGGGCGTGATCGATGGCAGGCGCCGGCTGATCGCGGCGCGGGGCCTCTGTTGAGTGGCTCTTCAGTCCTCGGAGCCTTCCTCCTCAGTGTCGATGGGGTAGACGAAGCCCTGGGCGCGGCCGCTGAGCACGGATTTGCCGAGGGACATGGCGCGCTGCGCAGCCACGGAAGCCTTGGACTTCCAGTGGGCGTGGCGCTGATTGCGCTTGCCTTTCGATGTCTTCTTCTTGGGAACAGCCATCCCCGTTCACTCTCGCAGCCAAACAAGGATCTTCGGTTGCGGACTCGCCCTCCGTCAAATCGCTAGGCTCGCGGGAGCGTCGGAATGCCGTGAGCGTCAGCCCCAACACCGTCGCATCGGCACCCCTTGCGGAGCCCGCTGCGGCCGGCACGCCACCCGTTCCAGCAGGCACCAAGCCAGGTGCCGCGGAGGGTGCTGAGCCGGAGGCCCCCGCGCGTGGCGCCAGGTTGCTGAGCCCCGAGAACCCTCCTCCTTCCTACAGCCAGCTGCTCCGCGACATCCGCGAGGGCAGGGTGAAGGACCTGGAGCTTTCGCCCCGCCAGCGGGAGGTGAGGGTTCGTTTCGACGACGGCCGCGAGCAGCGGGTGCCGGTGTTCGCCAACGATCAACAGCTGCTGCGCACCGCCGAGCAGGCCGCCGTGCCCCTGTCGGTGCGTGACGACCGGGCGGACGCCGCCACCGCCTCGCTGGTGTCCAACGGGCTGCTGGTCCTGCTGCTCCTGGGTGGTCTCGCCCTGCTGCTGCAGCGTTCCGCCAAGGTGGCCAACAGGGCGATCGGGTTCGGCGCCAGCAAGCCCCGGCTCCAGCCCGAGGGCGGCGTGAGCGTGCGCTTCGAGGACGTGGCCGGGATCTCCGAGGCCAAGGAGGAACTGCAGGAGGTGGTGACCTTCCTGAAGGCACCGGAGCGCTACACCGCCATCGGTGCCCGTATTCCCAAGGGGGTGCTGCTGGTCGGTCCGCCGGGCACGGGCAAGACCCTGCTGGCCCGCGCCATCGCCGGTGAGGCGGGTGTGCCCTTCTTCTCCATCGCCGCCTCCGAGTTCGTGGAGATGTTCGTGGGCGTGGGGGCCAGCCGGGTGCGGGATCTGTTCCGCAAGGCCAAGGAGAAGGCGCCCTGCATCATCTTCATTGACGAGATCGATGCGGTGGGCCGTCAGCGCGGGGCAGGCATCGGCGGCGGCAACGACGAGCGTGAGCAGACCCTCAACCAGCTGCTCACCGAGATGGACGGATTCGCCGACAACTCCGGCGTGATCCTGCTGGCGGCCACCAACCGCCCCGATGTGCTGGACGCCGCCCTGATGCGTCCCGGCCGCTTCGACCGGCGCATCACGGTGGATCTCCCGGACCGGCGCGGCCGCGAGGAGATCCTGGCGGTGCACGCCCGCACCCGTCCCCTGGCCGAGGAGGTGTCGCTGGCCGACTGGGCCAGCCGCACCCCCGGTTTCTCAGGCGCAGACCTCTCCAACCTGCTCAACGAGGCGGCCATCCTCACCGCCCGACGCCAGAAGAGCGCCATCGACGAGGCCGCCATGGGCGATGCGCTGGAGCGGATCACCATGGGCCTGGCCGCCGCGCCGCTGCAGGATTCGGCCAAGAAGCGCCTCATCGCCTATCACGAGGTGGGCCATGCCCTGCTCACCACCCTGGTGCCCCACGCCGACCGGCTCGACAAGGTGACCCTGCTGCCCCGTGCCGGCGGCGTGGGCGGCTTCGCCCGCACCATGCCGGATGAGGACGTGCTCGATTCCGGCCTGATCAGCAAGGCCTACCTGCTGGCGCGCATGGTGGTGGCGATGGGCGGGCGGGCCGCCGAACTGGTGGTGTTCGGCCCCGATGAGGTGACCCAGGGCGCCTCCAGCGATCTGGAACTGGTGGCACGCATCGGCCGCGAGATGGTCACCCGTTACGGCTTCTCGCCCCTGGGTCCGGTGGCCCTGGAGGCCGAGGCGCCGGAGGTGTTCCTGGGCCGCGACTGGCTGCGCTCCCAGCCCCATTACTCCGAGGACACCGGCAGCCGCATCGACGCCCAGGTGCGCGAGCTGGCCTGCCACGCCCTCGATCAGGCTGTCGCCCTGCTCGAACCCCGCCGCGATCTCATGGACGCGCTGGTGGAACGCCTGATCGTGGAGGAGACGATCGATGGCGACAGCTTTCGCGCCGCCGTCGCCGCCGATGAGGAGCGGCGTTCAGCCGCCCAGGCCGCCGCTGAAGCGGATGTCGAGGCTGCGCAGGTAGGTGTGTAGCCCGGCATCCTGAATCGGCAGCAGGCGCGCCATGCGGCCGCTCTCGTTCACATGCGCGTGCCAGTGGCCCGGGGGGGTCACGAAGGCCGCCCCCGGTTCCCAGATCGAGCGGCTGGGGTTGCGGATGCTGCCGTCTTCGTTGAGTTCGGTGCCCACGAGGGTGTAGCAGCCTGGATCGCAGTCGATCACCAGATCCAGGGCCACCGACTGGTGCCGGTGGGGTGGCTGTACGGCCCCGGCTGGTACCACGCCGAGCATTGCCCAGAGGGTATGGGTCACGGTGCGGCTGGCGGGTAGATCGGCGTTGGCGAGGAGGAGGCTGAGCCGGTTGCTGCGGGCTGAGGTGGGATCGGCGAGCAGGTCTTGCAGGTTCTCCTCCAGCAGCGCCGCCGGATAGTGAACGGCCTCGAAGCGTGCCGTGGTGGGTTCGGCGCCCAGGTAGCGCAGCAGGGGCGCATCGTGCACCCAGTAGACGACGCTGTCGCTGCAGGCCTGCAGCAGGGGAGCGTCGCCGTGGGGCAGGGCGATCACATCCCCCTGCCGCCAGGCGAGGTCCCGGCCGCCCCAGGCCAGGGTGCCCTCCCCGTGCAGCACATAGAACAGCGAGCTGGTGGCGGCGGCGGCGGCCTTGAGCCCCTCGCCCGCCAGGATGCGCAGAAAGTTGGCTGACAGGGCGGGACTGGTGGCCGGCCCGCTGCAGCCCAGCTCGGCGCTGAGATCAAGGGGGATCACCCCGGTGGGTCCGCTCCGGTGAACGGCGGGAGTCCAGTGGCATTCGGGGATCGGTTCGGTGAGGCCGCGGCGCACCGGATTGGCGGCCTGGCGGTAGTCGAAGATCCGGGCCTTGGCCTGCCAGCCGGTGGTGATTGGGGAGATCGGGGCCTGGGTCATGGTGGTGGGCGCCGGAAACGCAACGCTATTGAGCGGCAGACGGGTCTGGGGCGTTGCCGCCTTCGTTACGGAAGGCCGATCAGCCCCCGGCCACGGCCGGCACGATCGACACCTCGTCACCGTCGCTGAGGGCGGTGGTCTCGTTGTCGAGGAAGCGGATGTCCTCGCTGTTCACGTAGATGTTCAGGAAGCGGCGCAGCTTGCCGCTGTCGTCGCAGAGGCGAGCGCGGATGCCGGGGAAACGCTCCTCGAGGGCCTCCACCAGGGCAGCCACGCTGGCTGCCTCCAGTTCCACGCTGGCTTCGTTGGCGGTGAATTTCTGCAGGGGGGTGGGGATCAGTACCTGAACGGCCATGGGGTTGGGCAGGAGTCGGGGTTGAGGGAGGAGGGAACGGCAGGTCGGGCCGGGATGGGTGGGGCGGATCGCCGGCCCCTCAGGACTGGTTGCCCGTGCCGCCGTGCTCGGCCTGGGCCTGCTGCCAGGCGGCCTTGAAGCTGTCGAGCTGGGCCTCGATCGTGTAGGGCGCACCGATGGCATCGGCCACGGCCTCGGTGGTTTTCAGGCCGTTGCCGGTGATGTAGGCCACCGTGCGCTCCTCGGGGTTGATCCGTCCCTGCTCCACCAGCTTCTTCAGCACGGCGATGGTGGTGCCGCCGGCGGTCTCGGTGAACACGCCCTCGGTTTCGGCCAGCAGCTTGATGCCGTCGATGATCTCAGCGTCGCTCACCGCGGCGATGGTGCCGTTGGTGGCGTTGGCGATGTCGATGGCATAGGGGCCATCGGCCGGGTTGCCGATGGCGATCGACTTGGCGATGGTGTTGGGCTTCACCGGCGTGATGAAGTCGCGGCCCTCGGCGAAGGCCTGGGCGATCGGGCTGCAGCCTTCGGCCTGGGCGCCGCTGAAGCGCACGGGTTTCTCCTCCACCAGCCCGCACTTGATGAACTCGTCGAAGCCCTTGCGGATCTTGGTGAACAGGGAGCCTGAGGCCAGGGGCGCCACGATGTGGTCGGGCAGTTCCCAGCCCAGCTGCTCGATCACCTCGTAGCCCAGGGTCTTGGAACCCTCGGAGTAGTAGGGACGCAGGTTGATGTTCACGAAGCCCCAGCCGTAGGTGTTGGCCACCTCCGAGCACAGGCGGTTCACCTGGTCGTAGTTGCCCTTCACCGCCATCAGGGTGGGGTTGTAGATCAGGGTGCCGAGCACCTTCCCCAGCTCCAGGTCGCTAGGGATGAACACGCAGCACTCCAGCCCGGCGTGGGCGGCGATGGCAGCGGTGGAGTTGGCCAGGTTGCCCGTGGAGGCGCAGCTCACCGTGGTGAAGCCCAGCTCACGGGCGCGGGTGAGGGCCACACTCACCACCCGGTCCTTGAACGAGAGCGTCGGCATGTTGACGCCGTCGTTCTTGATGTAGAGGCTCTTGAGGCCCAGGCTCCTGGCCAGGTTGTTCGCCTTCAGCAGCGGTGTGAAGCCGGTGCCCACGTCGATGGGGTCACCCTCGATCGGCAGGAAGTCGCGGTAGCGCCAGATGGAGGCGGGACCCGCCTCGATGGTGGCGCGGCTGACCCGGCTCCTGATCGCCTCGTAGTCGTAGACCACCTCGAGCGGCCCGAAGCACACGTCCTCGCAGACGTGCCGGGCACCGGGGGCGTAGGGCTCGCCGCACTCCTTGCAGCGCAGGCCGGTGAAGGTGGGTCCGGAGAGGGCGGACCGGGAGAGGGTGGCCGTCACGGTGAAACCCAGGGGGAAAGCCGGAGGCTAACAGCGCTGCCCAGGGCTGTCCGGAAAAGCAGACTCCGGATATCGGATATAAGCGGCGGCCTGATGGGGGTCGCCCGGCGCGGTGCTCCTGCCTATGGTCGGCCGGAGTGGTCTGCACCGATGCGGCGGCACCTGCGGCGCCTTCCCTGGCCGTTGCTGCTGACCACAGCGGTGATCCTGCTGGCCGTGGTGCTCCTCGCTGCCGCCCGCACCTGGGTCGAGTGGCAGTGGTTCGAGCAGTTCGGCTGGGGGCCGGTGCTGGTGCGCCGCTGGTTGCTGCAGGGTCTGGGTGTGGTCCTGGGTCTGGGTCTGGGTGTGGGGCTGCAGGGCTGGATGGGCTGGTTGTGGCGCCGGCCCGCGGCCCTGGCGGGTGAGCCCACCCGCTTCGCACTGGCCCCCTTCCCCTATCTGCTGACGCTGATCGTGCTGGCGGGCGCCCAGCTGCTGCCGCTGCTGCTGCTGCTCCGGCTGGTCGAGCGGCTGCTGGGGGATCCCTTCGACCCGCGCCGGCTGCATGGCCTGGTAGCCCTGGAGGGCCTGCCTTGGGTGCCGGTGGCCCTGCTGGCCATCCCCCTGCTGGTGGCACTGGTGCGCTCACCGCTGCGCACGCCGCGGCTGCTGGCCTTCCTGGCCAGCGCTGCCGCCGCCCTCGCCCTGGCCCGGGGCTGGGGGGTCTGGAGCCTGGCCCTGCTGGTTCCCGACAGCGGCCTGCGCGACCCGATGCTCGGCGCCGACGTGAGTTTCGCCCTGGCCCGGTTCCCGGCCCTGGCCTTCGGCCTCACCCTGGCGATCGCCCTGGGCACCGCCCATGCGGCCGCGGCCCTGTGGGGCCTGATGGCCCGTCCCCCGCAGCTCAGCGACGGACGCTTCGTCGGCTTCTCCACCGCCCAGTTGCGGGCCCTGCGCCTGCCCTTCGGTCTGTTCTCCATGGCCCTGGCAGGCGGCTTCTGGCTCAGTCGTCACCAGTTGCTGCTCAGCACTCAGGGCACGGTGCCGGGGGCGGGGTGGGTCGATGTGCACGTGTCGCTGCCGTTGCGCAGCCTCGCCGCCCTGCTGGCGCTGATCACCGGCATGCTGCTGGTGCTGCCCCTGCCTCGGCGCGGTTGGCGGAGTCGCACCTTCCTGATCAGCGGCGTGGTGCTGCTGCTGGTGCTGCTGCTGGAAGGTCTGCTGCTGCCGGTGCTGCAGCTGCTGGTGGTCAACCCCCGCGAGCTGGAGCGGGAGACCCCCTACCTGGCCCGCTCCATCGACGCCACCCGCGCGGCCTTCGAGCTGGACCGGATCCAGGTCCGGCGGGTCCAGCCCAACGCGCGCATCACCCGCGACGACCTGGAGCGCAGCCAGGCCACGGTTCGCAACATCCGCCTGTGGGACAGCAGGCCCCTGCTGGAGACCAACCGTCAGCTGCAGCAGCTGCGCGTGTTCTACCGCTTCTCCGAGCCCACGGTGGACCGCTACGCGATCGCCGCCGGTGAGGGCCCGCCCCAGCAGCAGCAGGTGATCATCACCGCCCGGGAGGTGGACATCTCCGGCCTGCAGCGGGCGGCACGCACCTGGCTCAACCGTCACCTGGTGTTCACTCACGGTCAGGGCTTCACCGTCACGCCGGTGAACACCAGCACCCCGGATGGCCTGCCGGAATTCTTCATCAGCGATCTCGGAGCCAGCATCCGCATCTCGGGCAGCCCCGAGTTGAACATCAGCCGTGAGCAGGTGAAGGCAGCGATCCCTGTGGGCACGCCCAGCCTCTACTTCGGCACCCTGCCGGGGCCCTACAGCCTGGCGCCCAGCCAAGTGCGTGAATTCAATTTCCCCGAGGGCGACGAAAACTTCTACACCCACTACAGCGGCCAGGCCGGGGTGCCGCTGCGCAGCACCGCGGCGCGGCTGGCGGCGGCCCTCTACCTGCGGGAGCCGCGGCTGCTGGTGAGCGGCGCGCTCACCACCGACACCCGGCTGCTGCTGCGCCGGGAGGTGCGGGAACGGGTGCGCCGGCTGGTGCCCTTCGTGGCCTTCGAAGCCGAGCCCTACCTGGCCACGGTGAACCTTGGTGCCGACCCCGGCCCCTTTCCCCCCGGGCAGCACCAGTTCTGGATCGTGGACGGTTTCACCATCAGCCGCACCTATCCCTACAGCGCCCCGGTGCCCGGACGTCCGGACGTGCGTTACCTGCGCAATTCCGTGAAGGCCGTGGTGGATGCCTATGGAGGCGGCGTGGCCCTCTACGTGGCCGAACCCGACGACCCGCTGATCGACGGCTGGAGGCGACTGTTCCCGGAGCTGTTTCAGCCGCTGTGGGCGATGCCGGCGGCGCTTCGGGCCCACATCCGCTACCCGATCCCCCAGTTCGAACTGCAGACCACCCAGCTGCTCCGTTACCACGTGACCGATCCGGCCGTGTTCTACAGCGGCGATGACGTCTGGCAGATCCCCAAGGAGATCTACGGGTCCGAGCTGGTGCCGATGGTGCCCTATCACATCAGCGGCCAACTGGCGCCCGAGCTGCCGCCGGAGTTCCTGCTGCTGCAGCCGCTCACCCCCCTGGCGCGGCCGAATCTGGTGGCCTGGCTGGCGGCCCGCAGCGACGGCGCCAACTATGGCCAGCTCGAGGTGCTGCGCTTCCCCAGCCAGACGCCGATTCTGGGCCCCGAGCAGATCACCGCCCTGATCAACCAGAACCCGATGATCAGCCAGCAGTTCGGCCTCTGGAACCGCTCCGGCGCCGAGGTGGTGCAGGGCAACCTGCTGGTGCTGCCCGTGGGCGAGGCCCTGCTCTACGTGGAGCCGGTGTATCTACGGGCCCGCAGCGGCGGCCTGCCAACCCTGACGCGGGTGGTGGTGAGCGACGGCACCCGCATCGCCATGGAACCCACCCTAGCGCAAGCGATTGATGCGCTGCTGGATCCAGGCCGCTCAATCCTGGCCGCCGAATCACGTCTGGCCCCCGCTGAGGTGCCCTGAGGGCCCCGCCACGGGGGCCCAACAAAAAAGGGGGCGGATGCCCCCCCGGAAGGAATCGATCGTGGTGTTGGGCCAGCAGCGGCGAGCCGGATCAGGCCGCGACGGCGGTCTTGGGGTCGAGTTCGCCCTTGGCGTACAGACCGGCGTAGTAGTTGATGTCGCGCTGCTTGATCTTGCTGGCATTGCCGGCGCACCAGAACTGCTGGTAGCGATCCAGGCACACCTGCTTCATGTAGGCCCGGGCGGGCTTGTTGAAGTGGCGGGGATCGAAGTTGGCAGGATCCTTGGCGGCGGCTTCACGCACAGCGGCTGTGAAGGCGAGGCGGTTGTCGGTGTCGATATTCACCTTGCGCACGCCGTTGCGGATGCCTTCCTGGATCTCTTCCACGGGCACGCCGTAGGTCTCGGGGATGGCACCGCCGTACTTGTTGATCATGTCCAGCCACTCCTGGGGCACCGAGGAGGAGCCGTGCATCACCAGGTGGGTGTTGGGGATGGCCTTGTGGATCTCGGCGATGCGGCTGATGGCCAGCACTTCACCGGTGGGCTTGCGGGTGAACTTGTAGGCGCCGTGGCTGGTGCCGATGGCGATCGCCAGGGCATCCACCTTGGTTTTGGCGACGAAGTCGGCGGCCTCGGCGGGATCGGTGAGCAGCTGGCTGTGGTCGAGCTTGCCCTCGAAGCCGTGGCCGTCCTCGGCCTCACCCATGCCGGTTTCCAGGGAGCCCAGGCAACCCAGTTCGCCCTCCACGCTCACTCCGATGGCATGGGCCACATCCACCACTTCCTTGGTGACGGCAACGTTGTACTCGTAGCTGGCGGGCGTCTTGGCGTCGTCCATCAGCGAGCCATCCATCATCACCGAAGTGAAGCCGTTGGCTGCGGCACCGAAGCAGGTGGCGGGGCTGTTGCCGTGGTCCTGGTGCATCACCACCGGGATGTCCGGATAGGTTTCCACGGCGGCCAGGATCAGGTGGCGCAGAAAGTTCTCACCGGCGTACTGGCGGGCGCCCCGGGAGGCCTGCAGAATCACCGGAGAGTCGGTTTCGTAGGCCGCCTCCATGATCGATTGCACCTGCTCCAGGTTGTTCACGTTGAACGCCGGGATGCCGTAGCCGTTTTCGGCGGCATGATCCAGCAGCAGCCGAAGCGGAACGAGCGCCATGGGAAACCTCTGGTCTGGGGATGGACTGGCGGGGACTCTAGGTGATGCCAAACGCAACGATCTGCTCGCCAGAGGCCCCGTGCGCAGGTCGCCGCAGCTCGATCAGTCGATCAGCTGCTGTCTGCGCAGCGACTGAACGGCGAAGCCGTTCTGCTTGGCGGCACGGCGGGCCTCTTCGGCCTGACGCGCCAGCTGTCTGGCAGTGGTGATGGACATGGACGTGCCTCCGAGGAAAACCGGCCCTTGGGCCCGGGTGTGGATGGCGCGTTGCTTCGGGGGTGGCCTGCGGATGACTCCCTGGGCTGCCCCTACTTCCGCCGCTGGGGCAGGAACCCCATGGTCAACGTCAGAAAACAGTAGCCGTTGCTACCGATGTGAATTGTTTGCCCTGATACCGGTTTGTCGTACCACGGGCACCCGGCGGACTGTTCCGGCATCAGGCTGAGGGCTTTCCGGTTGAGTGCTTTCCGGTTGAGTGGTTTCGGGCCCCTCACGCCCTGGCCCAGTCGCAGCAACGCTGGCTGGCCACCCCTTCCGTGAGTCCCGGCACCATCGGCCGCCCTTGGCGCACCGCCTCGCTCCACCAGCCGTGCAGGCGCTCCACCGGCGCTATGCGGCCGTCCTCCCAGGTGCGCGGAAAGGCGAAGCGCGGATCGGGCTCCAGCCGGCGCAGCGGCTCGTTGCCCCGGGCCAGCCAGAGATTGAAGCCGTGCACGTAGTCGGCCTGGTTGTCGGAGCCCAGAACGGCGGTGCCCTCCCGGCCGTAGAGCTCCAGCCAGCAGCCCCGCCCGCGCCGCGTCACCGAGGCCAGGTTCACCTGGGCCGGCACCGTCCGGCCCGTCGGTCCCTCCAGCTGCAGCTGCACCAGGGCGATGTCCTCCGCGTCCACCACCCCCGTGCGGCCGCTGCCATCGGCCAGCGGCCGCTCGTCGATGCAGGTGCTCAGCTGGGCCTGCAGCCTGCGGGTGGGCCCCACCAGCCAGTGCAGCAGGTCGAAGGCATGGGTGCCCAGGGCACCGAGCACGCCGCCGCCGGCCGCGGCCTGGGAATACCAGGACCAGGGGCGGGAGGCATCGGCGCGGCTGCCCATCAGCCAGTCCAGCTTCACCAGCACCGGTTCCCCCAGCAGGCCCGAGCTCATCAGCTCGTGAAGCTGTCGGAACAGGGGCACCGCCCGGTATTCGAAGTCCACCGCCACGGTGAGGGCCCGGGCCATCGCCAGCCGCTGCAGCTCCTCGGCCTGGCGGGCGCTGAGCGCTACGGGCTTCTCCAGCATCAGGTGCTTCCCTGCCTCCAGGGCGCGCCGGGCCAGCTCGAAGCGGGGTTCCGGCGGTGTGGCGATCACCACCGCCTCCACGGCCGGCTCGGCGAGCAGCGCCTCGAAATCGCTGTGGCCGGGCAGCTCCGCCTGACGGCAGGCGGCCTCCAGGCGCTCGGCGCGCGGATGCCAGAGGGCCACCGGTTCGGTGCCGGGGCAGGCACGCAGGGCCGGCAGGTGCACCTTCTCGCCGAAGCCGAGGCCGGCGATCGCCACGCCCAGGGGCCGTGCGCTGGCTGCGGCGGGAGTGGTGGACATGGACGCGGGGCGGGGTTCAGCCAGCCTGCAGCAGCGGTGCCCCGGCTTCGCAGCTCGCTTCGATCACCGCCATCAGCAGCGGGTCGCCACCGGCGGGCTGCCATTCAGCCCGGAAGCGCGGCAGTCCGTTCACCGAGGTGTCGCGGTAGAGGGTCTGGCCGCAGTCGATCTCCATCACGTAGAGGTCCGGCAGGCGGGGGCGCCCCTCGCCGTCACCGGCGGTGGGCTGGAAGCGGCTGAGAACGCTGAGGTTGCCGCCTGGGGTGCGGCGCAGACTGCCGGCGTCCCACCACTGCCGGCCGGCCTCGCTGGCAGGCACTTCCCGCCACTCCACCCCCGCCGCCAGCGCCGGAGCCGGCCCCGCAGGGACGCCGGCCAGCAGGGCGAGCAGCAGTGAGAGGAGCAGTGCGCTGGAGATAAACACCCGGGCCAGCCAGCCGGTAGTGGTGGCGGTCGTCGTGGCGGCTGCGGTGGTGGTGGCGGTGGGGACGCGGCCGGCCGGCGTCGCTCGGCAGGGTCGTGGCTGGGCCTGGGGTGACGCCATCTCAGGCTGTGACGCGTTCACGGCAGCCGTGCATGCGCAGCAGGCTGGCCAGGGTGGGGCGCAGGCGGGTGCGGTCGACGATCACATCCACGAAGCCGTGGTCCCGCAGATACTCGGCGGTCTGGAAGCCATCGGGCAGCTTCTCGCGCAGGGTCTGTTCGATCACGCGCCGGCCGGCGAAGCCGATCAGGGCCTTCGGTTCGGCCAGGATGAGATCGCCCAGCATGGCGAAGCTGGCGGTCACCCCTCCGGTGGTGGGGTGCGTGAGCAGGGGGATGTAGAGCAGCTCGGCCTCCCGGTGCCGCTGCAGCGCCCCGGAGATCTTGGCCATCTGCATCAGGCTGAGCATGCCTTCCTGCATGCGCGCGCCGCCGGAGGCGCAGACGATCAGCACGGGCATGCGCCGGGCGGTGGCCTCCTCGATCAGCCGGGTGAGCTTCTCCCCCACCACCGACCCCATCGAGCCGCCCATGAAGCGGAAATCCATCACCCCCAGGGCCAGCGGCACTCCACTGCAGCGGCACAGCCCGGTCACCACCGCGTCGCGCAGGCCGGTGCTGCGCTGGCTGTCGCGCAGCCGGTCGGCGTAGGTGCGCCGGTCCTTGAACGCCAGGGGATCGGTGGGGGCCAGGTCGGCGTCGAGGGGCTCGAAGCTGCCGGGATCGGCGATCAGGCGGATCCGCTCCTCGCTGTGGATGCGGTGGTGGTAGCCGCAGCCCTTGCAGACACTGGCATTGGCCACCAGGTCCTTGCGGTACACCACCAGGCCGCAGTCGGGGCACTTGCTCCACAGCCCGCCGCCCTCCTCGGGCTCCTGCGGGTTGCGCACCGCGGGAGCGTTCTTGCGGCGGTCGGCGAACCAGTCGAACAGCGACATGCGGAGGGCACCCCTGGAGGCGCCGGCACGGAATGGCTCCATTAAAGGAGCCCCCCTAGATCAGCAGCCCCAGGAGTTCGAGCCAGGCGTCCCGTCCGAGCAGCCACACGGCGGCGCCGGCGGCGGCCAGGAAGGGGCCGAAGGGAAAGGGCTGCTGCCGTCCCAGCCGCCCGCTGAGGCGGCCCAGCACGCCCACCAGCGCGCCGCTGAACACGGCCAGGATCACGGTGAGGCCCAGTCCCGTGAGCCCCAGCCAGGCCCCCAGCATGGCCGCCAGCTTGGCGTCGCCCAGCCCCAGGGCGGGCTTGCCCAGAAGCCGTTCCCCCAGGGCGCTCACCAGCTCGAAGCCCACCAGGGCCACCCCCGCCGCCACCAGGTGGTGGAAGAGCAGCTGCCGGCCCAGCTCGGCGCTCTGGCTCCAGCCCAGCAGCGCCGTGCAGGCCAGCCCCAGCAGCAGGCCGCTGCGGCAGAGGGGCTCCGGCAGCCAGAGCCGGTCGAGGTCAATGAGGGTGAGCGGAATCAGCCAGCTCAGCAACAGCCAGCCGGCCAGCAGCAGCGGCAGCGGCGGCGGCAGCGGGCCCATGCTCCCGGGTTGCGCGCCCACCGCCGCCACCCACAGCCCCGCCGTGAGCAGCTCCACCAGGGGATAGCGCAGGGCGATGCCGGCGCCGCAGTGGCGGCAGCGGCCGCGCAGGCCCAGCCAGCCCAGCACCGGCAGGTTCTCGAACCAGGCCAGGGGAGTGCCGCAGCGGGGGCAGTGGCTGCCAGGCCGCAGCAACGTCTCCTCACGG
Source organism: Prochlorococcaceae cyanobacterium (assembly GCA_049664045.1). Taxonomy (GTDB): domain Bacteria; phylum Cyanobacteriota; class Cyanobacteriia; order PCC-6307; family Cyanobiaceae; genus NIES-981. The sequence continues at coordinate 14,485 of JBATEO010000088.1, forward strand.
GGCAGCCGCCAGGCCACGACGTTGAGGAAACTACCCACGCAGGCCCCCAGCAGGGCCGCCAGCACCGGCAGCGCGGGAGTGGTGAGGAGGGCGGTCACAGGGCGGCGCTCAGCGGCTGCGGGGCATGCGGATGCGCACGCCGGCGCGGGCAGCGGGCCTGCCCTGCAGCAGGTCCGCTGGGACGAACTGTTCGTCGGGCAGCAGCACCGGCTGGTCGAACACCACCCTGCCGCGCGCCCCCTGCAGCACCACCCCGCAGGGTTCTGGACCGGAGGGACAGCCTTCCTGATAGCGGTACATCACCAGCCTGGCCTGCTGAAACACCTGCTGACTGTTGATGCGATCCAGACGCAGGCCGGGGGCGGCCGAGGGTGTCGCTCCCGTGATCGGAAACGACGGCATGGATGGAGCTGGCGGGCGCTGGGAAGGGACGTTGGTGATGGCTCACCGACTCCGGTTCGTTACCCAGATTAAGGGTCGCAAGGGGCCTGTGACCGCTGGCGCTGGGGTTTCTCAGGCCAGCTTCTTCTTCTCCTCGATCAGACGATGAATGACCGGGGTGAGGATCAGCTCCATGGCGAAGCTCATCTTGCCGCCGTTCACCACGATGGAGGTGGGGCTGGACATGAAGGAGTCGTGGATCATGTCGAGCAGGTAGGGGAAGTCGATCCCCCACTTCTCACGGGCTCCCTTGCGGAAGTGGATGATCACGAACGACTCGTCGGCCGTGGGAATGCTGCGGATCTGAAAGGGATTGGAGGTGTCCACCGTGGGCACCCGCTGGAAGTTGATGTCGGTGCGGCTGAACTGGGGGCAGATGTGGTTGATGTAGTCCGGCATGCGGCGCAGGATCGTGTCCACGGTTGCCTCGGCCGAGTAGCCACGCTCGGCGTTGTCGCGGGCGATCTTCTGGATCCATTCCAGGTTGGTGATCGGCACCACGCCCACCAGCAGATCCACCAGGGACGCCACGTCGTAGCCCTCACCCACCACGCCGCCGTGGAGGCCTTCGTAGAAGAGCAGGTCGGTGGCCCCGGGAATCGGCTCCCAGGGGGTGAACTGGCCGGGCGCGAGGCTGGTGCCCAGGCGGCCGTTGTGTTCGGCCGCCTCCTCCGGGGAGTGCAGGTAGTAGCGCTTCTCGCCGCCGGCGGTCTCGCCGTAGGTGCGGAACAGCTCCTCCAGCTTCTCGAACAGGTTGGCCTCCGGGCCGAAGTGGGAGAAGTTCTCGCCCCGGGCGATGGCCGCCGCCATGGCCTCCTTCATCGGGCCACGCTCGTAGCGGTGGTAGCTGTCGCCCTCCACCACCGCGGGGGTGATGCCCTCGCGGCTGAAGATGTATTCGAAGGCCCGCTTCACGGTGGTGGTGCCCGCGCCGGACGAACCGGTGACAGCCACAACCGGGTGACGCTTCGACATGGCGCAGGAGAACGGAGTCGTGGGCGAGTTTGGCAGGTCGCCGGTCCGGCCCCCTTCGGTGGGCCCGAAGCGTCATCCCGCCAGCGGGCTGTTCTCCACGGCCGCCAGCAGCTGATCGCCCATGGCCATGCACCCCACCGCCCTGCAGCCCGGGGCCATCAGGTCGGCGGTGCGGTAGCCCGCCGCCAGCACCTGCTCCACGGCCCGCTCCAGATCGGCCGCCGCCTCCTCCTCCTTCAGGCCGATGCGCAGCAGCATGGCGGCGCTGAGCACCGTGGCCAGGGGGTTGGCCTTGTCCTGGCCGGCGATGTCGGGGGCGGAACCGTGGATCGGTTCGAACAGGCCCGGGCCGCTCTCGCCGAGGGAGGCCGACGGCAGCATGCCGATCGAGCCGCTGAGCATGGCCGCCTCGTCGCTGAGGATGTCTCCGAAGAGGTTGCCGGTGAGGAGCACGTCGAACTGCCGCGGGTCACGCACCAGCTGCATGGCGGCGTTGTCGACGTACATGTGGCTCAGGGACACCTCGCTGAAGGAGGCGAGGTGGATCGCCTCGACCCGCTCCCGCCAGAGCTGGCTCACGTCGAGCACATTGGCCTTGTCCACGCTGCAGAGCCGGCCCCGGCGCTGACGCGCCAGTTCGAAGGCCACGCGGGCGATGCGGTCGATCTCGTGATCGCTGTAGGCCATGGTGTTGAAGGCTCGGACCCCGCCCTCGGCCTCCACCCGCCCCTTGGGGGTGCCGAAGTAGATGCCACCGGTGAGTTCCCGCACCACCATCAGGTCCACCCCCTCGATCACCTCCCGCTTGAGGGTGGAGGCGTCGATCAGGGACGGGCTGATCGCCACCGGCCGCAGATTGGCGAACAGCTCCATCCCCCGCCGCAGACCCAGCAGGCCGGTTTCCGGACGTTTGTCGCGCGGCAGGGTGTCGTACTGGGGCGACCCGATCGCCCCCATCAGCACCGCGTCCGCCTGTCTGCAGGCGTCCAGGGTGCTGGCCGGCAGCGGTTCGCCGGTGGCGTCGATCGCGGCCCCGCCGATCGGCTGCTCGTTGAAGCTGAGGCTGAAGCCATGGCGTCGGCCCACGGCTTCCAGCAGCAGACGGGCCACCGCCGTGATCTCCGGGCCGATGCCGTCTCCGGCGAGCAGGGTGATCCGGTGGGTTGTCGTCATGGCGGCGTCGACGGGAACGGCTGGGGCCGCCGCGGAGGCTAGGGCCCGGAGTGGCCGCTCCCCTGGCCGCCGCCCTTCTCCAGCTGGCGCAGCGCCCGTGCGAGCTCCGGGAGCTTGTTGAACGCTGCCGAGCAGCGCAGCCAGAGGCGGTTGGGGATCGCCGGGTAGCCGCTCACCACCTCGCCCGCGGCCACCTCGCCGTGCACGCCTGACTTGGAGCTGGCGATGGCCCGGTCGCCCATCACCGCCCGGTTGGCCAGGCCCACCTGGCCGGCCAGGATCACGCCGTTGCCGAGGCGGGCGCCGCCGGCGATGCCCACCTGGGCGGCCAGGGCGCAGCCCCGGCCTGTGGTCACGCCATGGCCGATGTGCACCAGGTTGTCGATCTTGGTGCCGGCACCGATGCGCGTCTCACCCACCGCCGGCCGGTCGATGGTGCTGCCGGAGCCCACCTCCACGGCCTCTTCGAGCACCACCCGCCCGGTCTGGGGCATCTTGCGCCAGCCGGCGGCGGTGGGCACGAAGCCGAAGCCCTCGCCGCCGATCACGGCGTTGGCCTGGATCACACAGCCCGGTCCCAGGCGGCTGCCGGGGTGCACCACGGCACCGGCGTGCAGTTCGCAGCCGTCGCCCAGCTCCACGTCGGCGTAGAGCACCACGTGGGGGTGGAGGACGCAGCCGCTGCCGACCCGCACCCGCTCGCCGATGCACACCTGAGCCCCCACGTGGCTGCCCACGCCCACCACGGCCGAGGGATCCACCACGGCGCTGGGGTGGATGCCGGGCGGCGGCAGGGGCCGGGGGTGCAGCGCCTCGAGGGCCTCGGCGAAGCCCAGGCGCGGATCGGCCAGGGCCACCCAGGCGATGCCCCGCTCGCTGAGCTGCCCGCCCAGCTCTTCTCCGCCGGCGGCAGGCAGCAGCACGGCGCTGGCGTTGGTGGTGGCCAGGACCGCGGCCAGGGGGCTGCCGGCCTCGAGGAAGCTGAGCTGGCCGGCTTCGGCCTCGGCCAGGGCGCTGCAGCCGCTCAGCTCCGGATCGCCGGCGAGATCCCGGGCGGGTGCGGCCTCGGGCGTGGCCGCGGAGCTGCCGTGGGCAGCGGAGCGGAGCTCGCTGAGGTGGCCGAGCAGTTGGCTGAAGCGCATCCCCGCGGGCTTTCGGCTGGGCGGATCGTAGGCAGTGCCCTAGAGCAGGGCGAGGCGGTCGCGGTGCACCACCTCCACACCGGCCCGGCCCATCAGCCGCCTGAGTTCGGCGCTGTCCAGGCTGGCCAGGCCGCGGCCCAGTTCCCGTCCGTCGGGGGCCAGCAGGCGCACTGCCTCCCGGGCCGTGAAGTCGCCCTCCACCGCCGTCACGCCCACGGCCAGCAACGAGGCGCCCCGGGCCACCAGTGCCCGCTCGGCGCCGGCGTCGAGCCGCAGCGCTCCCTTGGGCACCAGGGCGTGGGCCAGCCAGCGCTTGCGGTCGGGCAGGGGCTCGGCGGAGGGCTGGAACACGGTGCCCACCCGCTGTCCGGCCAGCAGGGCGTCGAGCACCGCCGGATCGCGGCCGTCGGCCAGGTGCACGCGGATGCCGCTGGAGGTGGCGATGCGCGCCGCCGCCAGCTTGGTGGTCATGCCGCCGGTGCCCCAGCGGCCGCCGCCGCCGGCCACGTGGGCCAGGCGCTCCAGTTCGGCCAGATCGCGCACCTCCTCGATCGGTTCGGCGCTGGCGTCGCTGCGGGGATCGCCCGAGTAGAGACGGTCCACATCGGTGAGCAGGATCAGTTCGTCGGCCTGCACGGCCACCGCCACCAGGGCCGAGAGGGTGTCGTTGTCACCGAAGCGCAGCTCATCGGTGGCCAGGGTGTCGTTCTCGTTCACCACCGGCACCACGCCCCAGGCCAGGAGCTGCTCGAGGGTGCGGCAGGCCTTCTGGTAGCGGCGCCGGGAGGCCAGGTCGCCACGGGTGAGCAGCACCTGGGCCGCCGTCAGGCCGCGCACGGCGAAGGCGTCCTGGTAGAGGGCCATCAGGTGGCCCTGGCCCACGGCGGCGGCGGCCTGCAGGGCGGCCACCTCGCCGGGACGCCGGGCCATCGCCAGCAC
>JBATEO010000089.1:0-8335 GCA_049664045.1 Prochlorococcaceae cyanobacterium
GATCAGCCCGGCGTCGCCGGCGGCGGCCAGCAGCGGCGCCGGATCCCAGAGCCCGCCGCGGTTGCCCGGCAGCTGCAGCAGCAGGCCGAAGGCATCAGCAGCCAGCTCCGGCGGCTCGCCAGCGGCGGCCTGAGCCGCCAGGGCTTCCGCATCCACCAGCTCCACACTGATGCCGAGGGGTTCGGCACGGGTCTGCAGCACCGCCAGGGTCTGGGGGAACACCTGACGGTCCACCAGGAAGCGCCAGGCGCCGGAGCGGCCGCACACGGCCCTGGCCAGGGCCATGGCCTCGGCGGCGGCGGTGGCCTCATCGAGCAGGGAGGCGTTGGCGATCGGCAGGCCGGTGAGCTCGCTGATCAGGGTCTGGAAGTTGAGCAGGGCCTCCAGGCGGCCCTGGGCGATCTCGGCCTGGTAGGGGGTGTAGGCGGTGTACCAGGCGGGGTTCTCGAACACGTGCCGCTGGATCACGGCCGGCGTGGCGGTGCCGTAGTAGCCCTGGCCGATCAGGGAGCGCAGCACGCGGTTCTCTCCGGCGATCGCCGCCAGCTCCGCCAGGGCGAGGGCCTCGTCGCAGGGCTGCGGCAAGCCCTCGGCGGCGGCCTCGGGCGGGAGCAGGATGTCGGCGGGCACCACCTGCCCGGCGAGCTGCTCGAGGCTGCCCAGCCCCAGCTCCCGGAGCATGCGCTCCTGCTCGGCGGCGTCGGGACCGAGGTGGCGCTGGCTGAAGTCGCGGCTGGTCATCCCTCGCCCTGCACCTTGGCGGCATAGGCGTCGGCGGCCATCAGCGCCTCGATCTGCTCGGGGGAGCTGGGGCGGATCAGCAGCAGCCAGCCCTCGCCGTAGGGGTCGTTCTGCAGTTCCTCGGGGTTGGCCAGCACCGACTCGTTGCGGGCCTCCACCACGCCGCTGACGGGGGCCAGCAGATCCTCCACCGCCTTCACCGATTCGACGCTGCCGAAGCTCTGGCCGGAGCTGAGCTCGGCCCCCACCTCCGGCAGCTCCACGAAGACGATGTCGCCGAGCTGGTCGATGGCGAAGGCGCTGAGGCCGAGGCGCAGGCGCTCGCCCTCCGGCCGCACGTATTCATGACTGTCGGCGTAGCGGCAGTCGCTGGGGAAGGAGAGCGCCATGGCTGGCGGGCCGGGATCGCGGTGCCGCTCAGTCTGTCGGAAGGCGGTGGGATTCGCCGATGGCCGCCAGGGCCCGTTGCAGGGCGATGGCGGCGTGGGCCCGGTGGGTGCCGCCCTGGGCGTAGAGCACGTAGGGCTCCCTCAGGGGCGCGTCGGCGGAGAACTCGCTGGTGCTGCCGTCGATGAAGGTGCCACCGGCCATCACCAGCTCGCTGGCGTAGCCAGGCATCGGCGCTGGCACCGGATCGAGGTAGGAACCCACGGGCGAGGCGGCCTGGAAGGCGCGGCAGACGGCCTTGAGCAGCCCGGGATCGCCCAGCCGCACGGCCTGGATCACATCGCTGCGGGGAGCACCGGGCCGGGGGTTGACGGCGAAGCCCAGGTCGCTGAACACCTGGGCGATCAGCTCGGCTGAGATCAGCGCCTCGGCCACCATCTGCGGCGCCAGGAACAGTCCCTGGAACAGCAGCCGGTTGAGATCGAAGCTGGTGCCGCCCTCGCTGCCGATGCCCGGGGCGGTGAGCCGGCAGCACGCCCGCTCCACCAGCTCGGCGCGGCCGGCCACGTAGCCGCCGGTGGGGGCAATGGTGCCGCCCAGGTTCTTGATCAGCGAGCCGGCGATCAGGTCGGCCCCCACGGCGGTGGGCTCCTGGTCCTGCACCAGCTCGCCGTAGCAGTTGTCCACGAACACCACGCAGCCGGGCTGGATCGCCTTCACCCGCTCGACCAGCTCACCGATCTCCGCCACCGCCAGCGACGGCCGCCAGCTGTAGCCGCAGCTGCGCTGGATCAGCACCATGCGCGTGGGCACCGCCAGGGCATCCTCGAGGCCATCCCAGTCGATGGCGCCATCGGGCCGCAGGTCGAGCTCGTCGTAACGGATGCCGAACTCCGCCAGGGATCCCTGGCCGCTGCCGCGGATGCCGATCACCTCCTCGAGGGTGTCGTAGGGGCGGCCCGTCAGGGCCAGCAGCCGGTCGCCGGGCCGCAGCACGCCGAAGAGGGCGGCGGCGATGGCGTGGGTGCCGCTCACGAACTGCAGCCGCACGGCGGCGGCCTCGGCCTGGAGCACCCGGGCGAACACCCGGTCGAGCACCTCCCGGCCCTGGTCACCGTGGCCGTAGCCACTCACCGAGGCGAAGTGCTGCACCCCCACCCGCTCGGCGGCGAAGGCGTCCAGCACCCGCGCCAGCCGCCCCTGCACGGCGGCGGTGTGGGTCTGGGCCAGGGGGACGATCGCCGACTCGGCGACGGCCAGCCGCTCGGCGACCCAGCTGGCGGAGGTCATGCGCTGCCGGGCGAACAGGCCACGGTGGTGGTGTCCAGCTGCGCCCGGATCGCGGCGCCGAGGTCGTGGTCGTCCGCCGTGGCCCAGCCCCGGTCCTGCAGCTCCCGGGCCCGCCGGCGCAGCAGGTCGAGCACCTGATCGCTTTGCAGCCCGTGCGCCCCGGCGCCCCCCAGGGCGGCCAGCGTGAGGCTCAGGTCGGGCAGCTCCGCATCCAGCTCGGCGGCGGAGTAGTCGCACTGACCGGCCATCACCTCGGCGAACCGCTCGCGCCGCTGGCGCTTGCCCACCGGATAGGCGGCCAGCACCGGCTCCCGGCAGAGGCGCCAGGGGCGGCCGGCGCAGAGCAGGTCGGCCAGGGCGGCGCTGAGGGCGGCGGCTTCGCCATCGGCGATGCGCAGATCGAAGGACGGCGGCGGCTGGCGCAGGCCCACGAACACCTCCAGCAGCTCCCCGGGGCCGAGCACTGGCTCACCCGGCGCCTGCACCGGCAGAGCGGAGGTCTCCAGGGCCGCCAGCAGCTCGGGCTGGCCGGCGAGACGCTCCCGCAGCCCCGGGGACAGCTGGCCGCCGCTGACCTCCTGGGCCAGCAGGCGGTTGATGCGGCCAAGGGCCAGGAACACCTCCGGGCCTGGGGAGGCGAGCTTGCCGTTGCGCAGCATCGACAGCTGGGAGTTGTGCACGCGGCCCAGGTCGAGGATCTCCGCCAGGCCCGGCAGCACGCGGTGGCTCCAGCCGTTGCGACCGTGCCACACGCGGATCAGGTGGGCGAAGGCCACCCGGCCGGCGGCGAGGTCATCCCGGAAGCCCACGGGCCCTCTCCAAACGGCTCTGGCTCAAAGGTCTCTCCTCCACGACTGTGACCGGACATGGCTGTGACAGGACACGGCTGTGACCGGAATCCGAATTCGCGGCAATCCGAATTCGTATTGCTACCATCCTATCGATTGATCAGGAGCCGGTCCGCTATGGCCGCTACACCCGCCACGCGATCAGCAGCCCGTCAGGGCGCTCGTCCAGGCACCCGCCCATCGTCCCGTGGCACCCGTCAGCCCGCGTTCATCAACGTCGGCGCCGATGCCTTCCGCCGGGCCGAGGCCCTGCAGACCCCCCGCAGCGGCGAACCCGCGCCGCACATCAAGCGAGGCACCCGCTGGGGCACCATCGCCTTCATGCTGGCCATCCACGTGCTGGCGGTGGTGGCCCTGCTGCCCCGCTTCTGGAGCGTGCCGGCGGTGACCAGCTTCCTGGTGCTCTACTGGGTCACCGCCTGCCTCGGGGTCACCCTCGGCTACCACCGCATGCTCAGCCACCGCGCCTTCCGGGTGCCGCGCTGGGTGGAGCGCTTCTTCACCACCTGCGGCGCCCTGAGCTGCCAGCACGGCCCGATCGACTGGGTGGGCCTGCACCGGCACCACCACAAGTTCTCCGACACCGAGGTGGATCACCACAGCAGCCTGCGGGGCTTCTGGTGGAGCCACATGGGCTGGATGTTCCACACCATCCCGGCCATGGGCGCCGTGCCCCGGCTCACCGGCGACCTGGTGCAGGACCCCTACTACCGCTGGTTGAACAACTGGTTCCTGATTCTGCAGCTGCCCCTGGCCGGCCTGCTGTTCTGGATCGGCACGGTCACCGGCGCCGGCGGCTGGGCCCTGGTGCTGTGGGGCATCCCCCTGCGCCTCGTGGTGGTGTACCACTGCACCTGGCTGGTGAATTCGGCCACCCACTGCTGGGGCAAGGTGTCCCACGACGGCGGCGACCGCTCCAGGAACAACTGGTGGGTGGCGGCGCTCACCTTCGGCGAGGGCTGGCACAACAACCACCACGCCTTCCCCCACTCGGCGCGCCAGGGCTTCGGCCGCCAGATCGACCTCACCTGGCTGCACATCCGCCTGCTGCGGGGCCTCGGCCTGGCCACCCAGGTGCGCCTGCCCGCCGCCGCGGCCCTCGGCAGCCGCTCCCGCCGCCGCTAGAGCTCGGCCCTCTGCCGGTCGCGTAGGCTGGCCGATCGGCTCGCGATCAGACCGGCTCGCGATCAGACCGGCTCGCGATCAGACCGGCTCGCCATCAGACCCCTCACACCTTCACCATGGCCAAGCGCGTACAAGTCGTCCTCCGCCAAGACGTCCTCAGCCTGGGCAAGGACGGCGACCTGGTGGATGTGGCCCCCGGCTATGCCCGCAACTTCCTGGTGCCCACCGGCAAGGCGGTGCCGGTGACCCCGGCGGTGATGCGTCAGGTGGAGGCCCGCCGGGCCAAGGAGGCCGAGCGCCAGGCCGCCCTCAAGGCGGAGGCCGAGGCTTTCCGCACTGCCCTGACTACCATCGGCCGCTTCACCGTCAAGAAGCAGACCGGCGGCGACGACGTGCTGTTCGGCACCGTGACCAACGGCGATGTGGCCGAGGCTATCGAGGCCGCCACCAAGAAGGAAGTGGACCGGCGCGACATCACCGTGCCCGAGATTCACCGCACCGGCTCCTACAAGGTGCAGGTGAAGCTGCACCCCGAGGTGACCGCCGAGATCAACCTGGACGTGCTCAGCCACTGAACCACCTCGCGACCGACCATCTCGCGACCGACCACCTCCACCGCAGACTCAACCAACCCAACTCCGCCACCCCAGCGCTGGGGTGGCTTTTTACTGGAACCACCACCGGCAGTGCCGGGCGCTGGTCAAAGCGCCCCCCGCACGGCAGAGTGAACGACCCGGCCACCGCACCCGGTCAGCCTGCGCACCCACCAGCCCACAGAGCTGGTCAGCCCGCATCCGGTCACCCCGCATCCGGTCACCCCGCATCCCTGATCGCCGATGGTGAGCGTTCCCCTCAACCCCAATGGCCGTGAACGGGCCAGCGCCGAGCCCCGCACGGCAGCCCGCGGTGAGGCCCGCTTCGAGGCCCTGCCCGATTCCGTGCCGCCCCAGAACCTGGAGGCCGAGGAGGCAGTGCTGGGCGGCATCCTGCTCGACCCCGACGCCATCGGCCGGATTGCCGATGTGCTGCGGCCGGAGGCCTTCTACCTCGGCGCCCACCGGGAGATCTACCGCACCGCCCTGATGCTGCACAGCCAGGGCAAACCCACCGATCTCACCGCCATGACCGCCTGGCTGGCGGACACCGGCAGCCTGGAGAAGGTGGGCGGCAGCGGCCGGCTGGTGGAACTGGTGGAACGGATCACCTCCACCGCCTCGATCGACCAGGTGGCCCGGCTGGTGATGGACAAGTTCCTGCGCCGCCAGCTAATCCGCTCCGGCAACGAGGTGATCGCCCTGGGCTTCGATCAGGGCAAGCCGATGGAGCAGGTGCTCGACGAGGCCGAGCAGAAGATCTTCGCCATCAGCCAGGAGAAGCCCAGCACCGGCCTCACCCCCACCGCCGAGATCCTCACCTCCACCTTCAACGAGATCGAGAGTCGTTCCCTGGGCACGGCGGTGGCCGGACTGCCGGTGAACTTCTACGACCTCGACGCCATCACCCAGGGACTGCAACGCAGCGACCTGATCATCGTGGCCGGCCGACCGGCGATGGGCAAGACCTCGATCGTGCTCAACATCGCCAAGAACGTGGCCCAGCTGCACAGCCTGCCGGTGTGCGTGTTCAGCCTGGAGATGAGCAAGGAGCAGCTCACCTACCGGCTGCTGTCGATGGAGGTGGGCATCGAGAGCGGCCGGCTGCGCACCGGCCGGCTGCAGCAGGAGGAATGGCCCCTGCTGGGCCAGGGCATCAACACCCTCGGCCAGCTGCCGCTGTTCATCGACGACAAGCCGAACGCCGGGGTGCTGGAGATGCGCTCGCTGTGCCGGCGGCTGATGGCCGAACAGGGCCGCGAGCTGGGGCTGGTGGTGATCGACTACCTGCAGCTGATGGAGGGCTCCACCCCCGACAACCGGGTGCAGGAGCTCTCCCGCATCACGCGGGGCCTCAAGGGCATGGCCCGTGAACTCAACGTGCCGGTGATCGCCCTCTCCCAGCTCAGCCGCGGCGTGGAATCACGCACCAACAAGCGGCCGATGCTCAGCGATCTGCGCGAATCGGGCTCGATCGAGCAGGACGCCGACCTGGTGCTGATGATCTACCGCGACGAGTACTACAACCCGGAAACGGCCGACCGCGGCATCACCGAGGTGATCGTCACCAAGCACCGCAACGGGCCGGTGGGCACCGTGAAACTGCTGTTCGAGCCCCAGTTCACCCGCTTCCGCAACCTTGCCGCCTGAACCACAGCCGGGCGGCGTCCTGAAGGCCGCCCCGTCCGCCCAGCCCCTGCGACTGCCCGGGCCGGCGGCGCTCTGGCTGCTGGCAACCGCATGGTTCGCGCTCAACGCGGCGTCGCAGCGGCTGTTCTCCCTCACCGCTGAAACCGACCAGGCGGCGGAGCTGGTGCGCAGCCAGCTGTGGCAGTGGGGCTATGGATCCCAGCCGCCCCTCTACACCTGGCTGGCCAAACTGCTGCTGGACCTCACCGGTCCGGCCCTGTGGCCCCTGCTGGCCCTCAAGGTGACGATCCTCAGCGCCCTGGTGGCCAGCCTGGTGCAGATCGGCCGGGTGCTCCGGTTCAGCCCCGCCCAGCACTGCATCACCGTTGCCGGCATCGCCCTGATCCCCCAGTTCGCCTGGGAATCGCAGCGCGATCTCACCCACTCGGTGCTGGCGACACTGCTGGCCTCGCTCACCCTGCTGCAGCTGCTGCGGCTCCAGACCAGGCCCACGGCTGGCAACTACGCGCTGGCGGGGGTGCTGAGCGCCGGCGGCATGCTCAGCAAATACACCTTTGGGGTGTTTCTGCTGGCCGCGGTGCTGGCCGGCCTGAGCCTGCCCGCCTTCCGCAGGCGCCTGCTGAACGCCAGGATCCTGATCGCCCTGGCCATCGTCGCAGGCCTGCTGGCACCCCACCTGCTCTGGGCGCTGGGCCAGCCCGATCTGGCCCTGGGCGGCCTCGACAAGCTGCAGGCGGAGGCGACCTTTCCCATCGCCCAGCTGCGGGGGCTGGGCAGCGCCGCCTGGACTGCGATCGCCTTCATCACGCCGCTGTGGATCGTGGGTCTGATGCTGGTCGCCAACCGGCTCCAGCCCCCCGGCAACCCCGGCCAGCGGCTGCTGTGCCGTCTGCCGCTGGCGATCGCGGTGGTGCTCACGGTCGTGATCCTGGTGACCGGGGCCACCCGCATCAAGGACCGGTGGTATCAGAACCTGCTCTTCTACGCCCCGGCTCTGCTGGCGGTGCTGAGCGGGCCAAGCCCGCCGCCCCGCCGCCTGCGGGTCTACCTGCAGAGCGCCGGCCTGGCGGCGGCGGTGGTGAGCGTGGCGCTGCCGGCCCGGATTCCCCTGGCGGGGACGCTGGGACGCACCAGCGCCCTCAACGCCCCGGTCGTGGAACTGCTGGGACAGATCCGTGAGCGCAAGGACGCGCCGATCCTGGTGATCGCGTCCGACAGCTTCGTGGGCGGCAACGCCAGGCGGGTGTTCCCGGATGTGCCGGTGCTGCCGGTGGGAGCGACCGCGCTGGTTCAGTCCCTGCTGCGCGAGCGGGACGGCCTGGTGCTGCTGCTCGCCTCAGCCGAAACCAAGGAGGGCCGCGGGGTCGCCGGTCTGCTCGAGGGCCTGGCAGCGGCCGGCCTGCAGGGGCCTGATCCCGGGGACTTCACGCCGGTATCGGCGCCGGCCCGCTGGGCGCCCCGGGAGCGCTTCACCCTGTTCGTGCAGACGTTGCCGGCGAGCGCCCTGGTGGCGGACCGCTTGCCAGGGGCTCAGGCCTCAGGCGGCGACCCGGCCCGGTAGGGGGCCAGCGCTTCCGCCAGGAGCGTTCCGGCCGGAATGGCGGCCACGGCGGGATTCTTCCATGACAGCTTGAACAGGCCTCCGCTGGCGGCGCCGGCCAGGGCGGCAGCGGCCTCGGCGTCGGCGGCGGGTCGCAGGGC
>JBATEO010000090.1:0-6515 GCA_049664045.1 Prochlorococcaceae cyanobacterium
GGCCTGGAGCCCGTGCCCGGCCCCGGCTTCGGCACGCTCGTGGTGCCCGCTGCCGACCCCGACGAACTGATCGCCGCCGCCCTGGCGGGCGGCTTCAACCTGCGCCGCCATGCCGACGGCGTGGGCATCAGCCTCGATGAGTGCAGCACGGAGGCCGAGCTGCTCCGGCTGCTGGCGGCCCTGGCGGGCCCGGATGCCGCAGCCCGGCAGGCCGCCACCAGCGCTGTGGAGCAGGTCCTGGAGCAGGGCGACGCGCTCTGGCAGCAGGCCTGGCAGGCGGCCCCCCGGCCCCTGCCCCGCCGGCGGGAGGACTGGCTCGGCCAGCCGGTGTTCCACCGCTACCGCAGTGAGACGGAGCTGCTGCGCTACATCCAGCGCCTGGTGGCCCGCGACTTCTCGCTGGTGCACGGGATGATCCCGCTGGGCAGCTGCACCATGAAGCTCAATGCCGCGGCGGAACTGCAGCCGGTGAGTTGGCCCGCCTTCGCCCAGCTGCACCCCTTCGCCCCCGCCGATCAACGCGCCGGCTACCGGCGTCTGGCGGCCGATCTGGAGCAGTGGCTGGCGGCGATCACCGGCTTCGCCGGCGTGTCGCTGCAGCCCAACGCCGGCTCCCAGGGGGAATACGCCGGCCTGCTGGCGATCCGGGCCTGGCATCGCAGCCGCGGCGAGCAGCACCGCGACGTGTGCCTGATCCCCACCAGCGCCCACGGCACCAACCCCGCCAGCGCCGTGATGGCGGGCCTGCGGGTGGTGGCTGTGGCCTGCGACGAGCAGGGCAACGTCGACCTGGCCGACCTGGAGGCCAAGGCCCAGGCGCACGCCGATCGGCTGTCGGCCCTGATGGTCACCTATCCCTCCACCCACGGCGTGTTCGAGCCCGCCATCCGCCGCATCTGCGAGCTGGTGCACGGGCGCGGGGGCCAGGTGTATCTCGACGGCGCCAACCTCAACGCCCAGGTGGGCCTCTGCAAGCCCGGGCTCTACGGCGCCGACGTGTGCCACCTCAACCTGCACAAGACCTTCTGCATCCCCCACGGTGGCGGCGGACCGGGGGTGGGGCCGATCGCCGTGGCCGAGCACCTGCTGCCCTTCCTGCCCGGAGCCGGCGGGGCCCACGGCGCGGCTGTGGGGCCGGTGGCGGCGGCTCCCCTGGGCAGCGCCTCGATCCTGCCGATCAGCTGGATGTACATCCGCATGATGGGCGGCTCCGGCCTGCGCACCGCCAGCCAGGTGGCCCTGCTGGCCGCCAACCTGATCGCCGAGCGGCTCGGGTCCCACTTCCCCGTGCTCTACCGGGGGGCGGGCGGCCGGGTGGCCCACGAGTGCATCCTCGATCTGCGCCCCCTCAAGCGCAGCTGCGGCCTGGAGGTGGACGACCTGGCCAAGCGCCTGATGGACTACGGCTTCCACGCCCCCACGGTGAGCTGGCCGGTGGCCGGCACGGTGATGGTGGAGCCCACCGAGAGCGAATCGCTGGACGAGCTCGACCGCTTCTGCGCCGCCATGGTGGCGATCCGCGCCGAGGCGGCGGCGATCGAGCGCGGCGAGGCCGATCCCCTCGACAATCCCCTCAAGCGGGCCCCGCACACCCTGGCGGCGGTCACCGCTGACGACTGGGATCGCCCCTACAGCCGCGGCCAGGCCGCGTTCCCGGCCGGCGAGGAGCAGCGGGGCCAGAAGTTCTGGCCGGCGGTGGCCCGCATCGACAACGCCTACGGCGACCGCAACCTCGTGTGCACCTGCCCGTCGGTGGAGGAGCTGGCCGCAGCGACGGCGGTCGTGGAGACGGCCGCCGTGGCGGTGCCCTCGGCGGCCTGAACAAGATCTGGAGCCCAAGGGCGATCTGGGGCCATAATGTGCCGGGCCGCTACTGAAATCCTCACGATTTCTTCGGCATTGCACCCTTGCCTTTGCGGCTCCATCTGCTGGAACTGCAGCGCAGGCGGTCAGCTCGTCTTTCTTTCGATTCGGGGATCATGAACGGCAGCGACAACGGGGATCACGACGGCGGCCATCCCGTCTCCGGCAGCACTGTCGACACCTCCGTCGTCGATACCAATGTGGTGCGGGTTGCCTTCGGCGTGCGTCGCCCACGCCGCACCAGACCAGCCCGCCCCCAGCGCTGGGCCACGCTGGTGCTGCCGTTCCAGACAGGCGTCGATCCCACCCCGCCGCCGCAGGCGGCCTGAGCCGCCCAGGCTCAGGCCGCCTTGCGGTTCCCCTGGGCCAGCCGCCAGTCCACCAGTGCCTTCACATCGGCCAGGGAGCTGGCCGGAGCCCTGAAGGGCAAAATTCCCATCGGGCTGCGCACGGGCCGTACCAGCCAGGTGAGATTGGTCTGGGGGATCAGCAGGAAGCCCCGGTACCGCACCACGGTCCTCAGTCCGCCGGTTCTGCTCGCTCCATCGGGATCAGGTGGGGCAGCTGGATCAGCCGGGGCCATGGAGGCAGTCTTCGCGGATGACGGCTATTGCAGCCGCCAGTGGTGACGGTCTGGCGACAGCAGCACTTTTCTTTCGATTTTCACGACGAAACATTGAGTTCCGTTGTGCATGGAGCGCCGCCGTCGCTCCGGCGGCCGGTCGCTCCTCAGTAGGCGTCGCCGCTGCGCCGCTGGTGCACCGCCGTGGTGCCGGCCGGATCCAGCACGGCCCCCCGCTCCACCTGGGCGTACAGCAGCCAGTGGTCCCCGCAGTCCATGCGCTGCTTCACGGTGGCCTCCAGCCAGGCCAGCGCTTCCGGCAGGATCGGCTGCCCGCCGGGGCTCTCCGCCAGCTCCAGACCCGCGAAGCGGTCGGCCCCCGGCGCGAAGGGCTTGAGGAACTGGCGCATCGGCCCTGTCTCGCGGCCGGCGGCCAGCACGTTGAGGGCGAAGCGGTCGCCGATGTGCAGCAGTGCTTCCACCGCCCGGTCCCTGGCCACCGCCACCGTGAACCCCGGTGGCGTGAAGCTGGCCTGGCTCACCCAGCTGGCCACCATCGCACCATTCAGCCGGCTTTCGCCTGCGCCCTTGGCGGTGGTGAGCACGCACAGCGACCCCAGCACCCGGCCCAGGGCCTGGACCGCCGGTTCGCTGCGGCTCTCCTGCAGTCCGCCCGAGGCCGCGCGCCGCTCACTGCGCCGCTGGGCGGCCAGCAGCTGCCGTCCCATGGCCGTGCCCGTCTCCTCGATGGCCTTGATGCGGGCCGCATCGGGGCTGAACTTCACCTTGATCGGCTCGAAGGCGAACTGGAAGCCGCCGTCGCGCAGCTTGCTCTCGAGCAGATCCAGCGCCTCTCCGCTCCAGCCGAAGCTGCCGAACACCCCCACCGGCTTGGCGCGATCGCCCTCGGCCAGCACCGTGCCCAGCGCCGAGACGATCGGCGTGGGCGCGTGCCCCCCCAGGGTTGGGGAGCCGATCAGCAGCGCGTCGCAGGCGCGGATGGCCTCCAGCAGCTGTTCGGGCTCGCTGAATTCACAGTTGATACTCTCCACCCGCACCCCCGTGCGGGCCACCCCCTGGGCGAGGGCATCGGCGATGGCGGCGGTGTTGCCGTAGGCGCTGGCGAACAGCAGGCCCACCGACAGGCTGCTGCGCTCACTGGCCTCCCCCCAGCGCCGGTAGTCGGCCAGCAGGCTGCGCCAGCTCTCGCTGATCGCCGGACCGTGCCCCGGCGCGATCGTGCGGATGTCGAGCTCCTCAAGCCGGTCCACGATCGTCTCCACCTGGCGGGCCATCGGCGCCATCAGGCAGTCGTAGAAGTAGCGCCTGTCCTCCTCGGTGCTGCTGCGGTTGGCTTCCGCCCAGTCCTCGCTGCACAGGTGGGCGGCGAAGAACTTGCCGCTCATCAGCAGGCCGGTGGTTTCCTCGAAGGCCAGCAGGGCGCCGGGCCAGCGGGGGGTGGGGGCCGGGATCAGGCGCAGCACGTGGCCCCCGCCCAGCTCCCGGCTGACCTCCTGCTTCACCACGTCGATCGGTGGCAGGGGCGGCAGCTCGCTGTCCGGCGTGGACTCCGGACTGCCTGGAGCGCCCGGCCGGCGCTGGCTCCAGAGCTGCTCCAGCAAGCGGGCCCCGGCATTGGAGGCCACCAGCATCAGCCGGGGCCAGCGGACCGCCAGCTTGCGCAGCAGCGCCACGCGGTTGGGGTTGACGTGCCCCACCACGGCCTTGAGGGCGGCGTCGGCGGGCACCAGGGACGCCAGTCGCTCCAGGTAGGGCGCTGCGAAGGATGCCCCCGGGGGATGCACCAGCACCGGCGGCATCGGCCGCCCGGCGGTGGTGCTGCCGGGCCGGAACAGAAAACTGTTGGCGCTGGTGCCCCGCTCCAGGCCGTACTCCACCTCGAAGCGCAGGCGCGTGGGGCTCAGACCCCGCAGGCAGACCAGTCCGGCATCGATGGGCAGGGCCAGGACGCGACGGTCACTGCCCACCGATCCTCCGGCAAAGGCACCAGCGGCCCCCATCAGTAGTGGTTCCCCACCTTGCGGTGATGCACGGCCGTGTGGGCCTGGGTGTCGGCCACATTGCCCTGCTCCACCACCGCGTAGATGATCCAGTGGTCGGGGCCCTCCATCCGCTGGGCCACGCGGCAGCTCAGGAAGGCCAGGGCATCGCCGAGCACCGGGCCGCCGTCGGCCACGCCCTCCAGGGTGCTCACCCCGGCGAAGCGGTCGGCCCCGGGCGGGAAGCGCCTGAGGAAATGGCGCAGCAGCTGCTGGTGCTTGTCCTCCCGCAGGATGTTGAGCACGAAGCGGTCGCCCACCTGCATCAGCGCCTCGATGGCCCGGTCCTTGGCCACGGCCACGGTGATGCCGGGCGGATCGAAGCTGGCCTGGCTCACCCAGCTGGCCACCATCGCGCTGCTGCGGCTGCCGCCCTCGCCGTCGGACTGCCGCGCCGTCACCACGTAGAGACCGCCGGACAGCCGGCCCAGGGCCTTGTCCAGATCGCCGTCAAGGGACTTCATGGCGGCGATCGTCTTCGCCTTGGTGAGCAGCTGGCCCAGGTCGGTCCCCGCCTCCTCGCAGCGCTGGTAGTCACCGGTCTGGGGCACCTCGCGGATGCGCAGCGGTTCGAAGGCGCTCTTCTGGCCCAGGGCCCGCAGCTGGCCCGCCACGGTGTCGATGGGCTCGTCGTTGCCGCCGAAGGCGTCGTAGCAGGCCACCCACTGCTTCGGCTTGAGGGCCGCCAGCAGGGTGCCGATGCTGGCCTGCAGCTCGGGGTCGGCGCCGGCGGGCCAGGTGGGCACCACCACGGCGCTGGCCTCGCCCACCAGGGCGCTGAGCTCCTGGGCGTCGGTGGCGCGCAGGTCCACCAGCTGCACCTGGGCGCCCGCCTTCTGGATGCCGCGGGCGATCGCCTGGCTGAGCCGGTCGCAGAAGCCGTACTGGCTCACGTAGCAGACGGCCGCGTAGGTCTCGCCCTTGCTGCGCTCGGAGCTCCAGGTGCGGTAGTCCTCCACCCAGAGATTGAGGTGATGGCGCAGCAGCGGGCCGTGGCCCACGGCGATGGTGGTGATCGCCGGCAGCCCCTCCATGCGCTTCAGCGCCTGCAGCACGCTGCGGGCATTGGGGCCCATCAGGCACTCGTAGTAGAAGCGGAAGTCCGGCGCGATGGCGCCGGGATCCACGTCGAAGAGGTCGTCGGAGCAGTAGTGCAGGCCGAAGGCGTCGCAGGTGTAGAGGATGCCGGTGCCGTGGTCGAACGAGAAGATCGTGTCGGGCCAGTGCAGGTTGGGCGCGCTCAGGAACTCGAAGCGGTGCGCCACCCCGCTGCCGGGGTTGGTGCCCAGATCCAGCACATCGCCGCTCTTCACCGCCCGGCTCCTGAACGGCCGGTGCACCTGGTCTTCGAGAAACTGGATGGCCACCTTGGAGGCGACGATCTCGATCTCCGGATTGAGGTCGAGCAGGTGGCCGATCAGGCCGGAGTGATCGGGCTCGGTGTGGCTCACGATCAGGTGATCGATCGCCTGCGGGTCGATCTGCTCGCGCAGCAGCGGCAGCCAGGTGTCGGCGAACTTGAGGTGGCTGGTGTCGATCAGGGCGGTGCGTTCACCCCGCACCAGGAAGCTGTTGTAGCTGGTGCCGTTGCGCAGGCCGAACTCGATGTCGAAGCGGCTGCGGTCCCAGTCGAGGGAGCGGATCGTGGTGGTGTCGGCGGCGATCGCCTCGCACTGCAGGCTCAGGCGGGGGGCGGCCCCGGGATGCGTGGTGGCGGAGACGGCGGGGGCTGTGGCCGGCATGAACCAATCCTCCTGAGACGACGCGGTGCCTGAATCAGCCTAAGGAGGGGGGATTTGGCCTTGGCCGCCGCGGCCATTGGCCCTGCTGATCGGTGAGATCAGCGCAGGGCCGGCCCCGGCAGCCACCACCAGTCGCTGAAGCAGGCCGCCTGGCCGCAGGCACGTCCCGTCTCGCTGTGCAGCGTCCACACCCGGGCGGCCCGGATGCGGAAGCGCCGCCCCTGGCTGTCGACGCGGATGCCGCTGTAGCCCGCGATCGCCTCGCCGGCGCGGGCCTGCAGCAGGGCC
>JBATEO010000091.1:0-2792 GCA_049664045.1 Prochlorococcaceae cyanobacterium
GGGCGGGCCTGCGCGTGGCGGTGCTGGAGAAGCGCCGGCTGCCTCGCCACAAGCCCTGCGGTGGCGGCATGCCCGTGCCCGTGCAGCGCGAGCTCATCGATCTGGTGCCGGAGTCGGTGATCGACACGCGGGTGCGGCGCATGCGGCACAGCTGGTGCTTCGAGGCGGCCGTCGAGGCGGCTATCGATCCTCCAGGCACGCCGCCCGGCCAGTCGCGGGGACTGTGGATGGTGCAGCGCCCCCGCTTCGACCAGGCCCTGGTGCAGGCCGCTGTGGCGGCAGGGGCCACGCTGCTGGAGGGTCATACTTTCACTGCTCTGCAGCCCACGGCAGCCGGGGTGGAGCTGGTGGTGTGCCGGCGGCCGGCGGGGGAGGCCGGCCACGCCAATACCACCCTGCGGGCTCGTCATGTGATCGGCGCCGACGGGGCGGCCGGTGCCGTGGCCGCCAGCGTGGGCCTGCGCACGTCTCCCCGGGTGGCCCTGGCGATCGAGCTGGAGGTGCCCCACCGCTGGGATCCGGCCGCTCCGCTGCTGCGTCCCGACCTGCTGCACCTCGATTACGGCGTGCTGCCCCGGGGCTACGCCTGGGTGTTTCCCAAGGCCGATCACCTCAACATCGGCGCCGGCCTGTTTCATGGTCGCTGCCGCGATCTGCGGCGCGATCCCGGCGCACGGGCCCGGATCCGCTCCGCCATTGACGGCTATGCCGCCGCTCTGGGCCTGGAGCCCGCCCGGTTCGCGGGGCTCCGGGCCCATGCCCATCCGCTGCCGGTCTGGGACGGACCCGAGCCGCTGCACAGCCCCGATGGCCGGGTGCTGCTGGTGGGCGATGCCGCCGGGCTGATCAACCCCCTGTTCGGGGATGGCCTGTTCCACGCCATCCGTAGCGGCCGGCTGGCGGCCGAGGCTCTGCTGGCGGACGATCCCCTCAGCCACACCGCCCGGGTGCATGACCTGCTGGCCAGCGACTTCGAGGCGGCCCGGCGCCTGGCCTGGATCTTCTACGGCATCCCCGGCCTCACCTACCGCTACGGCATCAGCCGGCCCGGGGCGACGGCGGTGGCGGCGCGCCTGCTGGGTGGGGAGATTCCGTTCCGGGGGCTGGGCCGCCGCGCCCTGCGCCGCATCGCCGGCGGCGTGCTCGGGGATGCGCGCCGGCTCATGGCCCTCCCCTCGGCCTGAAGCGCTCCGGCTCGCAGCAGCCCAGCAAAAAGCGCCCCGCGATGGTCGCGGAGCGCCGATCTGGATGACGCTGGATCAGACCTTGCGGGAGTAGTACTCCACCACCAGCAGTTCGTTGATTTCGAGGGCGACCCACTCGCGCTCGCACCTGCCGGTCACCTTGGCGCTGAGCTTGGCCTTGTCGAACTCCAGGTGGGGAGGAATGTTGGCCAGGCCCGGGAATTCCAGGTTGCCCTCGGCCAGTTTCTTGCTCTGCTTGCGCTCGCGGACGGCCACCACGTCGCCGGGTTTGCACTGATAGCTGGCGATGTCAACGACGCGGCCGTTCACGGTCACATGGCCGTGGTTCACGAGCTGGCGGGCGCCGGGAACGGTGGGGCCGAAGCCGAGGCGGAAGCAGATGTTGTCGAGACGGTTCTCGAGCAGTTTGAGCAGGTTGGTTCCGCTGGAACCGCCCTGGGCTCGGGCTTTCTTGACGTAGCGGACGAGTTGCCGCTCGGAGATGCCGTAGTTGAAGCGAAGCTTCTGCTTCTCTTCCAGGCGGATGGCGTATTCGGAGCGCTTGCGACGGGCTTGGCCGTGCTGACCGGGGGGATAAGACCGCTTGGCGGACTTACGGGTGAGACCGGGAAGGTCTCCCAAGCGCCGCGTGATCCTCAGGCGAGGGCCGCGGTAGCGAGACATGAAGAACGTTCGAAGGACAGGGTCACTGACGCCGCCGGGCATCGACCATGCTGGGGTGGTGTCCCGCCGGCCTTGCGTTGCAGCGCCAACGTTCGATCCTATCCGTCGGTCCCCGGACCCTCGATCTCAGGCCCCAGCCCGGGCTGGAGAGCGTCGCCGGTTCCGACCTGAGCGCCGCCACAAGGCTGGTGGCGGTGCTGATGCTGGCCCTGATCGGCTTCTACCGCCGCTGGATCTCGCCCGTGCTCGGTCCCCGCTGCCGGTTCATTCCCAGCTGCAGTGCCTACGGCCTGGAGGCGATCAGCCGACACGGGCCCTGGCGGGGTGGCTGGCTGACGCTGCGCCGCCTGCTGCGCTGCCATCCCTTCAGCCCCTGCGGCTGTGATCCGGTGCCGGACGCGTGAGCGGGCCCTTGTCGCTGCGTCTCCTGAGCCGAGCCGGCTGCTGCCTCTGTGAGGGGCTGGAGGAGAAGCTACGAGCTCTGGATCCGGCGCCGGTGCTGACGGTGGTGGATGTGGATCAGCACCCCGACCTGCGGTCCCGCTACGGGCTTGAGGTGCCGGTGCTGCTGCATTGCCCGGATGACGGAGGCCCCCGTGAGCTGCCGCGGGTGCCCCCCCGGCTCCAGGGTCAGGTCCTGCAGGGTTGGCTGCACCGCCACTGCTCGGGCTGAGGAGCAGGGCCACGGGAGGGCCGGGGCACTAGAAAGGCCCATCATCACCTGGTCAGTCATGGCCTGCCCGCTTCATTCCCTTCTCCGACAGGTGGGTCTGGAGGTGCCGGCCGCCCTCCCGGATGCCGAGGTTCAGAGCATCAGCTGCGATTCGCGCCGCCTCGGTCCCGGCACGCTGTTCCTGGGGCTGCCCGGCACCAGGGTCGATGGCGGCCTGTACTGGCGCCAGGCGATCGCCGCCGGCGCCGCCG
>JBATEO010000092.1:0-27054 GCA_049664045.1 Prochlorococcaceae cyanobacterium
CCGCCGGCGCGGCCTGGGGGATGGCGGTGCAGCGGCCCTCGCCGTCGAAGCTCCAGCCGTGATAGGGGCACTCCAGCTCGCCGCGCTCGTTGAGGCGGCCCTCGCTGAGGGGCACGAGCCGGTGGGGGCACACGTCGGCAAAGGCCCGCCACTGAGCTGCGGCGGCGTCCCACCAGATCACCAGGTCCTGATCCAGCAGGGTGAAGCCGAAGGGGCGTCGGGGATCGAGATCCTTCAGGCAGGCCACCGCGTACCACTGCTGCAGCCAGTGCTGCCGCCAGCGCTCGTCCTGGAGCTGGGGGTCGGTGGCGGGAACCGTGCTGGGAGGGGCCGTGCTGGCAGGAGCCGTGCTGGCGGGGGACATGGAAACGGAATGCCTGGCCGGATGATGGCGTGCCTGCACGGCCGGCAGCGGACGTAGCCTCGTCCGGCGGCAGGCCAGGCTCGGATGACGACGATCGCGGTGAGCGGCGCCAGCGGCAAGACCGGCTGGCGGGTGGTGCAGGAGGCCCTGCGTCAGGGACACACGGTGCGGGCGCTGGTGCGCCCGGGATCCGAGCTGCCGGACGGCCTCAATGGGGCCGAGGTGATCCGCCTGGAGCTGGGGCAGCAAGAGGCCCTGGAGCAGGCGTTGCGGGGCTGCGACGCCCTGGTGATCGCCACCGGCGCCAGGCCGTCGGTGGACCTCTCCGGGCCGATGCAGGTGGACGCCTTCGGGGTGCGCAGCCAGATCCGGGCCTGCCAGGCGGTGGGGCTGAAGCGGGTGGTGCTGGTGAGCTCCCTGTGCGCCGGCCGCTGGATCCACCCCCTCAACCTCTTCGGCCTGATCCTGGTGTGGAAGCGGGTGGGCGAGCGCTGGCTGGAGCAGAGCGGGCTTGAGTGGACCGTGATCCGCCCCGGCGGCCTGAGCGAGCGGGAGGAGGGTCTGGAGCCCGGCCAGGAGCGCGAGGGCGTGGTGTTCAGCGGCCCCGACCAGCAGGACAGCTCCAGCATCCCCCGGCGGCTGGTGGCCCGGGTGTGCGTGGAGGCGCTGGAGGATCCCCGGGCCTGCGGAAGAATCATCGAGATCACCAGCAGCGCCGGCCGGCCGCCGAGCAATCTGGGAGCCTGGCTCGCCAGACCCAGCCCCACCCCCGCCTGACTACGTTCATGCGGCCTTGAGGCCGCGCCGTTCCTCCCCTTCCCGCCACGTTCTCCTGCCCATGACCGTCGCTGCGCTCCAGGCGGCCTGGCTGATTCCCCTCTATCCCCTGCTGGCGGCCGTGGGCTCGCTGGCCTGGTCGCCTGGCCTGATCTCCCGCACCGGACCGCGACCCTGCGGCTACCTCAACCTGCTGATGGTGAGCGCGGCCTTCGTCCACAGCGTTGTGGCCCTGACGGCGCTGCACAGCAATGTGCGCGCCGGGGCCGAGGCGCTCTACCGGCCCGTCACCTTCAGCTGGACCTGGCTCGACACCGCAGGCCTGCACATCGCCTTCGACGGGCTGGTGACCGAACCCGCCCTGGTGGCGATGACGGTGATCACCGGCCTGCACGTGCTGGTGCAGCTGTATTCGATCGCCTACCTGGAGATGGACTGGGGCTGGCCCCGGTTCTTCGGGTCGCTGAGCTTCTTCGAGGCCGGTCTCTGCGCCCTGGTGCTCACCGATTCGCTGTTCTTCAGCTACGTGATCCTGGAGCTGCTCACCTTCGGCACCTACCTGATCGTGGGCACCTGGTACAACCAGCCGCTGGTGGTGAAGGGTGCCCGCGACGCCTTCCTCACCAAGCGCATCGGCGACCTGATCCTGCTGGCCGGCGTGATCGCCCTGCTGCCGATCACCGGCACCTGGAACTTCCACGGCCTGCAGGGCTGGGCCGCCGATCAGATCAACAACCACAACGCCCTGCCGCCGGCGATGCCCCTGATCCTGCTGGCTCTGATCGCCGGCCCGATGGGCAAGTGCGCCCAGATCCCTCTGCACCTCTGGCTCGACGAGGCGATGGAGAGCCCCCTGCCCTCCACGGTGCTGCGCAACTCGGTGGTGGTGGTCGGCGGAGCATGGGTGCTGCTGCGGCTCGAGCCCCTGATCGAACTCAGCCCCCTGGTGCAGGCCGTGCTGGTGATCGTGGGCGGCACCAGCGCCCTGGTGGGGGCCCTGATCGCCCTGGCCCAGATCGATGTGAAGCGCGCGCTCTCCTTCCTGGTGAGCAGCTGGCTCGGCCTGCTCTTCGTGGCGGTGGGACTCGGAGGCATGAGCGTGGCGGACCACCTGATGCTCGTGTATCCCCTGCCGATGGCCCTGATGCTGATGACGATCGGCGCAATCGTGCTCACCAACATCACCCAGGACCTCACCCAGCTCGGCGGCCTCTGGAGCAAGCGTCCGCTGATGGGGCTGGCCTTCCTCACCGGCGCCGCCGGCCTGATGGCCCTGCCCCCCTTCGGCGGCTTCGCTGCCCTGAGGGAACTCCTCGCCCTCACGGCCGCCAGTTCCCAGCCGGTGCTGCTCGGCAGCCTGGTGCTGGTCACCAACGCCCTGATCAGTGCGGGCCTCATCCGGGTGTTCGGCCTGATCTGGGGCGGGCGGCCGTCGGTGTTCACCACCCGCTCGCCGGAGGTGCTGTGGCTGATGGCCCTGCCCACCTTCGTGCTCATGGGGCTGGTGCTGCACCTGCCCCAGCTGCTGGTGAGCAATGGCGTGTTCGCGCTCTCGCCGCTGCCCGGCTGGGGGCCAGGGGCCCTGCCGCTGCTGCTCTCCACCCTGGTGGGCGGCGGTCTGTCAGCTGTGTTCTACCTGCGACCCCACCCTCTGGCCCATCTGCCCGCGGCCCTGGGCGGCCTGCAGGACTGGCTGGCCCACGACATGCAGACCGAGCGCTTCTACCACCGCACCGTGGTGGGGCTGGTGGTGGTCCTGGCCCGCCTCAGCGCCTGGTGTGATCAGCACCTGATCGAGGGTTTCAGCGGTGCCTCCGGCGGTGCCGCCCTGGCCGGCGCCCGCCGCCTCAGCCTCACCACCTCCGGCCGCTCCCAGGCCTATGCCCTCACCCTGGTGCTGGGCGTGCTGCTGATGGCGGCCTGGCTGCTGGTCGCTCCCCCGACAGCTCTTCCACCCCTCGTGCGTCCGCTCAGCTGATGGGACCGTCTCCGCTTCTCGTCCTGCTGGCGCTGCCCCTGGCCGGCACGCTGCTGATGCCCCTGCTGCCAGCGGGAGTGGCCTCCTGCCGCGTGCGCTCCATCGCCGCCGTGCCGCCAGCCCTGCAGCTGCTGGTGGCGCTGGTGTGCTGGCGCCATCCGCCCACCATCCTGCAATTGCCCTGGCTGCCGCAACTGGGCCTGGGTCTGGATCTCGGCCTCGACGGGCTCTCCCTGCCGCTGGTGCTGCTGAGCGCCCTGCTCACCGGCCTGGCCATCCTGTCTGCGCGCGCGGATCAGAGCCGGCCACGGCTGTTCTTCGGGCTGATGCTGGCCACCAACCTCGGCGTGGTGGCGGCCTTCCTGGCCCGCAACGCCCTGCTGTTCCTGCTGGCCTTCGAGCTGGTGCTGATCCCGCTCACCCTGCTGGTGGCCGTCTGGGGAGGGGAGCGCCGGGCCGGGGCCGCGGTGCGCTTCCTCCTCTACAGCGCCGTCTCCGGGCTCGCCCTGCTGGCCGCCGTGCTGGCCTTCGCCTGGTTCAATCCCGCCGGTCCATCCTTCGGGTTTGAGGAGCTGGGCTCCGCCCAGCTTCCGGCCTCGGCTCAACGCTGGATCCTGGCCCTGCTGCTGCTCGCCTTCGGACTGAAGCTGCCCGTGGTGCCCCTGCACGGCTGGCAGCCGTTCACCTACGCCCAGGCGCCCACCCCGGTGGTGATGCTGCTGGGCGGAGCCGTGTCCAAGCTGGGGGCCTACGGTCTGCTGCGCTTCGGTGTGGGCTTCCTGCCGGATGTCTGGGCGGCCTGGTCTCCCTGGATTGCGGCCGCCGGCGCCATCAGCGCGGTGTATGGGGCCCTCAACGCCATCGCCCAGAGCGACATCCGCCGGCTGATGGGCTTCAGTTCCCTGGGTCACATGGGGCTGCTGGTGCTGGCTCTCGCCGCCGCCACCCCCCTCAGCCTGCAGGGGGCGGTCGCCCAGATCCTCGCCCACGGGATGATCGTCGCCCTGCTCTTCGCCTGCGTGGGCCTGATCGAGCGCAAGACCGGCACCACCGCCATCCCGGAGCTCTCGGGCCTGATGAATCCCCTGCGGGGCCTGCCCTTCACCATGGGCATGCTGCTGCTGGCGCTGATGGCGGCTGCCGGCATTCCCGGCCTGGCCGGTTTCCCCGCCGAGCTGATGGTGTTCGAGGGCAGCTGGACCAGCTTCCCGCGGGCCACCCTGGTGAGCCTGCTCGCCTCCGGCTTCACCGCCGTCTATGCCATCCGCCTGTTCAACCGGGTGGGCTTCGGCCGGCTCGACAACGAGCGGGCCGACTGGGCCCACACCCGCTGGGGCGAGAGAGCTCCGGCGATGGCCCTCACCCTGCTGGTGATCGCGGCCGGCCTGTGGCCAACCGCTCTCACCAGCTGGAGCGAGGCCGAGTCCGCCAGCCTGGCGCTGCGGGCCCAGCCGTTCCTGAACGATCCAGCCGCCGTTCAGATCGCATCCGCCACGACCTTGTCCGCATCGGAGCCGCTGCCGTCATGACTCCACCCACCGCAGCCGCCACCGAGACGGTCTGCCAGCCGCTGATCCCCCCCTCCACCCATCGCTACGCCGACGTGATCCACCGGCTGGAGGCCGGCGGCTCGATGCTGCCGGACACGCCGGAAAACCTGATGCAGATCATCGGCATCTACAAGGCCTACGCCGTGCCGATGGACTTCTACTGGCGGGATCTGCTCTACATCGCCGAGCAGGTGTTTCTCGATCCGCTGCCTGCCTTCAAGTACTTCATCTCTCAGGAGTATCTGGACCTGCCGAATTCCTATGCCGGTGATCAGTCCAAGTTGCGCATCTGGCGCGGCGGCGAGAAGGCCCACCCCGAGCTGCTGGAGTTCATGGCCAAGGGTGAAACCGGGCGGATGCCGAAGCTGCTCCATCACCTCTGGCACGACCGGATCAACATGGAGTTCGCCGAGGCCTGCATGGAGGCCATGCTCTGGCACCAGGGCATGGGTGGGCGCTTCTACGACTATCTCGACAGCGACACCTACCGGGCCAACGCGGACCGTGCCATCAAGGCCTATTTCCGCGGCAACCCGCTGATGCTGGGTCTGTATCGCCTGTTCCCCGAGATGTTCATGGAGCAGGTGAAGAAGATGAGCTACTACGCCAACCTCGGCCTCTTCTGGGAGGTGATGGCGCCGGTGTTCTTCGAGATGAGCGACATCTACGACGAGGGCGGCTTCAAGGGCGTTCCCGACGCCATGAATTTTCTGGTGAACGGCATCTTCGCCGTGGCGGGGCGGCCGATCTACCACCATGTTTATATCAGAGGGGAGTGCTTCGAGATCATCCCCAAGAGCGAAGGATTCACCTGGCTCTACGAAGCCGCACTCCCGTATGTGGAAGCCGTGTTCTATCGCACGGCGCCCTTCCGCGGCACCAAGAGCTACAACGCCCAGGCCTGCCAGGTGCCGGACGATCAGGCCGATTTCCACTACGGCATTCTCTATGCCGATGTCTTCCCGGTGGGTTCGGCCGGCATTCCGCCGACCCTGCTGATGCAGGACATGCTGCACTTCCTGCCCCCCTACCTGCAGGATCTGTACAAGCAGCACAAGCGCGGCGAAGCCGACCAGCTGATCCAGCTGGGCATCACCTTCCAGCGCTCGATGTACAACGTCACCTCGGCGGTGATCCAGGCCCTGCGCTGCGCCCTGCTCTATCCCCTCGACGACACAGACCCGGAGCATCTGATGGCGAACCGGCGCTTCTTCGAGGCCCAGATGGACCGCTTCCTGCGCCCGGAAGCCCGGCTGCCGCAGATCCAGACCCAGGACTATCGCTGATCCCGGCGCTCACCACGACACCAAGTTCCCCATCCATGGCCAACATCATCGAGACCGCCAAGGGAGCGGGCTGCTTCGGCACCCTGCTCACCGCCGTGGAGGTGGCCGGGCTCACCGGAGCCCTGGAGGGGCCCGGGCCGTTCACGGTGTTCGCGCCGGTGGACGATGCCTTCGCGGCCCTGCCGCCGGGATGTGTGCAGACCCTGGTGGACAACCCGCCCCAGCTGGCCCGCATCCTCAAGTTCCACGTGCTCAGCGGTGCCCACAACCGCGACGAGCTGGTGACCCGGAGCGAATGGGAGAGCCTGGAGGGAGCGCCGGTGGCGATCCGGCGGGCCGATCCCTTCGAGGTGAAGAACGCCACGGTGGTGACCGCCGACATCGCCTGCGACAACGGTGTCGTGCACGTGATCGACCGGGTGATCCTGCCGGGTTAGGCCAGGGCGTCCAGGGCTGAACCAAGGGCCCGGTAGCAGCGCTCCAGCTGGTCGCCGCGGATGCCCAGGGGCGGCAGCAGGTACACCACGTTGCCCAGGGGCCGCAGATACACCCCCTGCTCCAGGCAATGGCGCTGGATCCGTTTGCCCACGGGGTTGAGGTAGCTGCTCTCGCCTGCCTCCACATCGAAGGCCGCCATCGTGCCGGCGCAGCGGGGACGCCGCAGCAGTGGGTGCTGGGCCAGCTCCTCCAGCAGCGGGATGTGGCGCACTTCGAACTGCTGGAAGCGCTCAGGACTGGCCTGCAGCAGATCGAGGCTGGCCAGGGCGGCGGCACAGCCCAGCGGGTTGGCGGTGAAGCTGTGGCCATGGAAGAAGGTGGCCTCGGGCCGCTCGCTGATGAAGCCCTGGTACAACCGCTCGCTGGCCAGGGTCACCCCCATGGGCAGGAAGCCGCCGGTGAGCCCTTTGGAGAGGGCCATCAGGTCGGGCTGGATGCCGGCCCGGCGGCACGCGAACAGATCACCCGTGCGGCCGAAGCCGGTCATCACCTCATCGGCGATCAGCAGGGCGCCGGCGTCCCGGACCCGCTCGGCCACTGCGCGCAGGAAGCCGGCCCGCACCAGGCGCATGCCGCTGGCCCCCTGGATCAGGGGCTCCAGGATCACTGCGGCAGTGGGGGTCTGCAGGGCCTGCTCCAGCTGGGCGAGCGCCATCTGCTCCCGCTGCTCCACCGCGTCATCGCCCCAGTGGGTGTGGGGCCAGGCCACCCGCTCCACGTGAAACAACAGCGGCTCGAAGGGATCGGTGAAGAGCGAGCGCTCACCCAGGGCCATCGCCCCGAAGGTGTCGCCGTGATAAGCACCCTCGAATGCGATCAGCTGCCGCCGGGGCGCGGCGCCGCTGCCCTCCTGGTTGCGCCACCACTGCCAGGCGATCTTGAGGGCCACCTCCACGGCGGTGGAGCCGTTGTCGGAGAAGAACAGCCGCTCCAGCCCGCTCAGGGCGGCGAGGCGGGTGGCCAGCTGCTCGGCGGGCGCATGGCTGAAGTTGGCGAAGATCACCTGCTCCAGCTGCTGGGCCTGACGGGCGATCGCCGCGGCGATGGCGGGCTCGGCGTGGCCGTGCAGCGTCACCCACCAGCTGCTGATGGCGTCGATCAGGCGTCGGCCGTCGTCGAGCTCCAGTTCGCTGCCCCGGGCCGAGCGCACCCGCAGCGGCTCCAGTGCGGTGGCCACCTGGGTGGTGGGATGCCAGAGGTGGGGGTGCCAGCTCATCGCTTTGCCATTGAGGGCATCACTGTGGCGATCCAGGACGTCTGCATGCCTGCGATTCAGGACGTCTGCATGCCTGCGGTTCAGGGCTCAGTGGAGGCTTTGTGGCTACGGCGAGCCGCCAGCACCAGCCAGTAGGCGGCGGCCAGGCCCACCGCGATCAAGCCAAACCCCGCCATCAACTGGGGCTTCTCCTCCGTGCCGGGAGGCAGCACGATCACCTTTCGGGCAACGGCCGTGAGGGCGGTGAGCAGCACCAGTTCGATCTGCACCACCTGATCGCGGAGATAGGCGGTGATGTTCTGCATCACCTCCAGGGCAATGAAGATCAGCAGCAGACGATCCAGCAGCTTGATCAGACTGCCGTCGAACCAGTTGGCCTGAAGAGTGAACACCTTCACGCCACTGTCCGCCAGCAACTGGAGTGTTGCCAGGCCGATCACAACAGCAAGCAACAGGGCCAGGAGCTTTGCCAGCTGACGTTCGTAGCCATGAATTCCGGCCAGAAAGCGATCGTCGCCAAGAAAATTCATATCACGGATGGTGAGACTGCAAACAGTGGAAACAACGGGAAGGCCCGTCCATGCTGGGTAGCATGGACGGGCATCAGAAAACGGAACACCCGGCACCGTCCGACAACTGGAACAAGCCCCGACAGGACTGCTCAAGATGTCTGGCCGGCGATCACATCAGAATTTGTGATCGCGCAGAGCTTCCACTTGGTAGAGATAGGTGATGATCGAGTAGTCCGCGTAGTACTTGGCTTCGATTTCACGGGTGATCTTATCGGCCAACTCGCGGGTGCCGGTGAGCACCTCGATTTTCACATTGGACAGGGTATGCGACACGCTCGGCTCTCCTGTGGAGCGCACATTGCGGCTGCCTTCCCCACCGGCTGCATTCACGGTGTAGCCGGTGGCACCGGCCGCCTTGATGAGCTTGATGAGTTTCTTGGAGAGGATTTCCTCCGCAACGATCACCAGTTTCCAGACCTGTTGACTCATGGGCTTAGCCTCTGATTGGTAATTTGTGTGAAATCTTAACGACCAAGGAGCACTTCCGCAAGCCCAATGAAGAGCGGGATGCAGATGGCGATCGCCACTGGTGTGCCGATGGCCGTGGATGCGCCGATGTAGGCCGAGGGATTCGCCGAGGGAATGCCAGCGCGAAGGGTTGGCGGGCCCGAGATATCAGAGCTCGACGCGGCGATCACCGCCAGCACCACGGCGCCACCGATGCTGAAGCCGGTGATCTTGTGGATGACAAGGCCGACACCGAATGCAAGAAAACCATGCACGATGGGAGCAATGAATGCATAGATGGCAAACCACTGGGCAACCTTGCGAAGCTCATTCATGCGTTGGGCAGCTTCCATCCCCATGATGATCATGAGAACCGCGAGGAAGCCGCGGAACAGAGGGTTGAAGAAGCTCTCATAGACAGGCTCCGGCCTGGTGAGAATGCCAAGCGCCACACCCAGCAGCAGTGCCGTGACGGCCGAGCTCTGCAGGCTCTCCTTGATGATCGGCCAGATCTCGACTTTTTCGGAGGCGTTGCCGGTCTTCTTGCTGAGATAAACGCTGGCCACCACGATCGCCGTCACCAAGGCCGGGATGTCCATGAAGGGATAGAGGGCCGCAGTCCAAGCCTCATAGGGGATCTTGGCGGAATCCAACTGGGGCAGCACCGCCGCCAGCGTGGAGCCACTCACCGCGCCGAACAGACCACCCGTGGCCACGGCGTCAGTCACCTTGATGCCTGGCAGTTTGCCCAGGGTGTAACGACTGATGAACACGATCACGATGCCCAGCAGCACAGCCGCGATCGCCGGAAGGAAGATCTCAGTAGGGTTGGAATTCCGAATGGCGATCCCCCCAGTCAATCCGATCTTCATCAACAGGAAGAAGCTGATGAATTTGTAGATCGAATCTGGTATGGCTAGCTGGCTACCCAACGCGGCAACAATAATGCCACCGATCAGGAAGCCTAGCGTTGGAGACTGAACTTGTTCAAGAAAGAGAGTAAGGAATTCGGACACGTTGATCCTCTAGTGGTGCTGGCGATGGTGAGCCGCGGGGAAGTGTAGGGACAGCGGCCGGAATGTGGGGCCAGCACCGGGAAAGGAGATCAGCGCCGGGAGAGCCGCTCAGGCGGCTGACCGGAGAGGGGTTGTGGGAAGGGGTGCCGGGGATCTACTCCCGGTAGAGATCGCGCCGCAGCCGGGCCGACACCTGGGACTCCGGGTCCACCCCCTCGAAGGTGGGCGGCAGCCAGACGCGCACCACCATCAGCAGGGCCGCGGTGGCCAGGAACAGGCAGACCGCGATCATCTGCTGCCAGGCGGTTTCGAGAACTCCGTTGACGATCACTTCGCGGAGGACGGAGACGATGGCGATCTCAACGGAAACACCAATCGACACCCGCTGTTCCTGCAGATAGATGATCAGCAGCCTGAACAGCTCAACGAGGATCAGGATGAACAGGATATCGGCAGTGATGGCATGGAACTGCGGCTGGGACAGCAGGGAGGAGAAGATGGACTTCAGCTGCAATGCCATCACGCAGAACAGCCCCATGCACAGGGAAACCGCAATGAAGTCCTGAACGGCCTCGAGAGACTGCACGATCTGCGGGCGCCGGAACACCTGATACCAGGGAAAAGATGGAGTGCGATCCGCTGGATAGACGGCGGTGGTCTCCGGCATTGCTGGTGGGCCCAGCGGCGATCGAAGAGGTGTGCTGCTCATGGCGAGAGGCTGTGGTCAGCTGAATGTAGG
Source organism: Prochlorococcaceae cyanobacterium (assembly GCA_049664045.1). Lineage (GTDB taxonomy): Bacteria > Cyanobacteriota > Cyanobacteriia > PCC-6307 > Cyanobiaceae > NIES-981. Next base: position 10,444 of record JBATEO010000092.1, read on the forward strand.
AAGACTCGCTGATCAAACAGTCAGCCTTTGATATGGGTCCCTGATGGGGCCGATCAGACGTCAGCCGTCCTCATCGTGGGCATAGCGGTTGTAGAGGAAGTCCAGGGCGCCGTTGCGCAGCTCGTAGTAGTGGGGATCTTCCATGATGTCTTCCCGGTTGCGGGGGCGGGGGAAGTCGATCGAGAGCACCTCGCCGATGCCAGCCGACGGGCCATTGGTCATCATCACCAGCCGGTCGGCGAGAAACAGGGCCTCATCGATGTCGTGGGTGATCATCAGCACCGTGCATTTCTGGGTGTTCCAGATCTTCAGCAGTTCCTCCTGCAGCTCCTCCTTGGTGATCGCGTCGAGGGCTCCGAAGGGTTCATCGAGGATCAGCACCTCCGGCCGGATGGCGAGGGCCCGGGCGATCGCCACCCGCTGCTTCATGCCCCCCGAGAGCTGGGTGATGAGCTTGCCGGCGGCAGCGGTGAGACCCACGAGCTCCAGGTGTTCCATGGCGATTTCCCGCTTGTCGCGTTCGCTCAGGTTCGGTCTCACCGAGTCGATCGCCAGGTGCACGTTTTCGTAGGCCGTGCACCAGGGCAGCAGCGCATAGCCCTGGAACACCACCATCCGGTCGGGCCCGGGGCGCTGGATCGGCTGGCCGTGGAGCAGCACGCGGCCGCTGGTGGGCTTCGCGAATCCGGACACGGTGTTGAGCAGGGTGCTCTTGCCGCAGCCGGAGTGGCCGATCACGCAGACGAATTCACCCGCCTGCACCTCGAGGTTGATGTCCTCGAGCACCGGGTAGGGCCCCTTGGGGGTGGGATAGGCGAGGCCCAGCTGTTCAAAGCGCAGCAGGGGGCTAGCCGTTGGTGTGGCCAGTTGCGGCGTGGCCGCGAGGGTGGTGGTCATGGCGGTCGGAAGACGGGGGGGCTTGGCTCGGTGTCGGGAGTGGGTGGCGAGGGCCGGGGTGGGAGGCGGATTCAGGACGCCATCGCTCTGGGCACGCCGATGGGGATCTCGGCCACGCTGAAGTCCTGGTGGATCGGCAGCTGGTTGAGGTAGGCGATCGGGTCGTCGGCGTTGAAGGGCACGCCGTCGAACAGCTCAATGCCGCCCCGTTGGTAGGACACGTCGTCGAGGCCGAGTTCGCGGGCGGCGGTGCTGTACACGGACACGGCGCAGACCCGCTCGAGGATCTCCACGTAGTTGCGGGGGAAGGGGATCTCGTTCCAGCGGGCCAGCTGGCTGATGATCCAGAGGTGCTCGCTGCGGCTGGGCCGGTTCACGCCGGGCCCGAAGAACAGGCTGTGCGCCGTGCCGTGGGGAGTGTCGCTGCGGCCGGCCGGCACACCGAAGCGGATCAGCTCCGGCTTCATGCCGAGGTAGCGGCGGTCGCTGAGCAGCTGGCTGAGCTCATCCCAGTGGGCCGGATCGGCGCAGTAGCGGCAGGCCTCCAGGAGCGTCTTGGTGAGCGCGATGTGGGTGTTGGGGTGGGCGAGGGCCCAGTCCTCCCGCGCACCCAGCACCTTGCCCGGGTGGCCGGACCAGATCTCCAGGTCGCCCACGATCGGGAAGCCCCGCCCTTCGCGTTCCGCCCGCAGGTTCCAGGGTTCGCCCACGCAGTAGCCGTCGATGGAGCCGTCCTTGAGGTCGGCCAGCATCTGCGCCGGCGGGATGGTCTGCAGGTGCACATCCCGGTCGGGATCAATCGCGTTGGAAGCCAGCCAGTAGCGCAGCAGCAGGTTGTGCATCGAGGCGGGATGCACGATGCCCAGGGTGTGGGGTTCCCGGTTGGTGCGCTGCAGGTAGTCGCGGTAGGCGGCCACCGTGCTCACCCCCTGCTCCGCCAGCCGGCTGGCGAGGGTGATGCCGTTGCCGTTGCGGCTGAGGGTGAGCGCCGTCACGATCGGAGTCGGCTCGCCGCCATGGCCGCCGGCCGTCATCCAGGTGGGCATGCCGGAGGGCATCAGGGCTGCGTCGAGGGTGCGGTCGAGCAGGCCATCGGTGATTCCGCGCCAGGTGGTTTCCCGCACCAGATGCACCTCATCGAGGCCGTGCTTGGCGAAGAAGCCCTTGGCCTCGGCCACTGCCAAAGGGGCGCAGGCAGCCAGGGGGATGAAGCCGAGATCGAGGTTCACCTTCTCCAGGCCATGGCGCGCCAGCACCTGATGGGGCTTGGACTGCCACTGCTTCACCCGCTTCTGACGGTTGAGGAAGTAGATGATCTCGGAGCGCAGGCTGTAGTAGCTGGGGTGGTGCACCACCCCCAACCGCTGCCGGGGACGGGGGATGTCCACCTCGAGAATGCCGCCGATCTTCGAGCCCGGGCCATTGGTGAGCATCACGATGCGGTCGGAGAGCAGCACCGCCTCGTCCACGTCGTGGGTCACCATCACGGCGGTGAGCTCGTGCTCATTGCAGATCTGCATGAGCTTTTCCTGCAGATTGCCGCGGGTGAGCGCATCGAGCGCGCCGAAGGGCTCATCGAGGAGCAGAAGTTTCGGCCGGATCGCCAGGGCCCGGGCGATGGCCACCCGCTGGCGCATGCCGCCCGAGAGCTGCAGCGGTGGCTTCTCGGCCGCGGGGGTGAGCCCCACCATGGCGATGTGCTCCTCCACCACCGCATCCCGCTCGGCACGCGGCAGGCCCGGCATCACCTCGTCCACCGCCAGGGCGATGTTCTCGCGCACCGTGAGCCAGGGCAGCAGCGAGTAGTTCTGAAACACCACCATCTTGTCGGGCCCGGGCCGCTTGACGGTTTCACCTTCGAGCAGCACCGTTCCGCCGGTGGGGAGATCGAGTCCGGCGATCATGTTGAGCAGGGTGCTCTTGCCGCATCCGGAATGGCCGATCAGCGAGATGAATTCACCCTTGCGGATCTCCAGATCGATCCCCTTCAGTGCCAGGTAGCTGCCGCCACCGGAGAGGGGAAAGTCTTTGGCAACATCCTGAACGGCGACCAGTGTCGTCATGGCAGTTGGAAATCAGGAACGGCAAGTTGAAGGGCCCCGGCAACCACCGGGGCCTCGAGGGGTGCGGACAATCAGCGGTTGGAGGAGATGCGGCTCTGGAGCCAGGCCATGCCCCGGTCGAGGAGCAGGCCGATGGCGCCGATCCAGACCACCGCCAGCACGATGTCACTCACGTAGTTCTGCTGATAGGCATCCCAGATGAAGAAGCCGATCCCGACGATGCCGCTCATCACGATTTCGGCAGCGATGATCGCCAGCCAGGCCAGACCGATCGAGATGCGCAGGCCGGTGAAGATGTAAGGCAGAGCCGAAGGGATCAGGATCTTGGTGAAGAAACGCCTGTTCGACATCTGCAGCACCAGGGCCACGTTGCGGTAGTCCTGGGGGATCTGGCGAACGCCCTCGGCGGTGTTGATCAGGATCGGCCACACCGCCGTGATGAAGATCACGAAGATCGCCGCCGGCTGGTTCTTCTGGAACAGCACCAGGGCGATCGGCACCCAGGCCAGGGGTGCCACCATGCGCAGGAACTGGAAGATCGGGTCGAAGGCGCGGTTCAGGGCCTGGTTGAGGCCCACGGTGATGCCCATGCCGATGCCCACGATCGCCGCCAGCAGGTAGCCCTGGGCCACCCGGCTGAGGCTGGCCAGCGTCTGCCAGAACAGTCCCTTGTCCAGACCTCCCCGGTCATAGAAGGGGTAGAGCAGCAGTTCGCGGGTGCGCTCTTCGGTCCAGAGACTGAGCGGGCCCGGGAGCCTGGAGAGACCCAGGCTGGCGCTCAGCTGCCAGGCGGTGAGGAACCCCAGAACCCCCAGCAGGGGGGGGAGCCAGGTTCGTCGGAACTGGCGCCACCAGAGATTCGGTCGCCGGTCGGAGCCGGCAGTGGATAGGGAAACCATGCTGTGTGCGAAACGGTGTGGTCAGGAAGGAACGAGAGGACTCAGCGCTTGATCGCGAGGCTGTCCAGGTAGGCCTGCGGGTTCTCGGGGTCGAACACCTTGCCGTCGAAGAAGGTTTCCTTGCCGCGGCTGGAGCCCTTGGGAATCTGGTTGTCGGGAACGCCGAGCTCGCGGGCCGCCTGCTGCCAGAGGTCCTCCCGGTTGACCCGGTCCACCAGCTGCCTGGCCTGGTCGATGCTGGTGAGCTTGCCGGGATGGAATCCCCAGCGCAGCGATTCCACCAGGAACCACAGACTCAGACTCTTGTAGGGGTAGGAAACGACCCCACGATCGCTGTTCCAGTAGAGGGGTCCGAGCTTGGGATCGTTCACGGCCTTGCGGTCGGCGCCCAACTGGTACTGACCCTTGAGCGCCGGTTCGAGAACGGACTTGGGCGTGTTGAAGAACTTGCGGGAGCTCACGATCTCCGCCGCCTCCGAGCGGTTCTCCGCCTTGTCGGCCCACTGCTGCGCCTCCATCAGGCACTTGAGCAGGGCAATGGTGGCCTTGGGATGCTTGTCCACCCAGTCGGCGCGCACGGCCAGCACTTCCTCCGGGTGGGCCGGCCACATCTGGGCGGTGAGGGCCGGGATGTAGCCGATGTCGTCGCTGACGATCCGGAATGGCCAGGGATCGCCCGTGCTGAAGGCATCCATGGTTCCGTTGCGCATGCCCTGCAGGGTCTCGGTGGAGGGCACCGTCAGCAGTTCGATGTCCTTGTCGGGATCCAGGCCACCGGCCGCCAGCCAGTAGCGGATCCAGAGATCCTGGTTGGCGTTGGGGAAGGTGGAGGCGGCGCGGAACTTGCGCTGCTCGCGCTGGGGGAAGGATTTGATTGCGTCGGCCTTGGCCGTGAGATCAAGACCCAGGGCCTCGTTCTTGAGGGTGTTGGAGACGGCGATGCCGTTGGCCTGGCTGTTGAGCTGGGCCAGCACATACATCGGCACCTTGTTGCCGTCGGTGATGATGCCCTCGGTGATCAGATGGGGCATGGGCTGCTGCCACTGGCCGCCATCGATGCCACCCCCCTGGGAGCCGATCACCACGTTGTCGCGGGCGGCCGGCCAGCTGGCCTGTTTGGCCAGTTCCACGTTCAGCCCCTGCTTGGCGCAGAAGCCTTTCTCCACCCCCACCACCAGCGGCACGGCCTCCAGGATCGGGATGTAGCCGAGTTTGATGTTGGTGGTTTCGAGATCGGCGGCGGCCTGAGAGTCAACCGCTGGGGAAGAGTCCGTTTCACTGGCCTGCCTTTCGGGAGGATTGCCGAGACAACCGGTGAGCAGGGTCGATGAGGTGAGGGCGGCTCCGACAAAGGCCAGAGCACGGCGTGATTGCTTCATGGCAGAGGAAACGGAGATCAGGGTGGTGTGGAAGGGAGCGAGAGCGGTATGGGCTGATCCAATCGACCCGTCCGGGGGATCGCGGCTGCCGGTTGTGTTGGTGGGCATGGCTTCAGGAGGGACGCTGGAACAGGGCGATGGCACTGCGGGCCACCAGATCGCTCGAACCCTCCTTGATCAACCAGCCCTGCTGGCGAAACTGGCCCAGGGTCTTGGTCACGGTGACCCGCGACATGCTGGCGATCTCGGCCATCTGGCGATGGGTGATGTTCATCTCTTCAAGGGGAACGATCACGCCTTTTGGTGTGACATGGCCAAAGCGATGACCCAGCCACATCAGGAGATGGAAGAGCCGCACGTCGGCCGGCCGGATCCTGCTGAGCCGGAGCAGCATCGACATCTGCTGGATATGGGTTGCGGAGAAGGACTGGCGTTCGTCCGGTCCCGGCAGCCACTCGCTGACGTGCACGGAAGAGAGCGCATGCAGCTCAACCGGTTGCATGGTGAGCAACTCAGGAATCACCGATTCGCCTGGTCCCCAGATGCCGACCGTGAAGATCTCGGCCTGATCGGTCCAACTGGAGGCCCGCAGATAGCCGGCGTCTAGGCGCCAGCTCACCGTGGCAGGAACAGGCTGTCCGGCACCAAGTGATAGCTGCAAGCATCGGTCTGGCATGGAAAGAAGCATGGCTGGTGCATGAGACAGGGGCGACAAGAATGGAGAGTGGGTGCAACCCCAGTGCGGGTAATCCGGGACACCTGTGCTTGTGACGGCAGAAATGTAGGGAGGGCCTTTTGGGGCTGGGTAGGCCATCGCGCAGAACAGCGAATCGGATCGATAAGAGTTCCTAAACCCGCCCAGAAGTTACATCCTGATGTTCTAGCGCTACGCCTCAATGTTCTGTCTTTACAACTGAGGGTCGGGCACAAAAAAGGCGGTCCCCATGGACCGCCTGCATGCCGTCGTGCCGGTCAGCCGCTCAGGCTTCCAGATAGTCCGCAAAGCGGGTGGAGAGGCGACGGATCGACTCATTGGCACGCCGCTCCAGGCCCCTGGCCGTGTCGCGGGTGATCCCCATCTGGCGGGCCGTGGCGCTCAGGTTCAGCGCCTCCTCTCCATCGATGCCGTAGCGCCAGCGCAGGAGCTCGGCTTCCTGAGCGGGCAACTGCTGCAGGAGTTTCCGAATGTCCTGCCGCATGAGCGCCGAGGCGACCAGATCCTGGGGCTTGCTCGACTCGCAGGCCAGCGTGCTCAGGAGCGGCTGCTCATTGTCGTCCCGCTGCTGACCATCGAGGCTGAGGGGCTCCTGAGCCCTGAACAGCACTTCGCGGATGTCCAGGGGCTTGAGGCCGGTGGCGGCCGCCAGTTCCGCAAGGCTGGGGTCCCTCCCCAGCTGCTGGCCGAGGCTCTGCTGGACCTGCCGCAGGCGGTGCAGCTGGCTCACCATCGTGGAGGGCAGACGGATGGTGCGGCCCTTGCTCACCAGGGCGCTGGTGATGCCGTCGCGGATCCACCAGGTGGCATAGGTGGAGAAGCGGTAGCCCCGGCTGGGGTCGAAGCGCTCGACGGCCCGGATCAGGCCGATGGTGCCTTCCTGGATCAGATCCTCGAGATCGGCCGGACGGTGCAGATAGCGGCGGGCCATGCCCACCACCAGCCGCACGTTGGCGAGCACCATGCGGCTGCGGGCCTGGTTGGCCTGCCGCAGGCAGCGCTGCAGCTGGCGAACGCCCATGCCAGCCTCGAGTGCCCACGCCTCCAGGCTGGGAGCCACGCCGCCGGCGCGTAGCTTCAACTCCTCCGAAACCTCGAGAGCCTTGCGGCCCGCCTGGACCAGACGGGCCAGGCTGATCTCTTCATCAGCGGTCAGCAGGGGAATGCGGCGAATGGCACGCATGTGCTGAGTGAATGCGTCGCAGCCGCCGTGTTGGCGCTTCTGTGGCGCAGGCATCGGAGGGATGTCTGTGAAGGGTCGGCAAAGATTAAGGAACGCCACCTGCGGTTGGGTGCCCAGGGGCAGATCCATCAACCAGAAGCGCAAATCCAGGTGATCAGTGCCGCTGATTGATGCCTGGAACGAGCAGCCCAGCCGAAAACTTTGCAGCGGCTGCTCGTCAAGTCATCGTGACGTTTCCTGAGGCCCACGGCGAAGAAATCAGTTCTTCAGCCAACAGCGTCGGCTGGGTTGGACGGCAGCGGGGATCCGGGGCCGGGCGGTGACGCGACCAGGGCCTCCACGGCCTGCTGCAGCGCATCCCGGCGGTTGATGGTGCTGCGTTCAACCGGAAGCCTGGCGTAGAGGCCCAGCTTCTCCAGCCGGCGCTGGGTGGTGCCGGTGGCCCCCACCACGAACACCTGGCGGCCCTTCTCGATCGCTTCCTCCACGGCGTTCTCCACCGCCAGGGCGGCTGTGACGCCGAGGTGGGAGACCTCCGTGAGGTCGAAGATCACGGCGCGGCAATCGCCGATGGCGTTGTGTTCCCGGGCGATGGTCTTGGCCACACCGAAGATCATCGCGCCGGTGAGCTGGAACAGCAGCACCTGGCCCCTGCCCTGATCAAGCAGGGCCCGCTCATCGGCATCAAGCAGCAGGTCGCCGTCGCCGGTGCTGATCGACTTCACCGACTTGCTCTGCAGGCCAGTGAGTTTGTCGATGGTGATGATGTTGGCGATGAACACCCCCACGCCCACGGCCACGATCAGATCCACGAGCACGGTGAGGGCGATCACCAGATACATGATCACGGCGCCCTTCACCGAAATCCGGTGGGCACGCTTGAGAAAACCCCAGTCGACGATGTCGACGCCCACCTTGAGGGCGATGCCCGCCAACACGGCATGGGGAATCTGACCGGCCAGGCGCCCGCCGGCCAGGATCACCGCCATCAGGATCAGGGCCCGGCTGATTCCGGAGAGAGCGCTGCGACCGCCGGCCTGAATGTTCACCACCGTGCCCATGGTGGCGCCCGCGCCGGCGATGCCCCCGAACAGGCCTGATGCCAGGTTGCCCAGGCCCTGACCGATCAGCTCCTTGTTGGAGTCGTGTTCGGTGCGGGTGATGCTGTCGGCGATCACCGCAGTGAGCAGGGCGTCGATGCAGCCGAGCATGCCCAGCACCGCCGCGTCGATGAGCATCAGCCGCAGCTGCGGCAGCTCGAAATGGGGCGGGTGGAAGCTGGGAAAGCCGGAGGCGATCTCGCCGATGCGTCGGATTCCCAGCTCGTAGTCACCGCCGCCATCGAGCAGGGTGAGGGAGAGAAGGGTGCCCACCACCAGGGCGATCAGCTGGGGCGGGGCGATCCTCTTCACCCCGGCCGGGGTAAGCCACAGGATTGCCAGGCTGACCACCGCCAGGGTCACCTCAGCCGGGCGGGTGCCGACGATCAGCCCCGGCAAAGCGTTGATGGTTCCCATCACGCCGCCCCTGGGAATCGCCTGTCCAAGGAAGGGGCCAATCTGGAGAATGATCAGGATCAGACCGATCCCGCTCATGAAGCCCGAGATCACCGTGTAGGGCATCTGGGTGATGTAGCGGCCCAGCTTCAGCAGACCGAAGACGATCTGCAGCACGCCGGCCAGCATCACCACGGTGAAGGCCATGGCCATGCCGGTCTCCCGGTCGGGCGCCTGGGCGGTGAGGCTGGCGATCACGGCGGTCATCACCACCGTCATCGGGCCGGTGGGCTCGGAGATCAGGGTGGGGGTACCGCCGAAAAGGGCGGCGAAGAGACCCACCAGCACCGCCCCCCAGAGACCGGCAGCCGGGCCCGCGCCGGAGGCCACACCGAAGGCCAGTGAGAGAGGCAGGGCCACGATCGCGGCCGTGACGCCCCCGAAGAGATCCCCCTTGAGGTTGCTGGTGCTGATCTGGTTGAGCAGCCGGAAACCCGGGCCGGGCGGAGGCGCCGATGTTGTGGTCATCACTACGGACGCAGGTGGGTGTGGCCGTGGAGGCGTCATAGCCGCACCGGCAGGCATTCCCCCAACACCCACACCCCCCAGCCATTATTCGTTGAGTATCGATGCCGGCCGTGAGCCTGCTGATCGTCCTGGCCCTCTGCTGGCTGGGCCTGCGCACCCTGCTGGTCCTGGCCCAGACGGGTGGTCACTCCCCCGAAGCCCAGCTGGCCCGCTCGCTCGAAGAGGAGCTGCGCCAGCGGGGGCTGCGTGGCGACCGCACCGGGATGGGCGTGGACCCCTGATGGCCGGGGCAGGGGCGCCAGCGGTCCCCTACGCGGGTGAGCGGATCTGCCTCACCACCCGCCATGGCAAGGAGCGCGCCCTTGCCCTGCCCTTCCGCCGCGGTCTGGGCGCCAGCCTCGCCGTGCAGTGCTGCGACACCGACCAGCTGGGCACCTTCAGCGGTGAGGTGGAGCGGCCGGCCGATGCCTTGAGCACCTGCCGGCGCAAGGCCCTGCTGGGCCTGGAGGCCAGCGGCCTGCGGCTGGGCCTGGCCAGCGAGGCCAGCTTCGGCCCCCACCCCTCCGTGCCCCTGCTGGCGGTGGGGCAGGAGCTGCTGCTGTTCGTGGACCTGGAGCGCAACCTGACCGTGCTCGAGCGGCTCACCGAGTGGCGCACCAACTACAGCCACAGGCGGCTTGGGCCCGGCGAGGACCCCGCGCCCTGGCTGCGGCAGGTGGGGTTCCCGTCCCATGCCGTGATCGCCCGGCCCGCCGGGGGATCGCGGCCGCCGCTGCGCAAGGGGATCACCACTGCCACGGAGCTTCGGGAGGCGCTGGCGGCCTGCCGCCGCGCCGACGCCAGGGGCGAGGTGTGGCTGGAAACCGACATGCGCGCCCATCTCAACCCGACGCGCATGCGCTCGATCCGCCGCCTCGGGCTGGCGCTGGTTCGGCGCCTGCGCAGCCCCTGTCCGGCGTGCCGGACGCCTGGCTGGGGGCTTCAGGACACCGAGCCCGGACTCCCCTGCAGCTGGTGCGGCACCGCCACCGGCCTCACCGCCCGTGAGGTCTGGGGGTGCCAGCACTGCGGCCACAGCGAACGGCTGCCGCGCCGCGATGGTCTGGACGCGGCCGATCCCGGCCACTGTCCCTACTGCAACCCCTGACGGCATGGAGTCCGATCAAGGGAGCTGATCAGTGTGATCAGCATTCCTTTGGACTCGGACCACGCGTTTGAACCAAAGCGTGTGGCGGCGGAACTACATACGGTTGCTCTCGCTGCATGGATCCCGTTGATGCTTCCCATCCCCCCACTGCTGATGGAGATCGGCAGTCACCAGTTGGAGGTGGCCGAAACCCTGATCGGGGTGGGCCGGTTCCTGGTGATCTTCGTGGCGGCCCGCGCCATCGCCGAGCTGATGGTGCGCCTGCAGTTGCCCACGATCCTGGGTGAACTCGTCGCCGGCGTGCTGATCGGCGCCTCCGGCCTGCATCTGGTGATCCCCCCCGAAGCCCAGGCCCAGCTCAGCGGCGCCGTGCTCAGCCTGGTGGGCTCCCTGGCCGACGTGCCAGCGGACACGGTCGTGGACGTTTACCGCGAAACCTTCCCCAGCCTGCAGGCGGTGTCGCAGATCGGCCTCTTTGCCCTGCTGTTCCTGACGGGTCTGGAGAGCGAACTCGATGAGCTGGTGGCGGTGGGCCTGCAGGCCACCACGGTGGCGGTGACGGGGGTGGCGCTGCCGTTCGCCCTGGGCACCGCCGGTCTGTACTACCTCTTCCATGTGCCCCTGATCCCGGCGATTTTTGCCGGGGCGGCCATGACCGCCACCTCGATCGGGATCACGGCGAGTGTGTTCGGCGAACTGCAGTGGCTGAAGCGCAAGGAGGGCCAGATCGTGATCGGCGCCGCTGTGCTCGATGACATCCTCGGCATCGTGATCCTTGCGGTGGTGGTGAGCCTGGCCGGCGGCGGTGCCTTCACCATCGGCCCGATCCTCAAGCTCTGCGCGGCCGCCGTGGTGTTCGTGGCGGCAGCCCTGTTCCTGAGCCGCACCGCCGCCCCGGCGTTCGACTGGGTGGTGGACCGCCTCAAGGCCCCCGGCGACGTGGCCGTGGCCAGCTTCGTGGTGCTCACGCTCAGCTGCTTCGCCGCCCAGGCCATCGGCCTTGAGGCCGCGCTGGGTGCCTTCGCCGCCGGCCTGATCCTCAGCGCCTCCAAGCACACCCACGACATCGACACGGCGGTGAAGCCGCTGGTGGCCCTGTTCGCCACGGTGTTCTTCGTGCTGATCGGCACCGGCATGGATCTCTCGGTGCTCAACCCCTTCGATCCCGCCAACCGGGAGGGGCTGATCGTGGCGGTGTTCCTGCTGGTGGTGGCAGTGGCCGGCAAGGTGGCGACGGGCTGGAGCTACACCAGCAAGGAGCCCACCAACCGCCTGGTGGTGGGACTGGGGATGATGCCCCGCGGTGAAGTGGGCCTGATCTTCCTCGGCCTCGGCACCCAGGCCGGGATCCTCACCCCCGCACTCGAAGCCGCGATTCTGCTGATGGTGATCGGCACCACCTTCCTGGCGCCGATCCTGCTGCGCCTGGTGATCGGCGGCCGGGAGGACCTGGCCCCGCAGGCCTCCTGAGGCCAGCGGAGCCGTCAGCTCCCCACAGAAACAGCCCGCAGGCGCCCTGTCTTGGGGAACCTGCGGGCTTCCTGATTCAGATCCGAACTCAGAACAGACCCCGGTAGCGCACCAGCAGCTGCACCATCGCCCAGGACCCCAGGGTGACCTTCACCGCCACCAGCATGTTCAGCAGGGGAATCCAGCCTCCACTGGCGATTGAGCCGTAGCGTCCCTCCATGGCCGGTCCCAGGCCTTCAAGGCTGAGGAACGCCAGCAGCAGGAACAGTGCCACCACGCCCTTCTCCCAGAGGTCGGCCCGGTAGCGGTTGTAGAAGCGGTCCACCATGCGCAGGGAGCCGCTGATCAGCAGCAGGCCGATGGCCGTGCCCCCCGCCACCCCCGCGGCGAAGCCGCCGCCGGGGGAGAGATGGCCGCGCAGGGCCAGTTCCACCCCCACCAGGGCGCACACCGTGGCGCCCAGCTGGCAGAGCACCACCGAAGGGGCGTCCTGCAGGGCAAGGATGCGGCGTTGCAGGGGCTCGCCGCTGAAGATCCAGCGCACTCCGATCGAGGCCAGGGTGAACACCACCACCTCGGCAACCGTGTCGTAGAGGCGGGTGTAGAGGATCACCGTGGACACCAGATTCGGCACCCGCCCCGCCTCCAGCAGCGCATCCACCGTGCCGCTGACGTCGGGCAGCGGCGGCAGGGCCACCGACAGGGGGATCAGAAACAGCAGCAGCGCCGCCGGCGCGTAGACCAGCCTCATGCCCCCTGCTCCCGGTTCTCGGCAGACGCGGCGGTGCCGCCGGCCGGCAGCAGCTGCAGAACGTCCAGTAGATCGCCCCAGCCGCCCTGGCGGGGAAGGGCCGCGAGGCGCTGCAGCAGGCTGGGATTGTGCAGACGTACCCGCAGCACGGTCGCATCCGGCTGCCACTCGAGCAGACCGTGGAGGCCCTGCAAATCCACGTCCTGCACCAGCTCCAGCCGCAGGCTGAGCTGATCCAGCCAGGCCTCCAGCTGGCGCCGCCGCTCGGCGGGCAGTGGCGCATTGCCGGCGGGCCAGGCGAGACGCAGCACCATCGACGAACGCAGCGCCACCGCATAGAGAGTGGTGGAGAGCAGGGTGCCCACCAGGGCCTCGGTGAGGGCCACGTCGGCCGCCCCCAGCAGGGCGTAGATCAGGGCTGCCACGGCGCCAAGAATGCCGCGCAGCGCCAGCGTCTGATACGGGTTGGACTGCACCACCACCAGGATCGCCGTGAGCGGCAGCAGGGCCGTGAGCGGCAGCAGCAGGGGCAGGTCGGTGGCGAGGGTGGTGGTCATGAACGGGGCGGGAAGCGGCGGGCGGTCTGGGAGCAGGCGGCCAGCACATAGCCGAAGATCGTGTTCCACACCACCAGCGACAACAACGCCAGCAGCAGCAGCGGCCATTCACGCTGGAAGCGCAGCAGCAACCCCAGGAGCATCAGCGCCGAGCCGAGGGTGTCGGAGATCCCCAGGTAGTGGAGCTTGGTGAGGTAGCTGCCCCGACCGAGCAGGGGCCAGCTGCCGGCGAACCAGAACACCAGCCCGACCAGCAGCAGCAGGGCACTGGCGATCTGGGCCAGGCCGGAGAAGGCCTCGGGCAGCGCCGGGATCATCGCTCCACCCCCTGCAGCAGGTTGGCCAGGAGCATCACGGCGCCGTTGCCGACGCTGAGCACGATCACGCCCACCAGCCCCACCATCCAGTCGTCACGCACCACCGACACCACCAGCATCACCATCGCCACCTTGGTGGACACGCTGGCGAAGGCGGCCAGGCGGTGCCACACGTCGGAACGACGGCACACCACCAGGATCTCCAGCAGCACGGCCAGCACCATGCCGAACAGCAGCACGCTCATCGCCGCTCCTCCTCGACCACCAGATGGTGCACGCGGTAGCTGCGGCCCCCGTCGTCGAGCCCCAGGGCGATCGTGAACGGGGTGATGGTGATGCGGAACACATCCAGGAACACCAGCACGCTGGAGGGGCGCCCGCTGGCCCGCGCCGGCTCGTCGTGCACCACGCTCTCCTCCAGCCTGCGGTGCAGCAGCAGCTGCACCGCCTCGCTGTAGGCCTGGGGCACGGCCGCCACGCTGGCGGCGAGGGCGCGCCAGAGCTGTGCCGGGGTTAGGGAGCGCACGCGCCTGGGGAGCGGCAGGGCCAGGGAGACCGCCAGACCGATGGCCACGTTGAGTTCATCGGGGTCGGCGGTGAGCAGCAACCAGATGAGCATCCGCATGGCGATCAGGATCAGCCGAGACATGCCGCCTCCGCTGCCAGCAGTTCTGCGCTCAGGGGCTGCAGGCGCAGCAGCAGCAGCTGCAGACCCGCCCCCACCACCGCCAGGGCACCCAGCAGGTCGACGAGGCGCTCCAGGTTGGGGAGCCGCAGCCGATGGCGGATGCCAAGGGCCGTCACAGGGCTGGCCAGCCCGCGCCTCAGGGCTTCCACCCCGGCACCGGCGGCGAGCACCGCCAGCCCCTTGCCCAGCGCCGCGGGGCTGGGCAAGGGCGAGCCACCGGGGTAGAGCGGCGCCAGCAGGCCCACCAGCACCAGCACCAGGGCCAGCAGCAGACCGCCCGGGGCAGGCACCTGCCAGCTGGCGCCCAGCGGCAGCCAGCAGAGGCGGGCGTAGACCGCCGCCGTGCCCACCATCAGCAGCGGCAGCAGCCAGCCCAGCAGATGCACCGGCAGCCCGGGGATGCCGGTGGGCGGCAGCGTCTCCAGGCCAGCCTTGGTGTAGTAGCCGAGCAGCGGCGGCGCCCCGGCGATCGAGAGGGCTCCCACCAGCAGAGGCAGGCCCAGGGCCGGCGCCAGGGGCTGACGGCCCCACAGCGAGAGATCGCGGCTGGGCACCTTGCCGGCAACAAGGAAGAGGGCCCCCTTGGCAACGCCGTGGCCAAGCACGAACAGGCCTCCGGCGGCGGGGTTGAGCAGGGCGAAACCCATCTGGGACAGGGTGCTCCAGGCCAGAAGGCGCTTCAGATCACCGTCGCCGAGGGCATAGACCAGGCCGAGCAGCACACTCGCCAGGCCAACCCAGGTGAACACCGGTTGCTGGGCCGGCAGCAGCAGGGCCAGCCGCAGCAAAGGGCAGATACCGCCGGCCACCACCACCCCCGAGAGCAGCGCTGACACCTGGGCCGGGGCCTCGGCATGGGTCTGGGGCAGCCAGAGGCCGCTGAGGAACACGCCCGCCTTGGTGAGCAGACCCAGCATCACCAGCGCCAGTCCCACCGCCAGGGTGGTGCTGCCTGGGGGCAGCTCCTGCAGGGACTCCAGGCGGAAACTGCCCGTATAGAGATAGAGAAGGCCGCTGCCGATCAGGAACAGCGTCATCACGCCGTTGCCCACCAGCAGGTAGCGCAGGGCGATCCAGAGCTGGCGGGGTTCACGGCTCTGGAGGATGAGCAGGAAGGCGGTGATGCCCACCACCTCCAGGGCCACGTAGAGGCTCACCAGGTCGGTGGCCAGGAAGGCGGAGTTGAGACCCCCCAGCAGCACCATCAGCAGCAGCAGAAAGGGGCCCGGCGGCGGCTGCCGCCAGCTGTCCACGAGCACCGCCAGCACCACCAGGGCGTTGAGCAGGAGAAACGGTGCCGCGACCCCATCCAGCTGCAGCTGAACCCCGAGGCTGCCGATGAGCTCGAACAGCACCTGCCGGCCGGGCAGGCTGGCCCACAGGCCCCAGGCCAGGGTCGTGAGCACGCACACCAGGGCCAGGGGGCGGGCCAGGCGGGGCAGCAGGGCGGCGCTGAAGGCGGCAAGGAAGGGGAGCAGCAGCCAGGCGATCGCCAGGGTGAGAGCCGACATCGCCATCAGGAGCGGCGTGCCGGGGTGGCCGGCCTGGAAGGTTCGAGCAGCAGCTGCTCGAAGCTGGTGGTGTCGAGCAGGGGATCCAGCCGCGACAGCCGGGCGATGGTCACCAGAAGCAGGGCCTGGATGGACAGGCCGATGACGATGGCGGTGAGGATCACGGCCTGGGGGATGGGATCGGCCCAGGAGAGGTCCGGAGAGGCGGCACGGATCAGCTCGTTGCGGTCCAGGATCGGGGTGCGCAGGCCGCTGCGGGCGGCCACCAGCACGAACAGAGCCACGGCCCCGGTGCCCATCACATCGAGGGCCAGCGCCCGCAGGAACAGGTTCCGGCGCCAGATCAGCCCAAGAAAGCCAACCAGGGCCGTGAGCAGCACCAAAGCCTCCAGCAGTCGGAAGGGGTCGGGCACGGTGGGGTCGGGAAGCGCCGAACCCTAGTCGCGGCTGCCGGCGGCTGGGTCAGGGGCCGCTGGCAGGGTCGCGCAGAAAGCGGGGTGAGCCCCCGGAAGCGCCGCGGGCGAAGGCCAGCCAGCGGAAATCCCCGAGGGCGTGGGGGTCCACCAGGCGCAGCAGCGCCTCGCGGCGGTCCAGCGCCTGAGCCAGCTGCGCCCCGGACAGGCGCTGCAGGCCATGGAGACGTTCGGCCAGGCCCAGGGCGAGCAGGGCCTGCCCCTGGCGGCAGTGGCCAAGGCAGCGCCAGCCGCTGGCCCTGGCCGCCTGCTCCAGGGTGTCGATGCAGAGGTGGGCAGTGAGATCCCAGCTGCCGGGCTCCAGCAGGGGATCACCGCTGGCCTGCTGGTCCCGGTAGGCCATCAGCGTGCCCTGGCACCGCGCCGGAGCGTAGTAGCGGCTGGCCTCGAGGGCGTAATCGATCACCAGCAACCAGCCGTCGCCCAGGGCGGCTGCCGCCTGCTCCAGCCAGGGGGCCAGCCCCGGATGCAGCTCGGTGGTCCAGCCGGGCGGTCGCCGGGGGCCGGCAGGGTCGAGGCCGAGGCCGGCCAGGGGGG
>JBATEO010000093.1:0-7206 GCA_049664045.1 Prochlorococcaceae cyanobacterium
GGCGGCGGCGCCGTGCGCGCAGCTCGCCGGTCCTCCGCCTCAGGCCACACCTCCCGGAACACCTGCCGCTGCAGGGGCTGTCGCTGCCCTTGCAGGGCCAGGGTCGTGGCGCCCGCGCTGAGCAACGCCCCGCCGCCGGAGGCCAGCAGCAGCCACACCCCGATCGGCAGCGGCGGCGACGTCCAGGTGAGCAGCCGCATCCGCACCGCCGGCCGCGGGTTGACCGCCCCGATCACCAGCACCGCCAGCAGCGGGGCCAGCAGGGGCAGCAGCAACAGTCGGCGCAGCAGGCTCAAGAGGCGGCGTCGCAGCGGCCAGGGCCAGAGTCTGCATGCCGGATCGGACCCTGCCAACGCCGCAGCGGCGCCAGGTCGTAGCCGAGCAGGTCGAACACCCGGATCACCAGGAAGTCCACCATGTCCTCGATCGTGCGCGGCTGGTGGTACCAGGCGGGCACCGGCGGGGCGATGCGTGCCCCCGCCTCCGCCAGGGTGGTGAGGTTGCGCAGATGCACCAGGTTCCAGGGGGTCTCCCGCGGGCAGATCACCAGCGGCCGGGCCTCCTTGAGGTGCACGTCGGCGGCCCGCTCCACCAGATCGAGGGCCACGCCGGTGGCGATGCGGCCCACGGTGCCCATCGAGGCCGGCAGGATCACCATGCCGCGGGTGCGGTAGCTGCCGCTGGCGATCGCCGCTGCCTGGTCGTTCCAGCGATGGCAGCGCAGCTGGCCGTCGGAGCAGCCGGTGCGCTCGCGCCAGAAGCGTTCCTGGGCGCGCGGATCCCCGGGCACCGACAGGCCCATTTCGGCCTGCCACACCCCGATGGCGCCCCGGCTGGTCACCAGTTCCACCGCCTCGCCGGCCTGCAGGAGGAGTTGCAGGGCCCGCTGCGCCAGGGGCTGGGCCGAGGCGCCGGAGATGGCCAGCACGACCGGCGCTCCCGGGACCACCGTTCAGACCTCGCTGAGCACGGGCACCGGCGCGAAGTGCTCGCGCTCCTCCTCCTCCTCCGCGCTGGCCGCAGCGACGTCCCCGTCCTCATCGTCCGGTTCCCGCTCGTCCAGGGGCTCCATCTCCGGCTGCAGCACGGCCAGATCGATCTGGTGGCGCAGGGCATCCACCTTCTGGATCTCCACCTCCACCGCGTCGCCGAGCATGTAGGTGCGGCGGTTCTTCCGGCCCACCAGCCGGTTCTGCCGCGACCGGTACTCGTACCAGTCGTCCTTGAGCGAGCTCACGTGCACCAGGCCCTCGACGTTGGAGGGGGGCACCTCCACGAAGAAGCCGTAGCTCTGCACGCCGCTGATCACCCCGGGCAGCACCTGGCCCACGAGCGGTTCGGCCTGGCGGGCCTGGGCCATGGCCAGCAGGTCGGCCTCCAGTTCCGCCTGGAACCGGCGCCGGCCGTTGAGCCGCTGCACCAGGCCGTGCTCATGGGCCTGCTGCAGCTCGCCGAGCTGGTCCGGCTCCAGCAGGGGCCAGTCGATGGCGCCATGGCAGGCGGGCGAGGCCAGATCCACGCTGGTCTTGTGGCGGGGACTGGGCCTGTCCTTGCCCTGGGTGAGCAGCACCACCAGCAGGCGTTGGTTCCAGATGTCCGCGTAGTGCAGCCCCGGGCAGCTCCAGGGCGCCAGGGCCGCGTCCTCGCCCGTCAGTCCGGCCAGGGCGAATCCGCCGGGGCTGGCGCTCAACTGCACGGACTGGAGCACCCCGGAGAGCTGCTGCTGCAGCGAACGGCTGCGGCTGGAGGCGGCGAAGGCGGCCGCCAGCTCGGCGGCGCCGGCATGGCCCTCCTCGCCCAGCTCCAGGGGGATCTCCAGCGCCAGAGCCGCCTTGGCCACATCGTTCAGATCGCCGCTGTCGGGAGCGGAGTTGATCGCGAAGATCCCCGGCAGCCCGAGGGCCGCCAGATGCTCGCCCAGGGCCCGGTCGGCGAGCAGCACCGCCTCGCGCAGGATGGCGGCGGGATGGTGGGGCGGCAGGGCCACCATCCAACCCTGTTGAGAAGGACTCGGGGAGGGAATGCCAAGGTCGGCGAGGCAGGCGATCGGCGGCATCGGCAGATCGAGCTCGATCGAGCCGCTTTCCAGCCGCCGCTCCCGCAGGCGCTGGCTGAGGTCCACCAGCTGCTCGAGGTGCTCCAGTTCGTTCTTGAGTGCCTTCAGCGCCGCCGGCACGGTGCGGCTCTTCGGCTTGCGCTCCACCAGGGCGGTGAGAGCGGCCTGGTCGACGCTGGCCACCGGCCGGATCCGGCTGCGGCAGAAGCGGTAGCCCTGCAGCCGGCCCTCTCCGTCGAGCTCCAGGGCCACCGACACCGCGGTCTGCTCCTCTCCTGCCGTGAACGTCGCCGCCTTGGTCAGGGCAGGGCTGAGCAGGGGCAGCCACTGGCGCCCCACGCACAGCGCATCGCCCTGATCCCGCAACCACTGGTCGAGGCTGCCGCCGCCGCTGAGGCGCTCGGCCACCGCGGGGCTGTGCAGCCACAGCGTCCAGCCCCCGTCGCGCGCCTCCAGGGCCAGCGCCGGCAGGGGCGGGGCGCCCTGGCCCGACCACAGCTGCGGCAGCAGTGCCGCCTGCCCGGTGAGGTCCTCCCGCTCGGCGGCGACCGGGGTGCGCAGGCTGGTGCGGGGGATGGCCGGCCGGCTGTTGAGGCGGTGCTTGGTGAGCAGCAGCTCCAAGTCGGCGGCCTCGCCACCGTTCACCGGCAACCGCCGGGCCACGTGCCCCTGGGGTGAAAACTGGGCCACCGGATAGCGGTCGATCACCACCTCCACCACCGAGGCGTGCTCGGGGTCGAGGTGCTCGGCGTCCTCGGCCGGCAGCACCACGCTGGTGAGCAGGCGGTCGTCGAGGGGGGTGGCCACCAGGTGCTCCTGCTGCTGCTCCACCTGGGCCAGCAGGGATGGGGTCTGGCGTTCGAGGATGCACTGCACCCCGCCTTCGGGTGAACGCCGCCGCCCGCCCTCGCGGGTGACCTTCACCAGCACCCGGTCGCCGTTCCAGGCGTGGTTGAGCTGATGCTCGCGGATGTAGATGTCTTCGCCTCCGTCCTCGCGCAGGGCGAAGCAGAAGCCCTTGCTGGAGCAGCGCAGCCGGGCGGGGATCAGGTCGGTGGTGTCACCCCGCTGCAGACCCGCTTCGCTCTCCTGAACCAGGCCCAGCCTGATCAGGGCGTCCAGGGCGATGCGCAGCTGGTGCTTGTCGGTGGTCTGGCTCAGCCCCAGGGCCTTCTCGAGCGTGGCCGGGGGGATGGTCTCGTGGGCGGGAAGCTGGTCGAGCAGGTCGGCGACCGTGAACTTCATGGGGTATCAGGTTGTTTGGCGGTGGCCATCGGGAATCGCCCCAGGGGACGCGCTGGGATGGCGATCGGGAGTGGCGGGTCCGGGCTCGGAGCGATGCCCACGACCCTCCTCCTCGAACTGGACTGATTCTATGCAGGCGTGCGTCTCAGCCCCGCTCAGGATCAGCCTCACCGGCCTCACCGGCCTTCGCCCTGGCGGCCTTGCGGATCAGGCGGACCCCCAGCACCAGGAAACCGCCTGAGGCCGCCAGCTGCAGCAGGTTGGTGGGGATCACCGCCGACAGGGATCCGCCGGCAGCCGCTCCCAGCAGGCTGGCCAGCACCAGGGCGAGGGAACTGCCGGCGAACACCGCCAGCGGCCGGGTGGAGGTGCCGCTGATGCTCACGATCGCCAGCTGGGTCTTGTCGCCCAGCTCCGCCAGGAACACGGTGACGAAGGTGGATGCGAGCAGGCTGACGTCCATCGGCGGGCGGGGGATCGGCGGTGTGTGCGGGTCGGCGGGGTGTGGGATCGGCGAGGTGGGCGGGTCGCGCGGGGACTGACTCAGCCCAGGGGAAGGTCAGGCGGTGGCGCGTTGAGCTGCAGCACCGCCTGGCGGCCCAGCCAGAGACTGAGTCCCACCATCAGCAGGCCGGCCAGCCGTTCCAGCTCGTGGGCCGGCAGGAGCCGGGCCAGCCAGCGGCCCAGCAGCACCCCCACCAGGCTGGAGCTGATCAGGGCCAGGGATGCACCGAGGAACACCAGCAGTGGCTGCCCGGACTGCGCCGAGAGCAGCAGTGCCGCCAGCTGGGTCTTGTCACCCAGTTCGGCCAGGAACACGGTGGTGAACGTGGTGGCCAGGACACCGAGGAAGGCTCCCGTGCCTTCTCCACCCGGCCCGGCATCGGCCGCTGGCCCGGGCTCGGGCTGACTTGATGGCCCCTGGCCGGATGGAGCCTGGCCGGATGGCACCTGGCTGGATGGAGCCTGGGGGCTGTTGGAGTCCTCGCTGCTGGTCATGGCCGGCGGATCGCCCGCAGGAAGCGGCGCATTACCCTGCCACGGCCGCCGTACTCGCTGCGGATCTGCTGCTTGCAGCAGGCGATCGCCAGCGCATCGGCCGCCTGGCCCTCGGCCCCGAACAGCCCCATCAGGTTGCTCACCCGGCAGAAGTCCGGCCTGCCGTCGTACACCCGGCAGCGCCGTCCGCCGGTGTCGTAATGGCGGCACCAGCCGTCCGCACCCACCATCGCCAGGTACTGCTGCCGCTGCCCGGGGTCCAGAGCCGCCAGTGCCTCCTGGCGCAGCTCCGGATCCAGACGGCAGCAGGCGCCGCAGCCAGCGATGCAGGTCCAGGTGGGGGCGGGCTTCACGGAATGGCGCTCAGGAGGGAGGGGTTCTGCCGGCCGGTTCTGCGGGCCGGTTCTCCGGGGACTTCGCGTGACAAGCGGTCACAGACCATCTGCTGCGCCCGGCAAAGCCATGACAGGGTCCTACTCTCGCCCCCAGCGATTTGCGTCAGCGCGCCGGCACCCATGGGCATCGACTTCCATCTGATCGCCAACTTCACCGCCCTGGCCCTGATCACCCTGGCGGGTCCGGCCGTGATCTTCATCCTCTTCTACCGCCGCGGCGCTCTCTGAAGCCTGATCAGGCGGCCAGGCCCAGGGCCATGGCCGCGTCCTGCAGCAGGGCCCGCAGGTAGGGGTGATCGGGGCTGGTGCCGCTGTGCAGTTCCTCGCCGGCGGCGTTGCGGATCACCATCGCCTCCCCCTCACGGCGGCACCAGTAGACGCGCTCGCCGCGCTGCAGCATCACCTCGCCATCGCCGTGCTCGCCCACCGCGCTGGCCCGCACCCCCACCAGCTCCAGCTGCAGCCGCTCCCGTTCCTGCCAGCGGTCGAGCCGCAGCCGGTAGGCCACGTCCAGCCAGCGCGGCAGCTGGGCCTCCCCCTGCCAGCGCCAGCCGATCGCCCGCAGGCGGGCGCCGTCCTGGTCCAGCTCCAGCTGCAGGTGGCCGCCCCGCAGCAGCTTCTGGCTCACGACCGCGCAACCGCTGCTCCAGTACACCGGCTGGGGGTGGCCGATGCCGAACGGTTCCAGCCGCCGCTGCTGACGCAGGAACTCCCTGTCGATCGCTGCCAGCCGCAGCAGCGCCTCCGGCTCCACCGGATGGCTCCCGCCCCGCTCCTGCAGCCACAGCCTGGCCCGCTCCTCGAGCCGCTGCCGCAGCCCCTCGAGCCGCTCGGCGCGCACGGTGAAGCCGCCGGCGGCCGGGTGGCCGCCGTAGCGCTCGAGCAGATCGGCGCACTCCTCCAGGGCCCCATCCACGGCGAACCCCCGCGGAGCGCGCACCGAGGCCCGCAGGCAGCCGTTGCCTTCCCCCGCCAGCAGGGCGCATGGTCGGTTGAGGCTCTCCACCAGCCGCGCGGCCACGATGCCGATCACGCCGTGGTGCCAGTGGTTCTGGGCCAGCAGCAGGAAGGCGGGCCGCTCGCTGCCATCGGCCTCCAGAAGCGCCAGGGCCTCGGCTTCGATCGCCTCGCAGAGCTCCCGCCGCTGGCGGTTGAGCGTCTCGCACTCCCGGGCCAGCTCCAGGGCCCGCTCCGGCTCGCCGGTGGTGAGCAGTTCCACCACCAGCCGGGGGTCCCCCAGGCGCCCCACGGCATTGATGCGGGGGGCGATGCGGAAGGCCACCGCCTCGGCATCGAGGGGCTGGGCCTCGATGCCGGCCAGGCGCTGCAGGGCCTGCAGCCCCGCCAGGCCGCTGCGGCTGAGCTGGGGCAGCCCGTCGATCAGCCAGCGCCGGTTCACGCCGCGCAGCGGCGCCATGTCGGCGATGGTGCCGATGCAGAACAGGTCGAGGGCCATGCGCAGCCCCTCGGCACTGCCCATCCGCCGGCACAGGGCCGCCGCCAGCACATAGGCCAGCCCCACGCCGGCCAGGCCGCGGAAGGGCGAGCCCTCCGGCGTGCGCTGGGGGTGCAGCAGGGCCAGGTGGGGGGGGAGTGCTGCCGGAATGGTGTGGTGGTCGGTGAGGATCACCTCCAGCCCCAGATCCCGGGCACGCTCCAGAGCCGCCAGGGCCGAGACGCCGTTGTCGACCGTCACCAGCAGGCCCACACCCTCGCCGGCCAGCTCCTCCACCATGGCGGTGTTGAGGCCGTAGCCGTCCTCCATGCGGCTGGGGATGGCCCCCCGGGGTGTGGCCCCGAGGCGCGTCAGCACTCCCACCAGCAGCGCTGTGCTGGTCATGCCGTCGGCGTCGTAGTCGCCGCAGATCGCCACCGCCTCGCCGCTGCGGCAGGCCCGCTCCAGCCGTGCCGCCGCAGCGGCCAGATCGGCGAAGTGCTCCAGCGGCTCGGGGGCCGCCGGGGGTGTGAGCAGGGCCGCCACGGCTTCCGCGCTGGTGTGACCTCGCCGCGCCAGCAGGGCCAGCAGCGGGTCGGGAAGGGGATCGGCCCCGGGAGGGTTGAGCTGCCGCAGCGCTGCCGGATCGCTGAGCGGCCCCAGCGCGGCGGGAAGCTGCCAGCGCTGCTCGTGGAGGGCGGGGAGCAACGCGGTGTCGGCGGTTCGGCTCCCCATTGTGGCCGTCCGGGCGGGCTGCCTAGGGTGGTGGGCCAGCGTGCGCGGCTTGCCGATGGCCCTGAGGGCCCTGCTCTGGGATGTGGACGGCACCCTGGCGGAAACCGAGCGCGACGGCCACCGCCTGGCCTTCAACCGGGCCTTCGCCGAGCACGGCGTGCCGCTGCAGTGGGACGCCGAGGGCTATGGCGAGTGGTTGCGGATCAGCGGCGGCCGTGAGCGCATCCACGCGGCGCTGGCCGCTCTTGAGGGGGTCGAGCCCGATCCTAGCCGGGTGGAGGCCCTGCAGGCCTGCAAGCAACGCCACTACGCCGCCCTGGTGGCCGCCGGCGGCCTGGGCC
>JBATEO010000094.1:0-6404 GCA_049664045.1 Prochlorococcaceae cyanobacterium
GATGCCGTTTCAGCGTCTCGATGCCGCCCGTGGCGGCAGCGGCCATTGCGGCCTGGGTCTGGCGATCGCCGCCCGGGTGGCGAGGCTCCACGGCGGCCGGCTGGAGCGGCTGGCGGGCGACGCTGCCAGCCCCGCCGGGTTTGGCATCGCCCTGCAGGGGGGCTCGATCGACCGGCCTGAAGGCCGCTCGTAGAGCCGGGCGAGCCATGACATGGAGGTACGGAGCCGGTCACATCCCGGGCCGGGCTGGTGAGTCGGCCTCCGCGGCATACCAGCGGGCCAGGGCCGAGACGTCGTCGTCGCCATGGCCCGCCTCCAGCAGCGCGTCCTCCATGGCGGCCACCAGCCGGCACAGGGGAATCTCCAGCCCGGTGGCCGCGGCGCTCTCGAGGGCGATGGCCAGGTCCTTGCGGTGCAGGGCAAGCCGGAAACCCAGCGGGAACCGGCCCTCCAGCATGTTGCCGGCGCGGTGCTCGAGGGCCCAGGAGCCGGCCGCGCCGGCCGTGAGGGCATCCCGCACCTGGTCCATCGGCAGGCCCAGCCTCTGGCCCAGGGCCATGGCCTCGGCCACGGCGGCATAGCTGCCCGCCACCAGCACCTGGTTCACCGCCTTGGCCTGCTGGCCGGCACCCACCGGTCCGAGGTGGGTGATGCGGCTGCCGACCACCTCGAGCACCGGCCGGGCCCGCTCCAGATCGGCTGCTTCACCGCCCACCAGCACCGAGAGACGGCCCGCCCGGGCTCCTTCGGTGCCACCGGTCACCGGCGCATCGAGGTAGGCCACGCCCAGGCCGGCCAGCTGGGCCGCCAGGGCCTGACTGCTGGCCGGCGCGATCGTGGAGAAGTCGATCACCAGGCTGCCCGGAGCCAGGCCGCCCCGGGCCTGCTCCAGCACCGCCTGCACGGCCTGATCGTCGCTCAGGCACAGGCAGAGCACCTCCGTGCCACTGGCCGTCTTCAGCGGGCTTGCGGCGGCCTGGGCACCCCCGGCGAGCAGCGGCTGTTCGGGGCCGGGGGTGCGGTTGTGGACGCGAAGAGGGAACCCGGCCGCCAGCAGGTTGGCGGCCATCGGTGATCCCAGAGCCCCGAGCCCGATCCAGCCCAGGTGCGGCTTGCGCGATCCGTTCACCGGGACAGCGGCACGGGTCCGAGGGGCTTCAGGCCTCGTCGAGGGCGGCAACGCCGGGCAGCACCTTGCCCTCCAGCAGCTCCAGGCTGGCGCCGCCGCCGGTGGAGATGTGGCTCATCTTGTCGGCCACACCCACCTTCTCCACGGCCGCTACGGAGTCGCCGCCGCCGATGATGGTGATGGTGCCCTTGGCGCTCAGCTCGGCCAGGGTGTGGGCGATGCCGTTGGTGCCGGCGGCGAACTTGTCGAACTCGAACACGCCCATCGGCCCGTTCCAGATCACGGTCTGGCAGTCGGCCAGGGCCTCCTGGAAAACCTTCAGTGAATCGGGGCCGATGTCGAGGCCCATCCATCCATCGGGGATGGCCTCAATCTTGGCGATCTGGCTGTTGGCGTCGGGGGCGAAGTTGTCGGCCAGCACCACATCGGTGGGCAGCAGGAACTGCACCCCCTTGGCGGCCGCCTTGGCCTCCAGCTCCCTGGCCAGCTCCAGCTTGTCCTCCTCCACCAGGCTCTTGCCCACCGAGAGGCCCCGCGCCTTGTAGAAGGTGAAGATCATGCCGCCGCCGATCAGGATCTTGTCGCACTTGTCGATCAGGGCCTCGAGCACGCCGATCTTGCTGCTCACCTTGGAGCCGCCCACGATCGCCGCCAGCGGCCGCTTGGGAGCATCGATGGCGCCCTGCAGGTAGGCCAGCTCCTTCTCCATCAGGTGGCCGGCCACGTTGGGGCTGAGGAACTTGGTCACGCCCTCGGTGGAGGCATGGGCGCGGTGGGCGGCGCCGAAGGCGTCGTTCACATACACCTCGGCCAGCGAGGCCAGCTGCCTGGCGAACTCAGCCTCGTTCTTTTCTTCTTCGGCGAAGAAGCGCACGTTCTCCAGCAGCACCACGCCGCCCTCTTCCAGGGCCGCCACCTTGGCCTCGGCGTCGGGGCCGATGCAGCTGTCGGTCTTGGTCACAGGCACGCCCAGCAGGTCGCTGAGGCGAGCGGCCACCTGGGTGAGGCGCATCCCCTCCACCACCTGGCCCTTGGGCCGGCCGAAGTGGGCCGCCAGGATCACCTTGGCGCCGTTGTCGCGCAGATGGGCGATGGTCGGCAGGGCCGCACGGATGCGGGTGTCGTCGGTGATGGCGCCGCTGTCGTCCTGGGGCACGTTGAAGTCGACCCGCACCAGCACCCGCTTGCCGCGCAGCTCGTCGACGCTGAGGCTGGTGAGGGATCGCTTCGCCATGGGACGCGTGTGGGAATAGGGATAAACGGGCCGGAGCTTAGCCCGCAGCGCGTCGTTCAGACTGAACACCACGCTCCCCGGCGTCCCCTGGATGGCACCGGGCCCCGCCAGCCATGTTCAAGACCGTTCTGTTCCCCATCGACCGCAGCCGTCAGGCCATGGACACTGCCGCCGTGGCCCTGCAGCTCGTGCAGGAGCACGACAGCCGCCTGGTGCTGCTCTCGGTCGTGGAGCCCGGCGACGAGGAGCCTGCCGTGGCCCAGCTGCTGGAGCAGGCGCGCGGCAGCTTCCAGCAGGCCGGCGTGACCTGCGAGGTGATCGAGCGGGAGGGCAAGGCGGCCTTCGTGATCGGCGATGTGGCCGATGAGATCGATGCCGACGTGATCGTGATGGGCACGCGCGGCATCGCCCTCGAAAGCGACCAGCAGAGCACCGCCGCCCGGGTGATCCAGCTGGCGCCGTGCCCGGTGCTGGTGGTGCCCTGATGCCGGCGCCAACGCCGCCGCTGACCCCGCCGCTGACCCTGCCGCAGCTGAGCGTCAACGCCCCGGCGATCCAGTGGTATCCGGGCCACATCGCCAAGGCGGAGAAGGCTCTGCAGGAGGCCCTCGCCAAGGTGGACCTGGTGATCGAGGTGCGCGACGCCCGCATCCCCCTGGCCACGGGCCACCCGCGGCTGCAACGCTGGATCGGCGGCAGGCGGCGCCTGCTGGTGCTCAACCGCCGCGACATGGTGCCGGCCGCGGCGCAGCAGGCCTGGGATGGCTGGTTTCGCGGCCAGGGCCAGGCCATCTGGTGGTGCGACGCCAAGGCCGGCACCGGCGTGAAGCAGCTGCAGCAGGCGGCGATCCGGGCCGGCACGGCGCTCAACGAGCGGCGCCTGGGCCGCGGCATGCGGCCGCGGCCGGTGCGGGCGCTGATGCTGGGTTTCCCCAATGTGGGCAAGTCGGCCCTGATCAACCGGCTGGTGCGCCAGAAGGTGGTGGAGAGCGCCCGCCGCGCCGGCGTCACCCGCAGCCTGCGCTGGGTGCGGCTGGGCCAGGAACTCGACCTGCTCGATGCCCCCGGCGTCCTGCCGCCCCGGCTGGACGACCAGCAGGCCGCCCTGCGCCTGGCCCTCTGTGACGACATCGGCCAGGCCGCCTACGACGCCGAGGCGGTGGCCCTGGCCTTCGCCGCGCTGCTCCAACTGCTGGAGGCGGTGTCGGCCACCGGCGTGCCTGCCGGCCTGCTGGAGCGGCGCTACGGCATTCCCCTGGGCCAGCTGCCGGCCGGTGGGCCGGATGTGGAGGGCTGGCTGGCGGCCGCCGCCGCTCGCCACACAGGCGGCGACAGCCTGCGCATGGCGACCAAGCTGCTCGACGACTTCCGCTGCGGCCGCCTTGGCGCCATTGCCCTGGAGCTGCCGTCTCAGCCATGAGCGAAACGGGGTTCGGCCAGGGCGAGGGTGAGCTGCTCACGCTCTCCTATGCCAGGCCTCTGCCGATGCGTCTGGACCGCTGGCTGGTGGCCCAGCGGCCGGAGCAGAGCCGCTCGCGCATCCAGAAGTTCATCGATGCCGGCTGCGTGCGGGTGAACGGGGTCACCGGCCGGGCCAAGACCCCCCTGCGCCACGGCGACAGGGTGGAGCTCTGGATGCCGCCGCCGGAACCGCTGCCCTACCTGGTGGCCCAGCCGATCCCCCTCGATGTGCTCTTCGAGGACGCCCACCTGATCGTGCTCAACAAGCCCGCCGGCCTCACCGTGCACCCGGCGCCAGGCAACAAGGACGGCACCCTGGTGAACGGCCTGCTGCACCACTGTCCCGACCTGCCCGGCATCGGCGGCGAGCTGCGGCCCGGCATCGTGCACCGCCTCGACAAGGACACCACCGGCTGCATCGTCGTGGCCAAGAGCCAGGAGGCGCTGGTGCGGCTGCAGGCCCAGATCCAGAAGCGGATCGCCAGCCGCGAATACCTGGCGGTGGTGCACGGTCAGCCGGCCGCCGATTCGGGCACGGTCGTGGGCGCCATCGGCCGCCACCCGGCCGACCGCAAGAAGTACGCGGTGGTGAGCGACGCCAGCGGCCGCCATGCCTGCACCCACTGGCAGGTGGCGGAACGCCTGGGGGACTTCGCCCTGCTGCGCTTCAAGCTCGACACCGGCCGCACCCACCAGATCCGGGTGCACTGCGCCCACATGGGCCATCCGATCGTGGGCGACCCGGTGTATTCCCGCTGCCGACGTCTGCCGGTGGAGCTGCCGGGCCAGGCTCTGCACGCCGTGCAGCTGGGGCTGAACCACCCGATCAGCGGCGAGCGCCTGGTGTTCGAGTCGCCTCTGCCGCCGGTGTTCGCAACGCTTCTGGCGGCGCTGCGCCGACGCACCCAGAGTGGTGCGGTCCTTTCTCCCACGGCGCTTTCCATGGCGGAGCAGAACCTGCGGGCCTTCATCGCCGCGGTGCAGCGGGATCAGGCCCTCCAGCGACAGCTCTCCACCACCGCTGCCGCCGATGCCGATGAGGTGGCGAGTGTCGCCCGCCGCGCCGGCTTCGAGGTGCGCCCCAGCGACCTTGTGAGCTTCGGCGATGGGGCCCTGGTGGACTACGAGGACGAGGACTACTTCATGAAGCCGCTCTGGTGGACCCTGGCTGGCTCAGGGGCGCTCTGAGCACGGCATTCACACCAGCGCCGGCAGCCGCGGGCAGGCCGCCACCAGCTGGCGGGTGATCGCCGCCTGGGGGTTGCTGAGCAGCGCCGATCCGGGGCCCTGCTCCACGATCCGTCCCCCGTCCAGCACGATCACGCGGTGGCAGAAGCCGCCGGCCACCGCCAGGTCGTGGGTCACGAACAGCATCCCCAGCCCCAGGCGGGTCTGCAGATCGCGCAGCAGCTGCAGCACCTCCGTCTGCACCTCTGCGTCGAGCATGCTCACGCTCTCGTCGCAGAGCAGCACCTTCGGCTCCAGGATCAGGGCGCGGGCGATCGCCACCCGCTGCTGCTGGCCGCCGGAGAGCTGGCGGGGCAGGCGGTTCTCGAAGGCCTCGGGAGGATTCAGCCCCACCGCCGCCAGCAGCTCCCGGGCCCGTTCGCAGGCGGCGGTGCGGCCGGCCAGGCCGTGGATCAGCAGTGGATCGGCGATTGCCTCGCCCACCCGCATCTGGGGGTTGAGACAGGCCAGCGGGTCCTGGAACACCATCTGGATGCCGCGCCGGGCCCGGCGCAGGCTGCCGCCGTGCAGACGCTGCAGATCGACCCCCTCCAGACGCACGGCGCCGCCCCGCACCGGCTCCAGGCCCATCAGCGCCCGGCAGAGGGTGCTCTTGCCGCAGCCGGATGCCCCCACCAGGCCGATGGTCTCGCCCTGCTGCAGCCGCAGGCTCACGCCGTCCACCGCCTTCAGCCAGCGCCGCTGCCAGGGCAGGCCCGGCAGCGGATGCCAGCAGCGCAGCGCCTCGATCTCCAGCAGCAGTGGCGCCGCGGCCGGGGCCTGGCTTTCGCTGCCCTCCCGCTCCCGCGCCTTGGCCACCAGCCGCCGGGCCAGGGCTGATCGCGGTGCGGTGAGCAGCTGCCGGGCCGGTGCGCGCTCGATCAGCCGGCCCTCGTCGAGCACGGCGATCTGATCGCACCAGCGCCCCGCCATGGCCAGGTCGTGGCTGATCAGCAGCAGGGCGCTGCCGGCCTCGCGGCAGAGGCCGGTGAGTTCGGCCATCACCTGCCCGGCCACCGCCACATCCAGGCTGGTGGTGGGTTCATCGGCGATCACCAGCGGCGGGTTGAGGGCCATGGCCAGGGCGATCGCCAGCCGCTGGCGCATGCCGCCGCTGAATTCGTGGGGATAGCTGCCGTAGCGGTCCACGCCGATGCCCACCCGGCCCAGCAGGTCCTCGGCCCGCTGGCGCAGCTGCCGCCGGTTCCAGCCGGGGCGATGGGCCCGCAGGGTGTCGGTCAGGTGCCCGCCGATGGTGAGCAGCGGGTTGAGCCGCGTCATCGGGTCCTGGAACACCAGCCCCACCGCCTCGCCGCGCAGGCGGCGCAGGGCCGAGCGGCGCAGGGCACGGGG
>JBATEO010000095.1:0-7971 GCA_049664045.1 Prochlorococcaceae cyanobacterium
GCGCCGGCCGGGCCCGCAGCCGGCCCCAGCCGCCCGCCGGGGGAACCGGCACCCACCGTGGCGGTGAGCTACCGGGTGATCCGGCGCCCAGCGGCCACCACCGCAGGCTCTGCCCCGTCCCAGGCGCACGGCAGCGAGCGGCAGGGCACCGCTGGTGCCACCGGTGGCGGGGCCGATGGCTGGGATTCCCTTCCGGGCGAGGACTGGTGAAGCGGTGCCCTGACTAGAGTCGGGCCGCCGACGCGCGGGGCCCTGATTCCGGTGAGCGATCCCACTCCAGCCGAAGCTGCCAGCGAGGCGGCAGCCGCATCCCCGGCCGCACAGCCCGAAGCCAAGGCCACCTCCAAGCCCGAAGCCAAGCCAGCCAGGCCGCCGGCCCCGGAGGACGCCCCCTTCGCCAGCTTCATTCCCGACTCGCTCCTGCCGGCCCTGGCCAAGGAGATCCGCAGCTACGGCGGACCGGAGCCGCAGTTGCTCTTCGAGCAGGGGAGCATGCCCGTGGTGGGCGGCACCTGCTGGATGGTGGTGGGCGAGTTGCCTGGCGAGCGGCGCTTCTGGCTCTGTTTCACCGCCGAGGACATCGGCTCGGCCAAGGCGGTGGCCCTGGCCGAATCGGGCAGCGAACCCAGCCTGCTGGAACCGTTCCTCTCCGATGAGAAGAAGATGAGCCAGGCACTGCTGGTGTCGCGTCTGGTGCAGCGGCTCAACGGCCAGAAATGGCTCGGGCCCAACTGAGCTCCGGCCCAACTGAGCTCCGGCCCAGCGCAACCGGGCGAGCACTGCAGCGAGGCTTTACATCCGCCACCCCCGGCGGCTGGATGGCCCTTACGATGCCCTCACCGCCCCGTGCAGCTCCTCGATGGTGCCCCCCTCCGCAGTCGCTCCCACCGCTGCCCCGGCCGGCCAGCCGGTCGGCACCCCCGACGCCCCGGCCATCAAGGACCCGGTGAAGGACACGATCCTCACCCCGCGCTTCTACACCACGGATTTCGACGCCATGGCGGCGATGGATCTGCGGCCCAACGAAGCCGAGCTGGAGGCCATCTGCGAGGAGTTCCGCAAGGATTACAACCGCCACCACTTCGTGCGCAACGCGGAGTTCGAGGGTGCGGCCGACAAGCTCGACCCCGAAACCCGCAAGGTGTTCGTGGAGTTCCTCGAGCAGAGCTGCACCTCCGAGTTCTCCGGCTTCCTGCTCTACAAGGAACTCAGCCGCCGCATCAAGGAGAAGAACCCGCTGCTGGCCGAGTGCTTCGCCCACATGGCCCGCGATGAGGCCCGCCACGCCGGCTTCCTGAACAAGGCGATGAGCGACTTCGGGCTGCAGCTCGACCTTGGCTTCCTCACCGCCAACAAGGCCTACACCTTCTTCAAGCCCAAGTTCATCTTCTACGCCACCTACCTGAGCGAGAAGATCGGCTACTGGCGCTACATCGCCATCTACCGCCACCTGGAGAAGCACCCCGAGAGCAAGATCTTCCCGATCTTCAACTTCTTCGAGAACTGGTGCCAGGACGAGAACCGCCACGGCGACTTCTTCGACGCCCTGATGAAAGCTCAGCCCGACACCGTACGCGGCTTCACCGCCCGGCTGTGGTGCCGCTTCTTCCTGCTGGCCGTGTTCGCCACCATGTATGTGCGTGACGTGGCCCGCAAGGAGTTCTACGAGGCCCTGGGACTGGATGCGCGCGAGTACGACAAGGTCGTGATCGACAAGACCAACGAGACCTCCGCCCGCGTGTTCCCGGTGGTGCTCGACGTGCGCAACCCCAGGTTCTGGAACGGACTGGAGCGGCTGGTGGCCAACAACGCCAGGCTCAGCGCCGCCGACGAGAGTGGCGCCCCCGCCCCCCTGAAGATCGTCAGGAAGCTGCCCTACTGGGTGGCGAACGGTCTGCAGATGGCCCAGCTGTTCCTGATGAAGCCGATCCGCAGCGAAGACCTGCAGCCCGCCGTGCGCTGACCTCTGCGCCCCGGCTCGGGCGCTGTGGCGTCCGCGGGCGGGGCGCTTTTGCTAGGACGACCTGACCGCGTCCGATGCCGATGGTCGTCACCGCTCCTCCGCCCCGCCTGCAGCAGCTCGACGCCGGGTGGCGACCGCGGCTTGAACCCCTGCTGGCCGCCGGCCGGACGGCCGGAGCCGACCTGGTGGAGGTGTTCCTGGAGCGCATCGATCACGTCGGCGTCCTCGCCGAACAGGACGGGATCACCAGCGTCAGTCCGGCTTTCGGAATGGGAGCCGGACTGCGGGTGTTTCGCGGGCTGCGTGACGGCTTCGTGAGCACCAACGACCTCAGCGAGGCCGGCCTGATGGCGGCTCTGGAGCAGGCCCTGGGCATGCTCGGGCTGGAGCTCAGCAGCACGGGCGCCAGCGGCTTCGAGGGACTGCCGGACCTGCGCGACCATGGCAGAGCCAAGGGCGACTGGCTGCAGCGCTGTCCCGGCCTGCCCGAGTCCACCGGCCGGCTGCTGGAGGGCACGCGACGCCTGGAGCAGGTGGGCCGCCATCTGCAGGTGCGCCGCGGCAGTTACGCCCGCGACTGGCAGGAGGTGCTGGTGGCCGCCAGCGACGGCACGTTCGCCCGCGATGTGCGTCTGCACCAGTCGCTGGGGCTCAGCGTGCTGGCGGCCGACGGCGAACACCGCGCCAGCATCGGCCGGCGCTACGGCAGTGCGGGGCGTCCCGACCAGCTGCGGGAGTGGGACGTGGACGCCAGTGCCCGGGAGGTGTGCGAGAGCGCCGGCACCATGCTCTACGCCGACTACGTGGAGGCGGGCCAGATGCCGGCGGTGCTGGCCAACCGCTTCGGCGGGGTGATCTTCCATGAGGCCTGTGGCCACCTGCTGGAGACCACCCAGGTGGAGCGCGGCACAACCCCCTTCGCCGACAAGGTGGGCGAAGCAATCGCCCACGAGGCCGTCACGGCCATCGATGAGGGCGTCAGCGACGGTGCCTTTGGTTCCCTGTCGATGGACGACGAGGGGATGGAGCCCAAGCACACCGTGCTGATCGAGAACGGCGTGCTGCAGCGCTTCCTCTCCGACCGCGCCGGCGAGCTGCGCACCGGCCATGCCCGCACCGGCAGCGGCCGGCGCCAGAGCCACGGCTTCGCCGCTGCCAGCCGCATGCGCAACACCTACATCGCCGCCGGGCCCCACACCCCCGAAGAGCTGATCGCCTCGGTGGACCGGGGCCTCTACTGCAAATCCATGGGGGGCGGCAGCGTGGGTCCCACCGGCCAGTTCAACTTCTCGGTGGAGGAGGGCTATCTGATCGAGAACGGCCAGCTCACCAGGCCGGTTAAAGGCGCCACCCTGATCGGCGAGGCCAAGGATGTGATGCCGCGCATCTCGATGTGCGCCAACGATCTCGAGCTGGCCGCCGGCTTCTGCGGCTCGGTGAGCGGCAGCGTCAACGTCACCGTGGGCCAGCCCCACATCAAGGTGGACTCGATCACCGTGGGAGGCCGCTGACCATGACACCGACCACCGCCGCCATCGGCACCGGCACCGGCACAGCACCCGTGGCGGGCGCGGCCACCACGGCCAGCCTGGACGCTCCGGCCCTGCGCGAGACGCTCGAGCGCCTCGCCGCCAGCCACGGCATCCGCCAGTGGGACCTGGGCGCCTCCTGCAGCACCGACGTGTCGGTGCAGGTGGACCGCGGCGAAGCCAAGCAGATGAAAGGCGCCCAGCGCAGCGCCATCACGGTGCGAGTGTGGAACAGCGAGGGGGTGGTGGGGGTGACGAGCACCTCCGACCTCTCCGACACCGGCCTGGAAACGGCCCTGGTGGGAGCCCGGGCCGCCAGCGCCTTCGGCAACCCCGACGACACGCCCGACTTCTCGCCCCTGGCCACCGCGCCGCTGCCGGAACTGCAGCAGCCACGGCGGCCGGCGCGGCCGATCCTGCAGCTGCTCGACACCCTCAAGGACGCCGAGCGGCAGCTGCTGGACCGCCACCCTGCCATCGGCACCGTGCCCTACAACGGCCTGGCCCAGCGGCTCAGCGAGCGCATCTACCTCAACAGTGCCGGGGCCTGTCGCCAGCAGCGCCTGAGCACCGCCAGCCTCTACCTCTACGCCCGGGCGGAGGAAACCGGCCGCAAGCCCCGCAGCGCCGGCGCCGTGCGCATGGCCTACGGCGTCGACGACCTCGATGTGGCCGGCTGCATCGACGAGGCGGCCGAGCGCACCATCAGCCACCTCGATTACGGCCCGATCGACACCGGCCGCTACACCTGCGTGTTCACGCCGGAGGCGTTTCTCGATCTGATCGGCGCCTTCTCGAGCCTCTTCAACGCCCGGGCCGTGCTCGACGGGGTGAGCCTCAGCAGCCGCAACGCAATCGGGCAGCCCCTGGCCGTGCCCTTCCTCTCGATCCACGACAACGGTCTCCATCCCGGCAACATCGGCGCGCCGGCCTTCGACGGCGAAGGCACCCCCACCCGCCGCCTGGCGCTGGTGGAGGGGGGCGTGCTGCGCCACTTCCTGCACTCCGAGGCCACCGCCCGGGCCTTCGGGGTGGAGCCCACCGGCCACGCCGGCATGGGCGCGAAGGTGTCGGTGAGCCCCGACTGGTTCGAGGTGGGGCCCACCCCCGGCGGCGGCGGCGGCCAGCAGGGGCTCGATCACCGCGCCGCGGGCCAGAGCGACGGCCCCGGCCTGGTGCTGATCGATTCCCTCTCGGCCCTGCATGCCGGCGTCAAGGCCAGCCAGGGGAGCTTCTCGCTGCCCTTCGACGGCTGGCTGGTGCGCGGCGGCGAGGCCCGCTCGATCGAGGCCGCCACGGTGGCCGGCGACATCCGCCAGCTGCTGAACGCGATCGTGGGCTTCGAGGGCGAGGCGACGATCACCCCCGACGGACTCTGTCCGCACGTGTGGGTGGAGGACCTGTCGATCACCGGCGACGCCTGAGCCGGGGCTGCTGGCCATCCCAATCTGGGCGCCATGAAGATCCTGTTCTGGGGCACCCCGGCCTACGCGGTGCCCAGCCTCGATGCTCTTGTGGCCGCAGGCCACACGCTGGTGGGGGTGGTGAGCCAGCCCGACCGGCGCCGTGGCCGTGGCAACGACCTGATGGCGAGCCCAGTCAAGGCCCGCGCCCTGGAGCTGGGCCTGCCGGTGTTCACGCCGGAGCGGATCCGCCGGGAGCCGGCCATCCAGGCCGAGCTGGGGGCCCTGGGTGCGGACGCGTCGGTGGTGGTGGCCTTCGGCCAGATCCTGCCGCCCGAGGTGCTGGCGCAGCCGCCGCTGGGCTGCTGGAACGGCCACGGTTCGCTGCTGCCGCGCTGGCGGGGGGCGGCACCGATCCAGTGGAGCCTGATCGAGGGCGACAGCCACACCGGCGTGGGCATCATGGCCATGGAGCCCGGGCTGGACACCGGTCCGGTGCTGCTGGAGCGGACGATCCCGATCGGTCTGCTGGAGAACGCCGGCCAGCTCGCCCGGCGGCTGGCGGCGCTCACCGCCGAGCTGCTGGTGGAAGCCCTGCCCCGCATCGAGGCGGCGGGGCCCGGCCCTGAGGCCGAGCGGCTGGCGCGGCTGGGGGTGCGGTGCCAGAGCGAGCAGGGCGTCAGCCACGCACGGCTGCTGACCAAGGAGGACTTCCAGATCGACTGGCGTCAGCCGGCGCTGACCATCCATCGGCGGGTGATGGGGCTCCACCCCGGCGCCCACACAAGCTGGGGCGACGGGCGCCTGCGCCTGCTGGCCACCGAGCCGCTGGTGCAGCGCCTGGCCGATCAGCTCAGCCCCGAGGCGGCGGCCCTCTGCGACCGCGACTGGATCGGCCTGCAGGGCGACCAGCAGCCTGAGCCTCTGCCGGGCACCGTGCTGGCGGTGGAACCCGGTGTGGGGGCGGTGCTGGCCACCGGCGGCTGTCCGCTGCTGCTGCGCCAGGGGCAGCTGGCGGGCCGGGCGGCATGCGCGGGCCAGGCGCTGCTGCAGCAGCTGGGCCTGCGGCCCGGCGACCGCCTGGGAGACGTGTCTCGTTCTGTGTTGTCAGGGGTCCCACACGTCTCGGACACGGGCGGGGACCGCTAAAGAGACAGCAGACCAGGCTGCAACGCGGGGGCACCAGCCATGAACACCAGCACCGGCACGTCAACCAGCACGTCAACCAGGACGTCACGCAGCACGTCAGCCATCGCCGAGCGTGCAGATGTTCGGCGTGCCGAAATGCGGCGTGCACACCTTGAGGATGATGGCGGTCAGCGAGCAGCCAGTCCGCTTGCCCGGGATCGCAACAGCCTGTCGTTGGTGGCCGAAACCGGCGACGGCTGCCGCATCTACCGCCACACCAACGGCCAGTACGCGGTCTGTGCTCCTGAGAGCGACATGCCGGCCCGCACCGCCGCCACCCTGCCCTGCGCCTACGCCACCTGTCAGGACATGACCCGGATGACGGGCTGATCGGAACCCAGCTGGGGCTGGGAGCGGCGGTAGCGGCCGTGCAGATCCTCGAGCTGCTGATGCACAGCCCTCAGCTGCTCACGGATCGGTCCGCTGTCCTCGATGCGGCTGAGCGCCAGCAGCATCGACTCGACCTGGCTCTTGCAGTCGATCAGCACGCGGCACTGGGGTGATCCGGGCTCGTAGGGCATAGGACTTCAGACGCGGGAGGGCTGTAGTGGTCGCACCATCCGAGCGGAGGTCAGCGGTTGCGGTTGTGTCGGTTGTTGCCGTTTGCAGACCGACGGCTGCGGGCAGGAGCAGCCGGCTGGCGCCCGGTCCGTCCCCCCCTGCCGCGACCGCCGCTGAGATCGAGGGGTGGTGCCGTGAGCACTGTGGGCTCGAAACCCTGCACCTCCTGGCTGGGCAGACGGCTGCCGAGCAACCGTTCGATCGCCCGCAGCAGCTCGTGCTCCTCGGCCGCCACCAGGGAGATGGCGTGGCCCGGATGGCCTGCCCTGCCGGTGCGGCCGATGCGGTGCACGTAGTCCTCGGGCTGGTTGGGCAGATCGAGGTTGACCACGTGCGGCAGCTGGTGGATGTCGATGCCGCGGGCGGCCAGGTCGGTGGCCACCAGCACGCGCAGCTCACCGCTCTTGAAGCCCGAGAGGGCACGGGTGCGGGCCCCCTGGCTCTTGTTGCCGTGGATCGCCGCCGCGGCCATGCCGGCCTGGCTGAGCTTCTCGGCCATGCGGTTGGCCCCGTGCTTGGTGCGGGCGAACACCAGCACCTGCTGCCAGTCGTTGCCGGCGATCAGGTGACAGAGCAGATCGGGCTTGCGCCCCATGTCGCAGGGATGGAGCAGGTGCTCCACCGTGGGGGCGGCCTGGTTTTCCGGCGTCGCCTGCAACTGCACGGGCTGGTGCAGCAGGCCGTGGGCCAGGGCCTTGATCGGGCCGCTGAAGGTGGCGGAGAAGAGCAGGTTCTGGCGCCGTTCCGGCATCAGCGCCAGCAGGCGGCGGATGTCGCGGATGAAGCCCATGTCAAGCATCCGGTCGGCCTCATCCAGCACCAGGATCTCGATGCGATCCAGGCGGACAGCCCCCTGCTGTTGCAGGTCGAGCAGGCGGCCGGGTGTGGCCACCAGCACATCGGCGCCGGCCCGCAGACGGTTGATCTGGGGATTGATCTTGACCCCACCGAACACCACATCGCTGCGCAGATCGAGGAAGCGCCCGTAGGCGGCCACGTTCTCGGCCACCTGAGCGGCCAGTTCACGGGTGGGGGTGAGCACCAGCGCCCGCACCACGCCGGAGCGGGCGTGGGGGCCATGGCGCAGCCGCTCCAGCATCGGCAGGGTGAAGCCGGCGGTCTTGCCGGTGCCCGTCTGGGCCGCCGCCATCACGTCGCGGCCCTCGAGCACCGCCGGGATGCACTGCAGCTGGATCGGCGAGGGCTGGCTGTACCCCTTGGCGGCCACCGCCTGCGCGATCGGCAGGCCCAGCCCCAGGTCGGCGAAGGCGGCAGCGGCTTCGGCGGGCGGATCGGCGGCGCTCCGCAGCGGGCTGGTGCCCTGCGC
>JBATEO010000096.1:0-6675 GCA_049664045.1 Prochlorococcaceae cyanobacterium
TGCAGAGCCCGAGCAGGGCCGTGATCGCCACCAGGTCGTCGGAGAAGCCGGCCACCGGGATGAAATCGGGGATCAGATCGAGCGGCACCAGCAGATAGGTCAGAGCCGCGAGCACCGTGAGGCGCGCCTGATGCGGGGTCTGGCCGTCGATCACCATCTCGAAGCATTGGATGGCCGGACGGGCAACGGTGCGTCCGGCGCGGCGCAGCAACCGGTTCAGCAGGCCTTCGTTGATGGCAGCGGAATCGAGGCCAGGAGCTTCGATGAGTTCGGTCTTGGCGGCAGACATGGGGTGGCCTCGTGAGGCGTCGACGCAGTGATTCTCAGAGCGCGGACCCTTCCGGCGCCAGGGACGGAATACCCCACGGATCAGGGGGTGAACCGACCGCCGCCGCCAAGTTGGTGGCCTTGAAGCTCCACAAGCACCCGCAGACCCGCGCCTACCAGCTGCTCTGGCAGCGGCTGGTCTGAACAATCGGGGGGCTTCCGGCCTGGCCCTGCTCCTCCCCTCCAGCGGGCGGCACCGCCCAGCATCGGCCCACCTCGCCGCTCTGCTCCAGCTGCTGCGCAGTTTCACCACAGCAGCAGGCCGCGGCGGCCGTCTCCACCCATCGCAATCGCCGCCAGTCCGCCATCACTACCCTGAAATGGATGAGTAGATTTTGTGGATAATCAGGGTCCTTCCGCTATGTCACTCTCCGCGAGGCCGTGACGCCCGGGTTCCCCAATACTCCAGGCCGAATGATGTGTCCCACTTCCGGCCCCGTCAAGCAGCAGGAGATACAGAAAGCCCCTACCCCCGGGGCAGTGGTCTCTGGTCTGCTGCCCGGGTGCCCGTTACGTTGAGGCCAGCCCCATCGAGGGCACCGGTGGCTAACCACGCCGAGCACCTACGGGCTGTGATCCGCGCCGGGCAGGGCACTGGGCCGATGCCGCCGCGGCCGCCTGATCCTGAGGCAGCAGCACGGAACCGCGAGCGTGCGGGGATCCACCGCCGGCTGGCCGAGCTGTGCGACGACCTGGCCGAGCTGGACGAGACGAGGGCCCAAGGCCGCGACTGGGTGAACCGAGGCCGGTTTCACCCAGGTTTCATCCACAGCCCCAGAGCCCCCTCCACAGCCCAGCCATAGCAAGCGGTTTCAGATACGGGGCGCCGCCTTCGACGCGGCCGGTCGCTGGTTCGAGTCCAACAGGGGGCGTTGCAGGGATCGGGAGATCCAGGCCAGCTGGGGAGACGGACTCGGGTGGGGCTTGCGGGGAATTCCGCCGTGGCTCCCCCGCTCCGCCATGGCTAGAGAGAGGTTGAAGGGATCAGGATTTCACCATGACCCAGATGTTCTCCAGCCGCGGCCCCACCCACCAGCCCCGCCATGACGGAGTGAACACGGCCGCACACCACGGCGACCCCTACCGCGAATCAGCCAAGCTGCCCGGGCCGGCCGTCTGCCCCGACTGTCACGCGTCCTACCACCAAGGGCGCTGGACCTGGGAACCCGCCGACGCCGAGGCCACGCAGCACCGCTGTCCGGCCTGCGAGCGCATCCGCGACCGGATGCCCGCCGGCATGCTCACCCTCAGCGGCGCCTTCCTCGCCGGCCACTGCGAGGAGATCATGCACCTGGTGAACAACACCGAGGCCCGCATCCGCGACGAACGGCCCCTGGAGCGCCTGATCGCCATCGACACCGGCAGCGAAGGTGCTGGCGCCGCCGAGGGCGGAGGCATGGCGGGCGGTCCGCTGGAGCTGAGCTTCACGGGCACCCACATCACCCGCGCCGTCGGCAGCGCCATCGAGGCCGCCTATGGCGGCAGCCTCGAGGCGCCCTACAGCGAAGAGGGCACGGTGCTGCGCAGCCGCTGGCATCGCGACTGAACGGAGCTCCGCTCCCATCCTTCAGCCCTCAGGGAGCCTTCAGCCGCTCGCTCACATCCACCAGCGGGATCTGGCCATGGCCCCAGTCCGCGCGGGTGAGCAGGCTGGCGGCTCCCTCGGCGGGGCGGGCACGGTCACCGGCGGCGAAGGCGCCGTCGGTCCAGGCCAGCACAAGACTGCCCAGCACCCCACCTTGGGCGCCATCGCCGGGGCGCAGGTTGAAGTGATCGCCACCCTTGGCCAGCACCAGCCGGTGTCCGAGCCTCGTGGCCCCCTTGGATGCAGGCAGCACGGCCTCAGGGTCGGGGGGCACCACCCAGTCCCGCGTGCCGCTCACCAGCAGCACCCGGGCGTGGAGCTGGCTGCCTGAGCCCACTGGGAAGAGCAGCGCCAGGGGAGGGCTCACCGCCACCGCGGCGATCACCCGGCGGTCGGAGATGCCGGCCATGTCCGCCGCCTGCAGCCAGCTGCACTGGAGGGTCCAGCTGAGGTTGCGGTCCGGATCACGCAGGTCGGGGCAGCGCTGGCGCAGCTCGGCGTCGCTGGGGGACAGGCCAGCCACCTGCAGCGCCGTGGTGGCCCCCCAGGAATGACCGATCACCACCACCTGCCGCGTGTCGAGGCCACTGACCTGCAGTCGGCCGTCGGCAGCGGCATCGATCACCGCGGAGAGATCCTTGGGCCGCAGCACCAGCTCCTCCGGCGACGGCGGCGGCACCCGGCCGCTGAGCACCTCCTGCTGCTGCTCCTGGTCGCTGCCGGGGTGGCGGGGCAGCGCCACGGTGTAGCCCGCCGCCGCCAGTCGCCGCCCCCAGCCCTCGAAGGAGGCCGGCGAGTCCCACAGCCCGTGGGACACCAGCACCAAGCGCCCATTGCCACCCTGGGCGGGCCGCAGCAGCAGCACATCGAGCGGCTCGGCCCTGTGCGGCACCGTCAGCCTGAGCTCCTGCCGGTTTACCGCCACCGCCGACGCCGGATCCGCCCCCACAGCAGCAGCCGGGGCCACCGGCGCCGGGGCCACCGCCGCGATCAGTTCCTCGCTGCGCCGGCGCTGCGCCAGCATGCGCTCGCTCACCTGCCGCAACTTGCCCAGATCGATCCGCACCCGATCCCCGGGGATCGCCCTGATCAGCGACAGCAGGGTGGGCTCCCCTCCCGCCGACGCCTTCTCGAGGGCCTTCCGCAACGTCTCCCCGCTGAGATCCGGCGGACGCCCCTCCACGGTGCCGAGGCTGGAGAGCACCAGCATCGCCTGCTCGAACAGCGGCGACCCCACCGAGCCCTCGGCGATGTTGGTCACCGCCAACGGCACGGGTTGCCGGAACACCTCCACGAGCCGGGGGCCGAGGATGCCGCCGCTGGCCCGGTCCAGTTCCGCCAGATCACTGGTGCCCCGAAGCAGCAGGGCTGGATCCTCAAGCTCGGCCAGCCGCAGGGTGACATCCAGCTCCAGCACCGGAAACTCGATCACCACCTCCTCGATGGCCCGCACCGGCGGAGCCGCCAGCAGGCCGCCCGCCAGCAGCGCTCCCGCCAGGAGCCGGCGCAGGGAATGATGGTGGGGTTGGCGGTGGAATTGACGGCGAAGCGGAGCTGATCTCGACAG
This sequence comes from Prochlorococcaceae cyanobacterium, assembly GCA_049664045.1. GTDB lineage: Bacteria > Cyanobacteriota > Cyanobacteriia > PCC-6307 > Cyanobiaceae > NIES-981. Next base: position 3,480 of record JBATEO010000096.1, read on the forward strand.
GCGCATGCCGGTGTGTCGTCCTTCCGGAACGCTACCGAGGAAAGCGGATTCAGCCCGACGCCGTTGCGGCCTGTGAGGCGATCACCGCGAAGAAGGGATCTCCCTGGGCCCCGATCCAGCCCAGCGGGCCGGTAGCCCGCGTGGCCTCAGCAATCAGCTCCGGCCGGGCCCAGCCCTGGGCCATCAGCACCCGCGCCACGGTGGCCAGATGGTCGCGGTCGCCGCCGTCGGTCCAGATCCTCGGCGCCTTCTGGACAAACATCCGATTGCTGAAGGCGACGATCACCTGGCCCCGCGGGCGCACCACCCGGGCCAGCTCGGCAGCCACCGCCTCGGGATACTGCAGGTACTGCCAGCCGGCCACGATCAACGCCGCATCCACGCTGGCGTCCTCCAGGGGAAGCCGCTGGTCGCTGTTGAGGTTCTGCAGCCAGTGGCGGTCGAGGCGCGGGTTCGCCCGCAGCTCCTGTTCGTTGAGGCCGTGGCCGATCACCTCCTGGTAGCTCACGTCCTCCGGCAGGTGGCTCACCCAGCTGCTCATCAGATCCAGCACCACCCCGCAGGGCGGGATGCGCTGGCGGTACAGCGCCGTGAGCCGGGCCCGGAAGGCAGCATCGAGATGCTGCACGAAGCGGGGCTCGGCGTAGAAGAGCGCGTCGTCAGCGCCGTCGAGCTTGGCGCGCTCGGCCGGACTGAGCACCTCCATCACCGGTTCCACCGTCTGGGGCATCAGCCCACCGCCTCGTGTGGCCCCACCCTGGCGGGGCGGCCGCTCCGCCGTGACCAACGACGCTCGCCGCCGTGCCCCCGGTCACCTGCGCGGGTTCCTTTGCACCGCAACGGATCGGCGGTCCCGAATCGGAGCCGCAGGGGCTGCACAATCGGCGCCATCCCCGCAGGCCGAGCCCTCCTGGAGTCGCCGCGTTCCATCACCCTCGCCGCCCACCAGTCGCTGCTGCTGGCCCAGGTCGCCCGGGACGCCGAGTGCCTCCAGCTCACGGTGCATGACGGCATCGGCCGGATCGCCGCCTCCTTCAGCCAGCCGGGCGGCCGCCGCTGGAACGATGTGACCCTGGCCTTCGCCGCCCGCGAGGAGCGCCCCTGGCTGCGCCTGCCGGCGAGCACCGGCTGCCTGCTGGAGGCCCAGACACCGCTGCGCTGCGACCTGCAGCCTTTGCCACACTGCCCGGCCAGCCACGACCTGATCAGCGACTGGCTCCTGGAACTGCATCTGGTGCGCCATCCGGTGGGGGCCGACCTGCGCCTGCGCTCGCTGCTGCAGCTGCTGGTGCAGCGTTTCGGGCGCCGCGGCGGTGCCGGCTACCACCTGCCCCTGGCCCTTGGCCACGCCCGGCTGGCCGAACTGATCGGCAGCACCGGCTCCACCGTGACCCGCCAGATCAGCCAGCTGCGCCAGCGCAACCTGCTGCAGCCCCTGTCCGGCGGGGATGCCCTGCTGCTGCACCCGGCGCTGGTGGAGGACCCCTGAGCCCCCAATCCCGGCCCTGCGGCCCCGACCCCGCGGCCCTGACCCCGCAACCTTGACCCTGCCGTGAGCACAGTGGGAGGATCACGGCGGCCCTGCGCACGCCGGATTTGACAACCATTCTCACCCCTGAAGGCTGGTCCGGTGCCACCAGCGGTCGTTGGAGCCGCCGAGCCAACAGGGTGGTCGACGAGCGCCGTGGGGTGTCCACCGAGGGCAGAGACCTCATCAATGCCGTCGGCGGCGACGATGAGATCATCGGCCGCACCAGCAACGACGAGCCGGGCTATTTCAGCCAGGGCGGCAAGCTGCAGATGGGCGCCGGCGACGACCTGCTGATCGGCAGCAGCAGTGGTGATGGCATCGTCAACCGGGGCTTCATCTTCATGGGATCGGGCGACGACCGCATCGAAGCTTCGGGCGGAAAGCTGGGAATCCGCAACCGCCGCTTCATCTTCATGCAGGACGGCGACGATGTGATGGACGTGAGCGAAGGCGGCATCCGTGGCCGCGGCTTCGTCGACATGGGCCAGGGCAACAACACCTTCATCGGCTACGGCAATCACCGGATCTTCGCCACCAGGAAAGACCAAAACACACTGCTGCTGCCCAGCGGTCGCTACGAGGTCAGACAGCGTGGAGGCACCCGGGGCGGCAGGGAAGTGCGGATCGAGCAGGGTGACGACCAGCTGCGGATGTTCGAATTCGATCTGGTGGGCGCGATCAACAGCCGACGAGAAGACCGCATCGACATCAACTTCAACGGCACCCTTGTGGTGCGCAACAACGGCACCGTTGAAATCGTCTGAGCCGGGACCTCCACCCCGTCTTCACACCTGCTCCCGCAGCAGTTCCGTGCAGGTGGTGATGCACTCGCCGTCGTCGAGGGAGCAGGTGGTGATGCACTCGAAATAGGCCTCCACCGGATCGCACAGCGCCTCGGTGTGCACCTCCAGGGAGGCCACACCCAGCAACTGGCGATCGGACCGGTGATCGGAATCAAGCTGCGAATGGGCGGGCTGGAAGGTCATGGCTGGGGGGTGGCGGCTGGTGATTTTCAACGTATGACCAGGCCTCTGTGGGCACAAGCAGGTTGAGCAGGGATACTCAGAACGGCATCAAGCAATGTGAAGCAGGGCCCTCCTTGAGCACCTCGCCCCCCAGCCCGGAGAGCCCGTTCCCGCCCGGGGGCCAGCCCAGCGGAGCCTGGGTGCTGGAGCTGGAACGGCAGGCGCGCCGGCACGGCTCGGGGATCGGCGCGGCAGAGCTCACCGGCCCCTGGGAGCTGCGCCACCTGTGGGGCCGCGAGCGGGCCACCCCCCAGGAGTCGCCGGCGACCCTGCTGCGGCTGCTGGGCGCCCGCCTGGCGATCAGCCCCGGCGACCTGCCCGGCAATCCGCTGCAGCTGTGCAACAGCGTGCGGATCGGCGCGCTGGAGCTGCGCTTCCTCGGCTGGGGGCGCCTGGTGGGCCGGCGACCGCTGCTGCAGTTCGGGTTCGAGCGGTTGGAGCTGCGCCTGGGCCCGCGGCTGCTGCTGCAGCGCTCCCTGCCCCCGGGCGATCCGCGGCGGCAACCCTTCTTCGCCCTGATCGCCAGCGGCGCCGATGGGCAGGGCCGCTGGCTGCTGGCCCGGGGCCGGGGCGGCGGACTGGCCTGCTGGCGCTGCCCGTCAGCAGATGCGGGGGAGCAGCTCGCCGCTCAGCGGTAGCA
>JBATEO010000097.1:0-5559 GCA_049664045.1 Prochlorococcaceae cyanobacterium
ACAACACCTACAGACCGCATTCGGCGCTCCAGGGGCGTACGCCCCTGGAGGTCCTCCAACAGTGGAGAGCGGCCTGACCACCCACCAGCTCTCAGAGGAACTGGACCAGTAAGGGGGGTCACGTCAGGGAGACCGGCGAGTACGGCATCGGCTATGTGAGCCTGGCTCCGGTGGACAGCGTGAAGCAGCCCTTCGCGTTCAACACCTACGACGGCCGATTCCGCTGGTACAGCTTTGCCATCCACGGCAGCAACAACGACCAGCGCATCGGCCAGCAGGTGACTGGCGGTTGCGTGAACGTGGCCAAGCCCGCCCTCCGGACTCTGCTCTCCGCCGTCCAGCTGGGTGATGAGGTGGTGATCAGCGCCAAGGGTCCCTGTACCCCGTGAAGGCACGGGCCGTCAGAAGGAGTCTTCCGTCTGGCCGGCAAAGCGGCCGGCGTAGCTCTCGCTGCCCTGCAGCTTCTGGAACACGAACTGGCAGATCGCGGTGCCGGGGTAGACGGCCAGGGGGGCGGGGCCGAAGTTGCTCATCTCCAGCACCTGCTGGCTGTCGATCCCCGGCCCCATGAAGGGGGCGCTGATGTGCACCATCAGGCCCAGCCGCGCGAAACGGCTGCGACCCTCCAGCCAGCCGCACAGGCCGGGGCCCAGGCGCAGCCGCTCCTGGGTGACGCCCAGCACCGTTTCGCCCGGCATGATCAGGATGTGCTCGCCTTGGGGCACCTCGATCTTCTCGGTGAGCTCCCGGTAGTCGGTGTGCTCGCGCACCTCGATCACCGCGTGCACCTTGCGGAACACCCGAAAGGTGCGGGCGAGGGTGAGGTCGAGAGAGGCGGGACCCAGCCGCTCGGCAACGAAGGGCGTAACCCCGATCGCGCCCGCTTCGATCGCCTGCAGGATCGCCTCTTTGCCGAGAACGGCCATGAATGTCCCTGGGGGTCGGCGAGCGTGGATTGTCTCAGGACGCCCGCCGGGGATCGGAGGCCATGGGGCGGCTCTTCCCGTGGGGGGTGCAGCGGGCTGCCTAGGGTTGGGCCATAAGAACCGGGGACCCTGTTGACCGATGGCCTGCTTCCGTCTCAAAACTTGACCCTGGACCCAGGGATTCCCTCCAGCGAGGGAGAGCCCACCGGCCTGCGCCGACGTGCCATCCAGCGCGGGGATTTCGTGCTCCGGCCGTTCCTGGCCAGCTGCGACCGCACCGCCCTCTGGCAGCTGGCCAACACGCTCATCCCCTATGGACTGCTCTGGGCGATGGCGATCTGGTGCCAGGGGCATGCTCCCCTGCTGTTGCCGCCGGTGATCGCCCTGCTGGTGCTGTTCCTGGGCCGCTGCTTCTCGCTCATGCACGACACCGGCCACGGATCGTTGTTCCGCCGGCCCGCCGCCAACCGGATCGCCGGCTTTCTGTTCGGCATCGTCTGCGGCCTGCCGCAGCTGCCCTGGTCGCGGGGCCATGCCTTTCACCACCGCCACAACGGCAACTGGGAGCTCTACCAGGGACCGGCCTCCCTGATCAGCACGGATTCCTACCGGAGCCTGTCCTCCCACCGGCAACGGCTCTATCGCTGGCTGCGGCATCCATTGATGCTCGCGCCCGCCGGGTTGTTCTATCTGGTGATCAAACCGCGCCTCACCCTGCTGCAGGCCCTTGCCGCTCTGGTGCCCCATGCGGTGAGCAGCCTGCAGCGGTCACCCCACATGAGCATGGGGGAGGTGATCGCCACCTACCGCAGCCGGCACTGGCACAGCCTCGAGGAGGGCCTCGACCTCATCCTCAACAACCTGGCGGTGATCGGCCTCTGGCTGCTGATGGGCTTCGCCGTCGGCCCGGGGCGCTTCTGGATGCTGTACGCGCCGGTGATGGCAGGCAGTGCCGCGATCTTCCTGTGCGTCTTTTTCGTGCAGCACAACTTCCCCGATGCCTATGCCCATCGCACCAGCGGCTGGGATCCCCTGAACGGCCATCTGGAGGGCACCAGCGACCTGCATCTGCCGGCGGTGCTGAACTGGTTTTCGGCCGATATCGGCTGCCACGCCATTCACCACCTGTGCGCGGCGATTCCCAACTACCGGCTGCGGGCCTGCCAGCGCCGCAATGCCCATCTGCTGGGGAGGGTGACCCGCCTCGGCCTGGCGGATCTGAGCCGTTGCTTCGCCTACATCCTCTGGGATCCGGAACGCTCCCGGCTGACCACAGCCGCTGCTGCCGATTAGCGGAATCTCTTCCGATCCCACGGCTCCAACTGGACTATGCATGGAGGAGACCCCAGGGATCCTCCCGTGTCCAAAGCCCAGCTCACCGCCTTCATGGTCAAGGTGGCCGCCGATCCCGCCCTCAAGGCGCGGGTCGATGCCGCTGCCGATGCGGCCGTCGTGGTGGCCATCGCCCACGAGGAGGGTCACAGCTTCTCGCCGGCCGCCTGGAGCCGTCACCTGCGCGGTTGAGGCCGGCGAATCAGCGAGCCTGCCCAGCTCGGAGATGATGGGCGGCAGTTGCCTGAAGCGATCGCCATGAAGCTGCCGGACGGATGGAGGGTGTGGCTGGGGGTGCTGGCGCTCAACGCCATGGCGGGCGCGATGTGGTTTGTGAATCGGGGTATGGAGCGACCCGAAGCCGGAAGCAGCCTCTGGGCCGCTCTGCGCTCGGTCGGCTTCGGTGGGGCGGGATAGGCGCGGCGCTCAAGCGGGCAGCTGCCGCTGGAAACGGGCGATCTCCAGCTCCAGCACCCCTTCATGAATGGCCAGGGCCTCGGCGATCGAGCGCAGTTGCTGGTCTTCCTCGGGTTCGATCTCCCCATCCGCGCAGGACACGCGGAAGGCGGCCTCCAGGATCAGTTCGCGGCTGTTGTCATCCAGCAGGGGCAACTCCCGCCTGAGCCGCTCCAGCAGTGCCTTGAACGCTCCAGTGGCACCCTGCCGTCCCTCCTGGGCGGCCCTCTGCTGGCAGGCGGCGGCCTGCTGCTGCAGCGCGGCGGGATCGGGCCGCTCGCTCATCAGTTCGGCATAGGCCTCAGCCATGGATTCGAGCTCGGAGGCCTCGATCTCGCCATCGGCCAGGGTGATGGAGATCATGCAATCCAGCATCAGATCCCTCACCCGGGTGGCATAGCGGTCGCCATGGGATACGGCCCAGCGCAGATCGGTGAGATCCCGCTCCCGGCGGGTGTGCTGCGACGCGCGCGGGTCGCGCTTGCAGCCCGTGCGCCCGCCGGAGATGCTGTCGTACATGTGGAAGGTGAAGCGCTCCACCAGCTGGCGGCAGAAGCTCACCCCCCGCACGGAATTGCCGTAAGCGTCCAGGCGGGGCGAGAAGGTGGCAAAGCCCATCAGGTTGGGAATCACCACCATCACGGCTCCAGCCACCCCTGATTTGGCCGGCAGGCCCACCTCGAGGGTGAACACGCCGGCATTGTCATACATGCCGGCCGATTGCATCACCGAGAGCGTCTTCTTCACCACGTCGGTGGGGAGAACCTGTTCGCCCGTGATCGGGCAGACGCCTCCATTGGCCAGGGTTGCCGCCGCAATGGACAGCATCCTGGCGTTCATCTCGATGCTGCAGCACGACAGATAGACATCCATCATCTTGTGGAGATCCACGCCGCGGGGTAACCCGCAGCGGCCGCGCAGCAGATAGGCGATCGCAAAGTTGTTGTCTGCGGTATCGCGTTCCGACAGCATCGTTTCCTCGCTGAAGCGCACCGGTGCCACATGGCCAGAGAGCTTCGCCCACAGGTCCATGATCACCTGCGTGATCTCCCGGGAGCTGAGATCCGGTGTGCCCGATGCAACCAGGCCGGCCATCATGATGGCTCCGGCATTCACACAGGGGTTGTAAGGACGCTCGTCGGGCAGCAGATCCAGCGCATTGAACGGTCGACCGGAGGGCTCCATCCCCACGAATCGATGCGTGAACTCAAACCCCTCCTTGTCGAGCGCGAAGGCATAGGTGAGTGGCTTGGAGACCGATTGAATCGAGTGGTACACATCCACATCGCCAAGGCCGATGCGCTGGCCATCCACGCTGCATACCGCCACGCCCCACTTCTCGGGATCGGCATCGCGCAGGATCGGGATGTAGTCTGCGTTGTTGCCACTTCGATCCGGTGCCACATGGTGGTACACCGTTTCGATGTCGGCGCAGAATTCCCGCCAGTCGGGAATCACCAGCTGGCGCCTGAAGGCGCGATTCAGCATCAACAGCTCATCGCCCACGATCGCCGCGAACTGCTCGAAGTGGATCGGTTGATCGCCCAGCTCCTGCAGCCTGGCCATGGTGGTGGCCAGGCGAAAATCGTCGGCACCGAGGCCGCTGCTCTCGATGCGGGCACGGATGTCTGCCGCCGTGGTGGTGGTGGTGCCTTGGTGCGCCACCAGGTCGAAGAGCTCGCGCAGACGTTGCATGTCCTGCACGTTATCGCTCTTGGGAGATTTGGTTGATGGTCTGAGTGAGTCTGTAGCGCCGCGGACGGCGACCACGCCGATCACCGCGCTGCAGCCTCGGGCATGGCCACCGCGCGCAGGACCCACGCCCCAGCCGTGCCATCACCCGTCTCACCCCCGCCAGAGCAATCCTCATGCCAGCCTCCATACACGCAAATCCATGCGCTGAGAGGCTGCCTGGAAGTCCTTGACGGTTGTCAGCAGAGTCAGCCCGTAGCGCTGGCAGAGTTGGATGAGCAGGGCATCGATGGTGCCGATCTGGATCCCGCGGCGGCGGCACGAAGGGCGCCCACCTCAGGCACGCCTGGCTGGCCATCACGGCGAAAGGCCAGCGACCAGACAGAGGTGTCCACCAGCAGACTCACCGCTGGCGTTCCCGCTCGGCCTTGACGTCGTAGCCGGGGCCCCAGGCGAGCTTGCCGAAGAGCTCGGCAACCTGGCGCTGCTCCCCGCGCGCGATGAACTCCTGAAGGGCACGGGTCACGGTGGCCTTCTTGATGGGCTCACCGCTCACACGGAAGGCGTGATCAAGCAGATCCTCATCGAGAGCGAGATTCGTGCCCATGTGTGGCCTCGTCGTGAGGTGCAGTAGATCCGGCGGCCTGGCTGAGAGGGCATGCAAGGGCATGGCGCCTGGCGTGGGGTTCTGCTCCACCAGTGCCACCCCCCTCTCACCCCAGCCAGGATGCCCCCATGCCCCCGCCGCCCTCCGCCACCTACGAGCGCCTGCGGCACTCCATCGCCAAGCGGATGCGCATGACCCCCATCGACCAACCGCTGATGCCCATGGAACTGCTGGGCCGCCGCAGCCCCGCCCCGGCGCAGGACGTGGCCCGCCGAATCCTGGGAAGCGCATGGTGGGCCAGGTGCTCACCGGCAACGGCATCACCGCCTATGGCGATGGCCACTACAGCCTGATCGGCGGCGAAGAGCTGAGCGATGGCGAGCGCGACGAGCTGCTGGAGCTCTGCCGCCAGCGCCTCGATGCCTTCCGCGAGCAGCGCGGCGAGGAGGTGTTTGCCCACCGCAGCCGCCACCGCAGCCCGATCAGCGGCTCGGTGAAGTACAGGGTTCACCGATGCGCCCGGGGCCGCTGCGAGTGCTGCGGTGC
>JBATEO010000098.1:0-3384 GCA_049664045.1 Prochlorococcaceae cyanobacterium
GCCCAGCACCACCCCCGGTCCCCACTGACGCTCCAGGGCCGCCGTGCCCCCGGGTCCGAGCGCCGCCGCAAGGGCGGCCTGCTCCTGGGGCTCCGGGGCGGCCAGGCCCACGATGCGCCCCTGCCGCCAGCCGCGGGCCAGCTGAGCCGTGTGGAGCACCGCCTGACTCATGGGTCCCCCTGCTCAGTCCCCTGGCCGCTTACCGGCCCGGCCGCCCGCCACACCCGCTGCGGATCGGCACTTCCCAGCTCCCCGGCCACCTGCCAGCCCGGCGCCAGGCCGGGGGCGGCCGGGGTGGCGCCCTCGACCTGCAGCGCCGCCAGGTGGTGCAGCCAGCGGCGGCCGATGCCCGTCTCGAAGCCGGTGCTCAGCATCTGCCGTGGCGTGCCCCGCTCCAGGGCCGCCAGCAGCGGCCGGGGATCGCCCTCCTGGCTGGGGCGGCGCACCTGCCAGCCGCGCCAGCGTTCGCGCAGGCAGGGGTGGCGGTGAAGGGATTCATCCAGAGCCAGCGGCAGGCACGGAAACCGCCGCCGCAGGTCGGCCAGGCCCTCGGAATCAGCCGGATCGAGGGGCTGCTCGATCCACTCCAGCCGCGGCTCATCCACCAGCCGGGCGGCCCAGGCGGCGGCGGTGGGACGGTCCCAGCCGCCATTGGCATCCAGCCGCAGACGGGCGGCGGCGGGCAGCAGCCGCAGCAGCTCCTCCAGCAGCCGGCGCTCCTGCCGGTCCTCGCCGGTGGCCACCTTCCACTTGCAGGTCAACGGCAGGGGGCCTTTGCGGGGGGACGGCGGGCTGGGGGTGGCCAGAACCTCGGCAACCGCAACCAGGGCCTCGGCGCCGGCCGGCAACAGCACCGCCGGTTGCGGTGCCGGCAGCCAGCGGCGGCGGGGCAGCCCGTCCAGCTCCGCCAGCGCCGCCCCCAGGGCGAAGCCGAGGGCCGGCGGCAGAGCAGGCAGGGTCCGCTCCAGCTCCGCCCGCTGCCGCGCTGCCCCCAGGGCATCGATCGCCGCGGCCAGGGGCTCGATCTCGCCCTCCAGCGGTGACGCCTCACCCCAGCCCAGGGCGCCTTCTCGATCCTCCAGGCGCAGGAGCCAGCCGCGCTTCCCGGTGATCAGCCCCCGGGCCGTGCGCAGGGGCCGGGGCAGGGGCAGGCGGAAGGGACGCCAGCAGAGCCGCAGGCCATCGCCACCGGGCTCGGTGGTGGGCTGGCTGTCAGGCGCTGCCGCCACCGGCTCAACCCAGCCAGCGGCCGAGAGCCAGGCCGGCCGCCAGCCCCAGCCCGTTGAGGGCCTGGAAGCGCAGGGCCAGGAACTTGCTGCCGCTGATCCGCTCCGGCTCATGGTGGTGCTGGCTGAGCAGCTGAATGAGCCTTCTGGCGGGGGGCAGGCCGATCGCCCCCAGCAGGGCGGTGAGCGGCCAGCGCTGGGGGCCGGGCGCCACCAGCACCGGTGCCCACTGGAACGCCAGGGTGCCGGCCACGAACCAGGGCACCAGGGCCGCAGCGGCACCGGTGCCGAGGAGCACCACCGGCGAGCGCTTGCCGTTGGCGGCATCCTCCTCCACCTGATGGAAGTGCGAGCAGAACAGCACCAGGGTGGTGGCCAGGGCAGCACCGCTGCCGAGCTCCAGCGCCTCGACCCAGGGAACGGGCGAGGCGGCCGCTGGGACGGCCGGCGCCAGGGCGAGCAACCCGGCGGCGGTGGCCAGCGGCCCGAAGGCCAGCCAGCACAGCGGTTCGCCCAGACCCCGGTAGCCCAGTCGGAACGGAGGACCCTGGTAGAGGTAGCCCAGGCCGCAGCAGCCCAGCACCAGCACCAGCACCGCCGGGCTGCTGCGCCAGGCCACCACGGCCATCAGCCCCAGCCCCAGGGCCAGGCAGCCGTTGGCCAGGGCCGACACGCGGTCGCGCCGGCCGGTGAGATTCACCACCGAATGGGGCTTGCCGTGGGTGTCCACGCCCGTATCGGCGTCGAAGACGTCGTTGGCCAGGTTCTCCCAGGCCAGCAGCAGAACCGCCGCCAGCAGGAACACCAGCAGCTGCTCCAGCCGCACCGGCTCGCCGCGGCCGAAGCGCCAGCCGGCCGCCAGCAGCACCGGCATCACCGCCACGGCATACATCGGCCACTTGATCGCCGCCTTCCAGAGCTGCCGGCGGGCGTAACGGCTTGCGACGACCTCGGGCTCTGGCATGGGGGCCGGCGGCGGCGGCCGGGGCGGTGCCCATACATTTGAGCAGCTCAAGCGAGCCGCGCGGCGTGGCAACCTCCGGGGCCGAACAGATGCAGGCGGGCGGCGGCTTCGGCAGCAGCTTCTCGGTGCTGCTGGAGCAGGCCCGCGCTCAGGCCCGCCGGCTTGAGGACGAGGGCGTGATCAGCCTGGCGATCCCCCTGGCCGGCGGCGACCCCTTCACCCTGCTGCCCCATCTCGAGGGCGATCCCGTTGGCGAGCGCGACGGCTTCCGCTTCCTCTGGGACGGCGCCCCAGGCCTGTGCATCGCCGCCAGCGGCCGCACCAACAGCCTGGAGCTGAGCGGTCCACGCCGCTTCGAGCTGGCCCAGCGCTTCGCCGCCGCCGCCCTGGCACGGCTCACGGGCGATGGCATGGACAAGGCCCACCCCTGCCCGCGCCACGCAAGGCCCCGGCTGCTGCTGGCCTTCAGCTTCTTCGACGCGCCCCTGGAGACGGAGGCCAGGAGCGTCCCCGGCGTGCAGGCCGTGCTGCCGCGCTGGCAGCTGAGCCGCCACGGCCGGCAGTGCTGGCTGCGGCTGCAGCGTCCCCTGGGCGGGGACAGCACCGCCCGCAGCCTGGCGGAGGAACTGTGGGAGAAAGCCAGGCAGCTGGAGCGGATCGCCGCCGACGGCTCGGAGCCGGCTGGCCACCAGCGGGCCGCGCCCGCCAGCCTGGCCGCCGTGATCCGGCGCTCCCGCTGGCAGGAGCGCTACCGCCAGGCCGCCGGTGAGGCCCTGGCGCTGGTGGAGGACGGGCGCCTGGAGAAGCTGGTGCTGGCGGTGCGTCAGCGGTTGCGGCTCGACCGTGCCCCCGACCCCCTGGCCCTGCTGGCTCCGCTGCGGCGGCACCAGAGCGGCAGCTGCCGCTTCCTCTGGCAGCGCGGCCACGACTCCGCCCTGCTGGGGGCCTCGCCGGAACGGCTGCTCACCGTGCGTCAGGGCCAGCTGCGCAGCGACGCCCTGGCCGGCACCGCGCCCTGCCATCAGGGGGAATCACTGCTGGGGTCGGCCAAGGACCGGCTCGAGCACGAGCTGGTGGTGGACACGATCATGGCCGTGCTCAGCCGCGCCGGGCTGCAGCCCAAGCGCCGCCGCCACCCGCGCCTGGCCCGCCATGGCCAGCTGGTGCATCTGCACACGCCGATCAGCGCCGCCC
>JBATEO010000099.1:0-11414 GCA_049664045.1 Prochlorococcaceae cyanobacterium
CCCCCTCACCATCCACCCCCTGCGCTGAACCTCCGCCATGACCGCCACCCCCGCCGCCCCCCACCTGCGCGAAGACCTGCTGACGCCGCGCTTCTACACCACCGAGATCGAGAAGGCGGCGCGCACCCCGATCGAGGGGCAGCGGGCCCAGTTCGAGGCCATGCTCGGCGAGATGAAGGCCGACTACAACCGCGACCATTTCGACCGCAAGGCCCCGCTGGACCGGCTCAAGGACCTCTCCCCCGAGGAGAAGGAGGCCTACGAGAGCTATCTGGTGCGCTCCTGCGTGTCGGAGTTCTCCGGCTTCCTGCTGTTCAAGGAACTCTCCCGCCGGCTGATCAAGGCCGGGCGCCCGGAGCTGGGCGAGCTGTTCCAGCTGATGGCCCGAGACGAAGCGCGCCATGCCGGCTTCCTCAACCGCGCCCTGGTGGCCGAAGACATCGAGATCGACCTGCCGAAGCTGAGCACCAAGCGGCCGATCACCTGGTTTCCCCTGAGCTGGGTGCTCTATTCGGTGTATCTCTCCGAAAAGATCGGCTACTGGCGCTACATCCTCATCGACCGGCACCTCAAGGCCAACCCCGACAACAACTTCGCGCCGCTGTTCGACTTCTTCGAGCCCTGGTGCCAGGACGAGAACCGCCACGGCGACATCTTCAACATGCTGATCCGCTGCTGGCCTGGACTGCGCCAGGGCCTGCGCGGTCGGCTGCTGAGCCGCTTCTTCCTCTGGAGCGTGTTTCTCACCCACAGCCTGACGGTGTGTGAGCGCGGCAACTTCTACCGGATCCTGGGCATGGATCCCAACCTCTTTGATGCCGAGGTGATGCGCCAGACCAACCGCACCGCCCGCCGGGCTTTCCCAGCCGTGTTCGATCTGGAGAACAGCACCTTCATCGACCTGCGCGATCGGATCGTGGACACCTTCCGTGACCTCAAGCGGGCCAGCGGCCTGCGCAGGCTGGGCCTGCGGCTGCGTTTCGGGACGCTGCTGCTGCGCCAGTTCTGCCAGCCGATGGTGGCCACCGGCGTGGGGCGGGCCGGGGCGGCCGATGGGGCCCTCCAGGAGGCGGTGGCATGAGCGGTGCCACGTCAGTTGGGCTGGCCGTGCAGCCGCCGCGGTTCGACGCGCCGGCCTACCGCGACGCCTACAGCCGCATCAACGGCCTGGTGATCGTGGGCGAGGGCATGGCGGACCGCCACTTCCGCCGCCTGGCGGAGCTGCTCCCGGATCAGCGCGATGAACTGCTGCGCCTGGGGGCCATGGAGGGCAGGCATGCCAGCGACTTCGTGGGCTGCGGCCGCAACCTGCAGGTGCGGCCGGACAGCCCCCTGGCCCGCCGGCTGCTGGCCCCCCTGCACCAGCAGTTCCTGGAGGCGGAACGGCAGGGCGACCTGGTGAGCTGCCTGGTGATCCAGTGCCTGATCATCGAGTGCTTCGCGGTGGCCGCCTACCGGCTTTACCTGCCGGTGGCGGATGCCTACGCCAGGCCGATCACCGAGGCGGTGATCGTGGACGAAGCCGAGCATCTCAACTTCGGCGAGCAGTGGCTGCGGCCGCGCTTCGCCGACGTGGCCGCTCAGGTGGAAGCCTGCGCCGCGCGGGCTCTGCCGGCGGCCCTGGCCATGCTCCCTGTTCTGGCCGCCGACCTGCGCACGATCGGCATCGATCCCCAGGAGCTGGTGGCGGAGTTCGTGGTGGAGTTCCAGGCCTCACTGCAGACGATCGGCTACGGCGAGGCGGAAGCGCGTCAGCTGGTGACGCGCCTCACGGCCAGGGCCCTCAGCCGAGGCGTGACCCTCAGCTGAAGAGGGGCAGCGGGGCCTTCGGCGGCACGCCCCCGGCCTCGGCGTCGAGCCAGGCGGCCGTGAGACGGGCCAGGCACGGCTGTGCTGCGACCCGCCGTCCCCCGAAGCGCAGCTGCAGCCAGGTGAACACCGAAGGCGTGGCGGCGACCACGCCTTCGAGCCCCTCGCCCAGCCCGAGCCCTTTGCCCAGCCCGAGGTCGGCCACCAGTCGCGGCGGCAGATACCAGATGGCACCGGTGCCGCCCTGGCGCTCGCGACGCTCGCTGATCAGTTCACGCAGCTGGCCGTCGCCGCTGAGGTCACCGGCGGGTGCCAGCAGCACGTGCAACTGCTGCGCGGCGTCGGCAGGAGCGGTGTCAGCAGGAGCGGCTCCGGTGGAGGAGCGGGAGGGGGCGAACTGGGAACCCTGGGTCATGCACTGCGGGTTGCTACGAATCTGCAACCGTGGAACTGCAGCACAACAGTAGCGTTATAGCGTTTGCAACGTAGCCAGTCCCTCACGCGCTGTGACCGTCACCCCCACGCCCTTCACCCCCGCGCCCTCCGTCTCCACCGGCCCCCACACCACTCCATCCATCTCCGACCACGCCACCAGCACCGATGCCCAGCTGCGCAGGGGCTTCGGGCCCCGGGTGCGCAAGCTGCACGCGCGCATCGGCAAGGCCCATCACCAGGCCGAGGGCATGACCTTCTCCAGGGCCCTGCTGGCCGGTGAGGCCACCCCCCTGCAGCTGGCGGCGCTGCTGCGGGCGCTGGTGCCGGCCTACCGCTTCATCGAGGAGCAGGCTCCCGCCGCCGCCGCCCAGCTGGGATCCCGCGACCTTCCCTGGCAGAGCCTGGCCCGCACTGCCGCCCTCGAGCACGACGTGGCCACCCTGCAGGCCCTGCCCGCCACACCCGCCTCGGCGGCGGCGGCGGTGTGGCTCGAGCGGCTGCGCTCCCTGGACCGGCAGGCTCCGCACCGGCTGATGGCCCACGTGTACGTGCGCTACGGCGGCGATCTCTCCGGCGGGCAGCAGCTGGCCGAGCAGGCCGCGCAGATCCTCGAGCGCCACGGCCTGCCCAGCCCCAGCTTCTGGCTGTTCGCGCGGCCGATCGGCGAGCTCAAGGCGGCTCTGCACGACGGCTTCGAGCAGCTGCAGCTGAGCGAGGCCCAGGAAGTGGAGCTGCTGGCCGAGGCCGAGGACGCCTTCCACCTCACCCAGGCGCTGCTGGCCGAGCTCGCCGAGCTGTCCTGAATCCGGCCCTCTCTCCCGTTCCGCCTCCCGTCCCTCCAGCGTCCGTCGATGACCGCCACCCTCTCCGCCGGCTCCACCGCCACCAGCCTGCGCCCGCGCCTCAGCCCGATCGAGCTGCTGCTCAAGCACGACAGACCCGTTCCCCGCTACACCAGCTACCCCACCGCCGCGGCCTTCACCGACGCGGTGGGGGAAGGCCAGCTGCGCGCCCAGCTCGGCCAGCCCGGCGAGGAGCCCCTGTCGCTCTATGTGCACGTGCCCTTCTGCCGCCATGCCTGCTGGTACTGCGGCTGCAACCGGGTCACCACCCAGCTGGGCTCGAAGGTGGTGGCGCCCTATCTCGACACCCTGGCCCGGGAGCTGGAGCTGGTGGCGGAGGCCATGCCGCAGCGGCGCCGGCTGGCCCAGCTGCACTGGGGCGGCGGCACCCCCAACTACCTCAATGCCGAGGAGCGCGCCCAGCTCTGGCAGCTGATCGAGCGCCACTTCGACCTCGACCCCGGTCTGGAGGCCTCGATCGAGGTGAACCCGGAATTCCTCAGCCGCGACCAGGCCCTGCAGCTGCGCGAGCTGGGCTTCAACCGCATCAGCTTCGGCATCCAGGACGCCAACCCCGAAGTGCAGCGGGCGGTGAACCGGGTGGTGGCGGTAGAGCAGCTGCGGCGCTCGATGCAGTGGCTGCGGGAGGCCGCCTTCGACAGCGTCAATGTGGACCTGATCTGCGGCCTGCCCCTGCAGACCCCGGAGCGCTTCGACACCACCCTGGCCCTGGTGCAGGAGCTGCGGCCCGACCGCATCTCCCTGTTCTCCTTCGCCTACCTGCCCGAGCAGCTGCCGATGCAGCGCAAGATCGCCGCCGACGACCTGCCCAGCCAGCGGGAACGCATCGCCATGCTGGACAACGCCAACCGGCAGCTCAGCGGCCACGGCTACGACGCCATCGGCATGGATCACTACGCCCTCAGCGGCGATGCCCTGGCGGTGGCCGCGCGGGAGGGCAACCTGCACCGCAACTTCCAGGGCTACACCACCGGCGGGGAGCTGGAGCTGCTGGGCGTGGGCCCCACCGCCATCAGCCAGTTCACCCATCTCACCTGCCAGAACGAGCGCAACCTCAAGGCCTGGGCCGCCGCCGTGAGCGCCGGCCGGCTGCCGGTGGAGCGGGGCCTGGAGGTGTGGGACGCGGAGGTGCTGGAGCGGCGGGAGCTGATCAAGGAGGTGATGTGTCACTTCCAGGTGGAACTCGAGCTGGCCCGCTTCAGCCGGGAGTGGGCCGACCTGCAGGCCCTGGCCGAAGACGGACTCGTGCAGCTCAGCCAGAGCGGCGGGCTGGGACGGGTGCGCGTCACCACCGAGGGGCGCTGGCTGATCCGCACCATCGCCGCGGTGTTCGATCCCCAGCAGCGCCAGCGGGCGAGCGGCTCGCGGCTGGTGTGAGACCCGGCCGATGCGGAATCCGCATCCTTTCAGCTGCAGCCTGAGATTGAGTGTGGTGAAGAAGGAAATCAAGCCCAGGCGGCAGGTGAAACCAACCGATGAGCGTGCCTAAGTTCACCCCACCATCGATTCAGTGGGCTGACGTTGGACTGCGTGATCCTCGAAGATCAGGGTCTCCTCGCCGATCTGCTGAGACAGGATCTCGATCGGATTCCAGGTCTGTCGGTGGTGGGCGTGGGCCGCAGCGTGGAGGAGGGCAGATACCTCTGCCGGAAGCGAAGGCCTGATCTGCTGCTGATGGATCTGCTGCTTCCCGACGGCCAGGGGGTGGACGTGGCGGAGCATCTGTTGCTGGAAAAGCCCACGGCCCAGGTGGTGGTGCTCTCGGCCCAGTGTGAGCGGCTGTCCTGCTCCCGCCGCCTGCACGCCGCGATCCTGGCGGTGGTGGACAAGGGCACCGCCATCGACACCCTGCACCTCATCCTCCAGCGGGAGGTTCTTCGGGAGAGAAGCAGCGGCCAGCAGGACGACCCCTTCGGAGCACTCACCGAGCGGGAGCGGCAGGTGCTCGCCCTGATCGGCCAGGGCCTCTCCAGCCTGGAGATCGCCGCGCGGTTGAACATCTCCCTGCTCACCGCCCGCACCCATCGCCGCAACATCACCGCCAAGCTGGGATTCACGGGGGCTGAACTGGTGCTCCTGGCCTCCGGACGTCTGCCGGCTCAGGCCTGAGCCATGGCTTCCGGCGAGCCTGGCCGAACCCTGCCATGGCCCGGCACCAAGCCGCTGAATGCCTGCCTGCAGATGGCGGCGCTCTACCTGCTGGTGGGAGCCGTTTCCTTCGTACAGCCCAAGGCGGCGGTCTGGGCGGACCCCGTGTGGCCGGCTGCCGGCATCGCTCTGGGGATGCTGCTCAGCGATCAACCCGGACGCCGGGAGGGGATTGCCCTCGGCTCCTTCCTGCTCAGCCTGCCGGTGCTCCTACGCACCCTCCCGGTGCCGGGGAGCATGGTGGCGGCGGCCGGCATCAGCCTCGCTGCCACGCTCCAGGCCCAGGTGAGCGCCCATCTCGTGCGGCAACGGCTCGGTCCGAGGCCGCCACTGCAACGCAGCGGGGAGATCCTGCGGTTCATGGCCCTGGCAGGACCGGTGGCCTGCCTGATCGGCGCCTCCATGGGCGTGGCCACCCTCCGCGCTGCAGGTCTGATCGCACCGGCTGACGTCTCCCGGACCTGGATCAGCTGGTGGGCGGGTGACGCCATCGGCGTGATCGTGTTCGCGCCGCTCACCCTGATGGCCCTTCCATCCCAGAGCGACCTGTGGCAGGGACGCCGCCGCATCGTCGCCTTGCCCTCCCTGCTGGTTCTGGCCGTCGCCCTGGCGGCGTTCCTGCACGCCAGCTCGATCGAACGGCGGGAGGCACTGCTGCGGATGGACCAGCGTGCCGATCTGGCCGTGGAAAACCTGCGCCGCACCCTCACGGCACACCAGGAGGCTCTCTACGGACTGCAGAGCCTGATCCGCGCCACCGGTGAGCCGTCCCCGGAGGAATTCTCCAGTTACACCTCCAGCAACCTGAAGCGTCTTCAGGGTCTCCATGCCCTCTCGTGGAATCCCCTGGTGCCGGATCAGGACCGCAACGCCTTCGAGGCCCGGCAACGAAGGATGCCGGGTCGGCATGGCTTCCGGATCACCGAGAGGGACAGAGGAGGAGCGTTGATTCCGGCCCAGCGGCGCCCGACCAGCGTTCCGGTGACCCTGATCGAGCCCCTGAACGCCAACCAGGCCGCCCTTGGATTCGACATCGGCTCCGACCCGATCCGCGCCGAGACCATCCGCGCGGCTGAGGCCGCAGGCAGCCCCCAGGCCACTGCCCCGATCCAGCTGGTGCAGGAGCAGGGGCTGCAGAAGGGCGTGCTGATGATCCTCCCCATCAAGGAGCCCAGGGGCTTCGTGGTCGGCGTCTACCGCCTTGAAGATCTGCTGGAGGACTGCTTCAGCGATCCAGGCTGGCGGGGGTTTCAGATGCGGCTGCTGGAGACCAGGGCAGGCCATGAGTCCCGCGAACTGGCACGGGTGCCAGGGGACGCCGACGTGATCGAGCCGTCCCAGGGCAGCGCCGCGCCCATCGTGCGCAGACCGGTGGAGGTGGGTGGACAGCCTTGGCTGCTGGAGGTGAAACAGACTGCCCCGTTCCCCGGGTATGGGCCTGGCAGGGCTTCGAGTCTGTTCCCCCTGCTGGTTCTGCTGGTGATTGCTCCGCTGGAAAGCTTCCTGCTGCTCACCTCAGGCACGGAACGGCTCCGGCAGCGGAGGCTCCAGCAGAAACTGCGCACCAGCCTCACGGCCGCCGCCAAGGCCCATGAGATCAAGCAGCCGCTGGCGCGGTTGCTGCTGCAGGCCAGTTCGATCCAGAGGCTCCGGCAGCGCCAGCGGCAGGCTGCTCCGGACGATGGGGCGTTTGAGGGTCTGGCGGAGGGGATCGCGCGGGACGCCCGCCAGGTGAGCGGTGCCATCGACAGCATCCGCAACCTGCTTGAGAACGGCGATCACGCCCTGGCTCCGATCGACGTCAGCGAACCGGTGGAGGCCGCGCTGCTGGTGTTGAAAGGCGAACTGGAGGAGCGGCGGATTCAGATGGCGACCCGAGGGCTGCACCAACCCCACCAGATCGAAGGGGACCGGGGTCAACTGCAGGTGATGGTGATCAATCTGGTTCGAAACGCCATCGCTGCCGCTGGACCCGGGGGCCGTATCGAGATCACTCTCAGCGACAGGCCGTTCGGTGTGGAGCTGAACGTCGAGGATGACGGGCCTGGCTTCCCGAAGGGTGTGCACCAGCTGGAGGATGTCTTCCTGGCGAGCCGCAGGCCGGAGGGCACGGGCATCGGCCTGTTCCTGGTGAGCTGTGCGGTGGACAACCATCGGGGATCGGTCCATCTGGGCCGATCCCTACTCGGTGGGGCCGGAATCACGGTTCGTTTCCCGCCTGTCACCAGCTGGCGTCGCAGCAGTCAGCCCGCCAACGGCACCCCCTGGTGGTGGCCGGGGTGGTTTCCGACCGCAACCCGTGGGCGCAAGGGGAAGTCGCCGAAGTGAGCGAGAAGTGCCTCGACCAACTGATGGATGGATGGCTCACCGGCATGTTCGGCCAGGAACACCAGCGTTTCGGTGTAAGGCCGCTCAAAGGAACGATCAACGGCGAATGGCAGCCGTAGAGCCCTTTGCATCTCGGGGGTGAGGAACGCTGCCCGGTATGTCCTGTCTTCCGGTGCACCGATGCGGCTGAGCACCTCGGCATCGAGATCAACCAGCTGCTGAAACCAGTCCTGAGAACTGATGCGGCAGGATCGGGGCAGGAACGGGAACAGGTGCAGTCTGAATCTCCCAGAGCTGGATCGGAAGGCTTGCTGAGGGCTTGATTCCACAGCCTCCGATGTCGAAGCCTGCCAGGGCCAGACCACGAAATCGATCGCACTGCGATAGATCGGGACCATCACCAGGCCAGCGGATCGGTCCGGCCTGATCCCTGCGATCTGCGTCGGCGTGACCAGACAGGCATCGATGATCCGTTCTGTCAGCAGCTCAAGGGGATTCTCACAGGCTTGGGACTCCAGCGAGGGATTGACGAGCCAGGAACCTGTCGACAGACGGCAAAGAGCAGAAGACGACCAGGCGGGCGCATGCAGCCGCAGGGGCCTGTTGCCACGGAAGCGAAAGCGCTGGTGGATGCTGCGCTCCATGTGCAGCAACTCATTCGCTCCTCTGACGCGCCAACCAGCCGCGCTGCGCTGAATCTCTCCACCGAAAATGGAAAGCACGGTGTTGGCCCGGCGAATGACCGTGCTCTGATTTGCGTAGGCGATCAACGCCGCACGATGGGAGCCCGACATCCAGAGCATGAAGTCGAGTGCTTCAAGATGCTCCTGATCGACCACAAGTCTCGAGACTCAGCTTATTGATTATTTTGAATCCTAGAGCGCGCAACATTGACACGGAAGACCAGACAGCCGGGAGTGCCGCCATCTTCACGGACCGTCACAGCGATGGCAGCCCGACCCAGCCGTGAGCCAATCCACCTAGGCCGATTGACTCATCTTGCGTCCCTCCTACTGCGAATGCGGTAGAGGAGCGAACGATGCGCCGAGACATACCTCATCTGAGGAATGCAAGGCCTCTGCGACAGCCGGAGAGTGAGAAGCATCCACCAGAAGTGGTCCTCCCTCCATGCAGATCTCCGTCCTTCCCCCGAGCCGCCCGCTGGCTCTGGGCAGAATCCTGGCCACTGCCCTGCTGATCAGCGTTGGAAGCCTGCCGGTGCAGGCCGGGCCCGGGCAGGCATCCGGCCGATCGATCTCTCCGGTGAGCATGGCCACGGATCAGAAGGGCATGAATCCCGAACCGAGCCGAATCCGATCCAGCGCTCCCGTCTCTCAGTCCGGCTCCGAAAACGCTGATGACGGGTTGAACTCCGGCGCCCGGAGGGTGCGCAGCTCGAGCGCCGCCAACTGAGGCAAGCCATGAAAAAAGTCCGCTCCAGAAGGGGCGGACTTTTTGACGGAGGAAAGACAGGGCAATCCGCTGTGGGGATTACTTCGCGCTGGGGGCGAAGTCCGGATAGGCCTCCATGCCGTGTTCGCCGAGGTCAAGACCCACGATTTCCTCCTCTTCGGTCACGCGAAGACCGTTGAAGATCGCACCGATGATCGACCAGAGAACCCAGGAGGCAACGATGCCAACGATGGCGTAGGTGAGAACGCCAACGATCTGAATGCCGAGCTGGCCGAAGCCGTGGCCGGTCAACAGTCCCTTGTCCACATTGAACAGGCCCACCGCCAGGGTTCCAAACACGCCGCAGGTGCCGTGCACGGAGAAGGCACCCACGGGATCATCGATCTTGAGGCTGTCGATGAAGGCAACCGAGAACACCACCAGGATGCCGGAAAAGAAGCCGATCACCCAGGCGCCAACCATGGAGTAGCCGTCACAACCGGCGGTCACGCCCACCAGGCCGCCGAGGATGCCGTTGATGGTCATGGTGAGGTCCGGCTTGCCGGGACGCTTGTCCGGGCCGAAGCCGGGGAGCTGGGACGTCAGGGTTCCGGAGATGGCCCCGCCGGCAGCACCGAGGGTGGTGGTGACAGCGATGTAGGGAACTTCGGGGGCCATCGAAAGCCAGGAGCCCGGGTTGAAGCCATACCAGCCGATCCAGAGAATCAGACAGCCCAGGGTGGCGATGGCAAGGTTGTGGCCAGGGATGGCATTCGGTTTGCCGTCCACGAACTTGCCGATGCGGGGGCCAAGCATGGCGGCACCCACAATGCCGGCCCAGGCACCCAGGGAGTGCACGACGGTGGAACCGGCGAAATCAATGAAACCGAGGGTGTTGAGCCAGCCACCACCAGCACCGGAGTCATCGGGGAAGTTCCACTGCCAGCTGCCCATGATGGGATAAATAAAGGCCACCAGCATGAACGAGAAGACCACGAACTCCGGGAATTTGATCCGCTCAGCGACGAGACCCGAAATAATCGTGGCGGAGGTGCCAGCGAAGGCCACCTGGAAGAGGAAGTCAACAGTTGGCACCAGCGAGCCTTCTGTCACCATCTCTGGGGTGACCGTGGGGTCGAAGAAGAGCCCGCCAAACTTGAACCAACCAGCGATCACCCAGTCGGCTTTGTACATCAGCTGGAAGCCAATGAACCAGTAAGCCGTAACGGCAATACCAAAGACGAGAAGGTTCTTGAACAGGATGTTGACAGCGTTCTTCTGGCGACACATGCCCGCTTCCACCATGGCAAAGCCGGCGTTCATGAAGATCACCAGAACCGCGCAGATAAACAGGAAGAAGTTGTTTATCAGAAAGGCGGGGGTGAGCTCCGGCAGCTCGGCGGCATGGGCTGACAGGTTGAAGACACCCAGGCCGAAGAGGGCCACGGGCACACACGCAAGCCAGATGACGCGCGTGGAGGAGAGGGAACGAATGCGACCCAGCAGAAGCGAGGGCGCATCCAACAGACTCACGTCCCGGAGGCGTTTGGGTCGCCTGGGAGGGTGGAAAGCGATGGTCATGGGCAGTTCGGAAGGACGGCTGCACGAGAGCTGGATGCACTAGCGACATCCATCGGCAACGACAATGCGGCCTCGCAGACCCAACTGGTGTTCGATTCGCTACAAAACGAACGGGGACACCCCCACGCTGGGGCGCCTGGCAGGCTGACGTGAAGGGATTCACCTGTCAGGATTGGTGGCAAGGGCAACCCAGGGCTCCCGCGAAGGTGTGACCCCTGCAAGACCTGATGCGGCTGCTGCCATTGCTACAGACCGCAGGTATCACAGCCCTTACATACGTTCCGATTTCGCTGGTATCGCGTGAAACTGATCCAAGCCGTCATTCGCCCCGAGAAGCTCGACTCGGTGAAGGATGCCCTCGTGGGCATCGGCATCAACGGCATGACCGTGACCACCGTGCAGGGCTTCGGCCGGCAGATGGGCTACACCGAGGTCTACCGCGGCGTGAAGATCGAGGCGCGGCTGCTCACCAAGGTGATGGTCACCACCGTCGTCAACGACGACAAAGTGGATGCCGTCATTGAGGCCATCCAGACCGCCGCCCGCA
The DNA here is from genome assembly GCA_049664045.1 of Prochlorococcaceae cyanobacterium. Taxonomy (GTDB): domain Bacteria; phylum Cyanobacteriota; class Cyanobacteriia; order PCC-6307; family Cyanobiaceae; genus NIES-981. The sequence goes on from JBATEO010000099.1 coordinate 11,104, forward strand.
CCGGCGAGGTGGGGGACGGCAAGATCGTCGTCACCCCCGTGGAGACCTCCATCCGCATCCGCACCGGCGAGAGCGGCGAGGCCACGCTGAGCTGAGCAGACGGTTGAAAGCAAAAGCCCGGGCGGTGACGCCCGGGCTGAAGTGTGGCTGTTGCGAGGGCTTCTGAGGCAGTTCTCAGCCGACTGCGGCGGCGGCGCGATCGAAGTAGGTGCCGATCTCGCTCATCAGAGCGGAGCAGTCGCCGGGGGTGATGCCGTTGCGGTCGTTGGCGATGGAGATGGCGGCGTCCTTCATCTTGCGCACGCCTTCAG
>JBATEO010000100.1:0-8884 GCA_049664045.1 Prochlorococcaceae cyanobacterium
CAACACCTACAGACCGCATTCGGCGCTCCAGGGGCGTACGCCCCTGGAGGTCCTCCAACAGTGGAGAGCGGCCTGACCACCCACCAGCTCTCAGAGGAACTGGACCAGTAAGGGGGGTCACGTCAGACGGGATCCGGCTCCTTGATCCCCTGCGGCAGGTAGGGCTTGCGCCGGCAGGCCCCATCCGGAGCCCTCAGCAGGTTCCAGGCATCGAGGGTGATCTGCAGCCGGTCGCCGATCGCCGCCAGCGTGGGGTGGATCAGCGACCAGGGGTGGGGCAGGGCCGCGGTGGCGCTGCAGCCGGCCTCGTCCGCAAGCGAGGGCCTGCGGAAACGGTTGCGCTTCTGGCGGCGGCGGGAGGGCACGGGCGCAGCAGAGATGTCTTGCTTGCTATTGCCATTGGCGCGCAGATCGCCCAAAGAAAGTACGTGGCTGTAGGGAGCTGGAAACTGCACCCTTTACGTTAAAGGGCGCTTACGGGTGACTCTGAAAAAGACAAGCGAAACTGCTGGACCGAGCTTTGCTCCGTCAGACCAGCACCCAGCGTGCCGCATGGAGAGTACCAGTTCGAGTTGTTAAGCTGCAGCGGCACTGCGACAGTAGTGAACCCGCAAGATTCGATCCGCAGTGTAGTCTACTGGCTAAACTATTGATTGAGGAGCATCGTCGCCTCGTTAGGCACATAGCCTACCTAGAAGCACAATGCGAACCAATCTTGGAACAAGACTATTAGTTTACCTCACTTTCTCAGAAGACTATGAGCTAGCTCGCCAGCACGGCCAATGTACATGCAGAGTAGAAGGATGCGAAGGGCTTACGCTAAAAGCTCATCAGGAGAAGGTAGCTTAGACAGCCTGCTAGAAAAAGAGGAATGAACTTAAGTCAGACTTTAAGTTAACGCGAGGGAGGGATGGAGGCGTTAAGACGCCTCCAATACCCCTCTAGTATTCTCAATAAACGCTTGGATGGCAAGCACACAAAACCTAATGCTGACGATATTTCAAAATTAATATGTGAAAATGATTGATTCGAGTTCGGCCCCGGTTCTTCGAGGTCAGAATGTGAAAAGATAGAGTTCTAGGCACACTTACTAGCAAATGCCCTTCGGACCTCATCTTCTTGCGCAGCATCAGTTAGCTCGGCTTGGGCATCGACCAGGTTATCCACACTCTGAATGATCGTAAGAATGCTAGCTGCGGAGACGGGAATCGCAGTTAGAGAAGTCGCAATTGCAATGCCGACTTCGATAAACTTTTCAAGAATAGTAATCATATCTCTTACTTCTTTGATATACTTTACGGCCAGAAGAGACTTCTCGGTAGAGCACTGTAGTACACTAGAGGCTTCCTGCATGTCGGTAGTCAATAACGCATTAGCAATAGCTGCGCTATCAAGTCTCACGGCATTCGATATAAGGTCGCTGGCCAGGTTGTTAAGATCCTTGATTTCAATCTGTAGCTTTTGTAGCTTGTTAAAGCTGGCGCCGTCGTTTTGCGCAGCAATGAACTCATCAACCTTGGCGGGTATACGCTCTGTATTGAGAAGATTGGCACAGGCTCTGCAGGATTCCGCATGCTGCAGGACATCATTGAAGTCGAGTAGTTGAGTCATTGCTTTCTGGAAAATGTTCAAACAATAGTTTCGTCAACAATTAATGAGAAGCGGACTATTGAAGTAGAGACTTGGCAATCTGATCAAGACGCGTGAGCTTTTGTTCGAAATACAATGTCTTGCTCACAATATCAAGACCATTCTGATTGCCTGGTGTTTGCAAGAAGGCGGCGGAAGCGAGGCAGAGCTCATTGCGCAATTCAGCATCCTTGGATGAAGTTAGCCTGTCACTAAGACGAGAATGTTCACAAGATAGACTTGACAAGAGCTGAGAATACTCTTTGGCCAACTCTTTGCGGACATTTATCTTATCAACAGCTTCGTTCCACTGAAGCATCATCGTAGTAGATACATATTGAGGGAGGCCGCCTTTGGTATCAACATTCAGAATGTTACCTGAATACAGAATTGGTGTCGCATACACTCGGTTCATCTCTGAGATCTCAGATTCCAAAAGCCCGTTGGTATAGTATTGCGCAATTGACTTATTTAAAGTCGCCGTCAAGATACGCAAAGATTCATCGCTGGCAGTGACCACTGAGGCGATCTTCTCCTTCTGATATCTTTCCAAGATGATTTCAGAGATGATCTGCGTAATCAGACTTGCTGACTTAACTACGTTTTGTCTCTCATCCTCACTTACCTGGGGGAGCTTAAGCACTGCAGTTTCAATAGTCTGAATGTCAGGGGTCAGTATGAATAGTCCAGATCCTGCCAGGAGGCTGAGGCTCTTGATGTAGTCTCGAATAACAGAATGTGCCGCCTTCACTGCTTTCTTCGCTTCGGCATTCTCAAGATCACAGAGCTTTTTTTGCGTATCGACTTGGAGTCTCATCTCACTCGGTCGTGCAGGGAAAGTGAATTTATAACTTGCAGTTCGAAGGCAACTATTCCTAATATCATCTGATATTGACCCAAAGATAGTCTCTGATTGCATGCTAAACTTCTCAGCATATCTCCTGGTAGCTGAAATATCTGGGCTGGGAGCGCAGCCATAAGCCAGGAAGCTTGCTAGGATCGTAAGCGGCCACCTAAAATAATTAGAACGGATTTTGCTATGTAGAGCCATGCGCTGAACATACGCTAACCATGTAGGGTCGGCTCACTAGTTGCAGTAGACTGTAACTCTTGCTACCTGGCGGCTCTTCCTTCACACATCTTATTATGCTATCCGGGCCTAAAGCCTGAAGATATCCATGCCAGAAAGAAGCATAGATGCAGAGCCTCTTGGTTTTGGAGGCTCGGGCAAGCCACACAGATAAGGTGCTTCTTCATTGCACTTGGTAGGCCGATCTTAGTTTTTCCTTTCACGAGGGTTCAGGCAATCACTGTTGCCAAACCAGTTAAGTAATTGTCGTGCTTTTGGGGTTCTCTCACTTGGAATTTAAGCCCATGCAGCGAATTTCCAAAGCGGATCTGCTGCATCGTCCAGCAGATCCGATGCCAATTCTTTCTTATTGTCTCGTTGATACATGAAGCTCGTACACCTTGGCTTTGCCTGGCTTTCCGGCCGCTTGTTGTAGGACTGAACCACCTCATCAGAGTAGGCATTCTCCGTAAACACGAATAATCATCTCTGCAGAAAACCAAGGGCCATCTGGTCACCTCGATCCTCCATCAGCCTGCCTCTTTGAAGGCAGGCTCGCCCTCAGGTTTCGGGCGGCAGCGCCACCACCGTTACGGAGCACGCCTCATGAATCTCCTGCCAACGATCTGAGCTGATGCCCAAGCGCTGAGGGAGCTGAGCCGGGGGTGTGCCCTGGCGCAAGAGCTTCTGCCCACTTGCGTGCAGATCCCGCCACGTGGGCGGCACCTTGATCGCAAAGCCCGAGTCGCGCAGGTAGTGGATCACCTCGCCGTTGGCATAGGTGCGGGCGTAGGGGCGGAACGGCCGCCCACCGCAGGGGCTGTAGCGCTCGGCCGCCTTGAGCAGCCCGATGATCGCCACCTGCCGCAGATCCTCGAACGGATGGATGGTGCGGCGGGCGAAGTTGCCGGCGATGGCGTCGGCCAGATCCAGGTGCTGCAATGCCAGGGCGTGGGCTGCGGCGCGGGGATGGGGCGTGCGGCGACGGCGTCGACCGGCACCGGAGGGAGTGGTCGGAGCCGTCGGCACGTGAGCCGCCGTGAACTCCCCGGGTGGGGTCACCTCGGGCGCCGTCGCCTCAGGCCGGCCTTCCGGCGGCTCGGCCGTCGGCGCCGGTGTGTGGAAGAGCGAGAGCTGCTGTGCCATCAGCGCGAGAGCAGCAGCGGCACCGGCGCGCCCTTGACGCCCAGGCCTTTCCAGTAGCGCTCCTCCAGCCACAGGGCCCCGTGGCAGAAGGCGTCGGTGAGGTCCTTGGTGCCCTTGGGGAAGCGCGGCAGCTCCTCCACCAGGAGCTCAGCACGGGGGTGGAACGCCACCTGCCCCGCCTCCAGCAGCGGCGCGACGGCATGGGCGCGCAGCTCCTTGCTGCCGCGGGCCGGCACCGGCAGCAGACCACGGATCTTGCGCCGTAGCGTCTGGATCACGGCCGGGCCGTTGGCCGCGTCCTCCACCAGCACCGCGTTGGGGCGCAGGCCCTGCTGCTGCAGCGCCGCGCTGGCGGCCAGCAGGAAATGGATGGTGCCGGGTAGGCCCAGGCGCTTGCGCACCGCCCAGAGCACCTCGATCTCCAGCTTCTGCGCCTGGCCGAGGTCCGGCGCCAGCAGGCCCATCAGCACGAAGCCGCAGTAGCAGCTGTCCTCCTCGTCCTTGAAGGTGAGGTCGCAGGCCAGCACCAGTGGGGCATAGCGGCGCTTCTGCTTGCGCTCAAAGCGCCCACGCAGCCAGGCCCGCTGGAAGATCCCGCCGCTGGCCGGGGCCGGCCGCTGCTGGTACAGGGCCGACCACCAGAAGCTGCCGGTGCGAGCGCGAATCTTGAGCAGCTCCTGCAGCGGGAAGCGCTCGGGGCAGAGCGCCTCCCCGGGTTGGCGCCAGTCCGGCTCCACCGTGACGGTGGGCGGGTACTGGGGGCGGTCCTGGGGGTGCTCGGCGATCGCCGGCAGGTCGAGCACATGCCAGTGCTGAGGGGCCTCCTCCAGCTCCTGCTGGAGCAGCCACCCCACCATGTCCTCCTCGTCCCAGCGGGTGAGGACGATCACCTGGGCCGAGAGGTTGCGCTGCAGCGCCCCCTCGCCGGCATCGATGAAGGAGGGCTCCGCCCGCAGGAACCAGACCGACCTGAGCCACTCCACGATCCGGGCCCGCACCCGTGGTGAGCCGGCGTCGTGGGGGCCCTTGTAGGGGTCGTCGATGATCCCGAGGCTGTAGCCCTTGCCGTTGAAGGGACCATCCACACCGGCAGCGATGCAGCCGCCGCGCAGGGGGGTGAGCCAGTTGCCCACCGCCGCTGAGTCCTTGCTCAGCGGGTTGCCGGTGGCCCGGTAGAAGTGCCGCGCCTCTCGGGAGTGGGCATAGGCCAGCTCGCCGGAGTAGCTCGCCACCGCCGCGAACAGCTGCGGGTGGCGGTAGACGAAGTAGGCCAGAAACAGCTTGGAGATCAGCAGCGATTTGCCCAGCCGCGGCGGACAGGTGACGATCAGGCGCGAGAGCTCGCCGTCGGCGATCTGCTGCAGCAAGGCGATCAGCACCAGCGCCCAGCGGTGGAAGCCGTAAGCGGGAAAGGCCTCGGTGATGAACTCCCGCAGGCTCAGCGGCGCCGTGGCTGCAGCGGCCAGGGATGGATCGCGGAACCCCAGCACACCGCAGTCACGCCAGGGATCGCCATGCAGGGGGGAGTGCAGCAGGCCGCCATCACAGCCGGCCGAGCGGACCGGGGCGATGACGCCGCTGGCGGCTGGAGTGGCAAGGACGCTGCGCACCATCAGCCCCGCAGCCCGCTGCCGTGGGCATCCGGAGCCTTGATCGGGGCACGGAGCAGGCCACCGATCTCGGCGATCACCCGGAAGGCACCCACCGCAGCTGAGAACTGCTCGGCGTCCATGGCGCGGCGGGCGCACTCATTGAGGGCAAAGATCTGCTCGGCCTGGTGGCGGCGCCGGTCGGTGATCAGCTCCTCCACCATCCGCTCGCGTGCAAGTGCGAGGTAGCGGCTGACGGTCTTGATGTTGCTGACCCCCCAGTCCTGGGCGGCTTTTTCCCTCATCACCGCCAGCGGTAGGCGTTGGGCAATCCACAGCTGGGCCTCGGCAATGCGCTGCTCCACCTCCATGTGGCTCGGGCGCGGGCGGTGGTTCTTGCTGCGCCGGCTCCGCGGTGGGTTGCCCTTGCCCACCGGCCGGGATGGATCCAGTGGCGTCGGCAGCCACTGGGGCCGGCCGTCGTCGTCCTGCTGAGGGGCAGCGACCCGGAGCTCCTCCACCGGATCGAGAAGTCCATCAGCAGCACCGCCGCGGCTCGCCACCCGTCACTCAGCACTCTTGCTCTCGCAAAACCATAACCCGTCTCGGACTGGTTGCCAGCCGCCACTTCGGCGGCAGGTGTGCAGTGGCGGCGGGACCTCCGGGACACTGCAGGGACGACAGCCGTCCCGGCCGAAATCGCCTGCAGCGCAGCCCTTCCCGCCCCTATGACTACATGACTACATCTTTAATTGAGAAGAGATAGAGATAGAGAGAGGGAGGGAGGTGGAGGGGTGCTTCCCCATGGAGGGATGGTGGGGATCGATCACTAGGGGGGATAGGTCCTGGTCGCCGCGTACCCACAGTCCCGCTCGCTCGGATCCACTGCAGCGCAGGGGATCTCGGCGGGTCAACGCGCTTTTGGCAGCCGTTCCGGTGTACCCAGGCAAGCGACACCCAAAACTGAGCCACCGGTGCCAGGAGGGCCCCGATCAGCTCGCACCGGCACTCTCCTGCCGCAGCGTCCCGATCGTCCCAATCCCTGCAATCACTGGGCTGGAGCGTCCCGCTTCAGAGGATGGCGAGGGGGATGGCGCAGGCGCGGGACTTGGCGCCGGCGCCGCGGAAGCGCACCGGATGGCCATGGGGTCCGGCGCCGGGGAGGCGGCCGAGGATCGTGCTCCAGCTGCTCGCCCAGGGCGTGTCGGCCAGGATCCGGCCGATCGCCTCAGCGGTGTTGCTCACCAGCAGCATCCCGTCGGCGATCCGCAGGCCGTGGCGGGAGAGCAGCTCGTCGGCATGGCGGCTGCTCACCGGCTCGAGCGGATTGACGGTGCTGATCAGCTCCACCAGCTCGCCGATGCTGCGGGTCAGCACCCGGTCCTCGGTCTCCACCCGCAACTGGTGCTGCAGGATCCGGTTGAGGCAACGCCGCTCATCGGCGATCTCCGTGCTCTGGCGGTAGCTGCTCCAGTCGGTGCCCTCGATCAGGCCCTGCACCTGCTCTGCCGTGGGCACCTGCGACGACTGCAGCGACCACGCGCCCGCCAGCAGGGTGCCGTACTGATCCCCCAGGGCCTGGGAATCGAAGTGCTGCGCCGCCACCCGGCAGCAGACGGTGATCGAGCGGCGGATCTCCGGGATCAGCGCGACGGTTCGGGCGATCAGCCGGTTGGCGAAGCTGGGGGTGATCAGCTCCTCCAGGTCCCGCGCCAGGGCATCCCAGTGGGCCTGGCGCTGCTGCTGCGGAATGTCGGCCGGATTGCGCAGGGTCAGCTGGGCAAAGCGGCGCCGGTCGGCCCCCTGCTTGAGGCCGGTGGCGATGGAGGAGAGCAGGAACATCGACCGCACCGCATAGCGCGACACCTCGCCGGAGGCCGAGCCCTTGACGATGGCGGCGCGCGATTCGGAGCTCGCCACCCGCGCCAGCGACAGGATGCCCTGGATGCGCTGCTGGTCGGCCTTCTCGTTGCTTTCGGCCTCATCGATCAGCACCGGCAGGGCATCGGAGCGCAGCGACTGGCGGATGCCGGCCTCGGTGACGCTGCCGACGAACACCCGCGCCATGTCGCCCAGCAGCACCGCGATGAACCGCTCGAAGATCTGCGATTTGCCCGATCCGGCCGCGGCGCTCAGCCACAGATGTGGTCGCCAGCTGAGGGCACCGCAGATCGGCGCCAGCGTCACCCACCCGGCCAGCAGAAAGGCAGACGCCGGCACATCCCACCAGAAGCGATCGGCGATCGTCAGCACCGTCAGGGCTTCTTCATCGGCGAGGGGGGTGGCACCGGCGGGGCCCTCCAAGGCGGCACCACGCTGGTAGTGAAACCGGCTGGCCAGAGGTGTGGTGACCGGGTGCTCGAGGCCGTCAATCACAAGCCGATCACCGAGGTGCAGCAAGCAGCGACCTTTGTCCCACCACACCCCGCGCCCGCGCAGCAGATCAGGGTCGAACATCCCCAGCTCCGCCTGGCGGCTGAACAGATCCGAGGCAGCGGCCGTCCAATTGACGCCTCGCTTGGAGGGGTAGAGGGTCTCCCAGTGGGCCAGGGGCGCCAGACGGCAGAGGTTCACGCCGCCATGGGCCGAGGAGCCGAGACGCACCACCTGGCCGGTGGCGTGGGGTTGGTAGTAGTAGCCGTCGCTGTCGTAGCCGAGGCAGGCGAAGGGCTCCCCATCAGCCGCCGCCAGCCCGATGGCGCCAGGCCGGTCCAGGGTTGGTTCCGCCGCTGCGCTCTCGCCAGGCGCTGAAGCAGGAGCGGCAGTTGGCGCTGCGGGTGGCTCAGGCCGCGTCACCGGCCGGCGGTGGCGCTGGAGATGAGCCTGGGCCTGCGCGGGTGTCCACTCGGCATCAGCCAGATCCCAGCCATCGGCGCCGGGGGCATCGGCCAGATCCCAGTCGTCCTCGCTGCAGCCTGGAGGGATCACCACCGCCACGGCGCAGCCCTGCTCCAGCAGCAGGGCCGAAAGGCTGGCCATCGCCTCGCGGCCAGGGGCGTCGGCATCGGGCCAGAGCGTCACCGCCCGCCGGGCCAGGGGGCTCCAGTCCACGGTCTGTAGGGCACCGCTACCGCCGCACCAGCTCACCACCACCAGGTCGGGAAACAGCAGGGCGGCGGCCTCGACGGCCTTCTCCCCCTCGGTGATCAGCACCTCAGACCAGGGTCGGCGCTGCAGCTCCGGCAGCCGGTAGAGGGGACGTGGCGCCGGCCAGTCGGAGCGGAAGGGATCGCGGCGGGAGGGGAAGTGCCAGCCCCCATCCAGCCAGGTGCGCTGCACAAACGCCTTGCACGCCTTGCCGCCGCGCTGCAAGTCAAGGCGCTGCACCCAGAACAAGGGATCGCCCTGGACATTGCGGTAGCACCACTGGACCGTGGAGCGGCCCAGCTCCGGCGGCGGGGCCTCCGGCGGGGGCGGCTCGGGGATGCGCGCCGGCCGGCCAGCACCGCTG
>JBATEO010000101.1:0-15549 GCA_049664045.1 Prochlorococcaceae cyanobacterium
GCCGGGACTACCGGCCGGGCCCTGGGGGCCCGTTGGTCCCGCTGGCCCCTGAGGCCCCGCCGGTCCGGCCGGGCCGGCGATGCCGCCCAGATCCAGCCACTGGCTGGTGTCCGCATCCCAGACGAACAGCACATGGGTGCGGTCGGGCGGCACCGTCTCGACCACGTAGGCGTGACCTTCCTGGTTTCCCGCACTGGGCAGCTCGGCCACGGTCGCCACCGTGCCCTGCATGTTGATGCCGGTGCCCGCAGGTCCCTCAGGCCCCGCTGGCCCTGTCGGCCCCTGGGCTCCGGCAGGGCCAGCAGGACCGGTCGCACCAGGACTTCCGGCCTCCCCCGGGGGACCCTGGATGCCCGGGCTCCCGGCCGGGCCCGTCGGGCCGGCGGGACCTGGACTGCCGGCCGCGCCGGGAGGTCCCGGCAGACCCTGGGGACCGCGGATCGAGCCGGTGTTCTGCCAGGTCATCAGGTCACAGGCGCTGCCTGCTCCCTATTGCCATTGATGATTCGGGGATCAGGTGAGTACCCAGGCGGTGCCGCTCCAGCGCCGGGCTGGCTTCTCCACCCAGGCACCACCCAGCTGCACCTTCACCGGCCGGCTCAGCCAGGCGCCGCCGCTCCAGATCGAAACCCCGCCCCCCACCGGTGGCGGCGGCGGGTCCTGCGGGCCAAAGAACTCGGCAGTGACGATCGCGCCGGCAGCGCCTCGGTCCCAGAGGTCAGCCCCGCCCCGCCAGGGCAGCCGGAGATCACGCACCTCACGGGCCATCGATCAGCCCGCCACGAAGCGCGCCACTCCCTTGGAGCTGCCGGTGGTGGTGGTGCTGCAGAGCTGGATCAGGGCCAGGCAGGCATCGCTGGTGATCTGCGGCAGGCCTAGGGCGGCCCAGTCGTACATCTCCGCCTTGTTCGCCACCACCGTGAAGAACCCGGCGCGGTAGCGCGTGCAGGTCACCCCGAAGTTGCCGGCGGTGCCGCTGCTGGCGCTCAGCTGCACGCTGTTGACCGCCTTGATCCCCTTCTTCCCCTGGGGCGGCAGGATCTGGTAGAGGCCCGAGGCACGGCTGGTGGCCACCAGCGGCACCGCCACCGTCTGGGTGCTGTCGTCGTCGCACACCACCGTCACCGTCGCAGTCACCGCTGTGCTGCCGGTGTCGGCGTACCACTCCAGCCACCACTGGAGCTGGCTGAAATCCTCCGGGCCGATCCGCTCAGCAGCCACCCCGGCGAGGCTGAGCGGCAGGTTGGTGGTCTGCAGCGTCGCCGCATTGCCCACCAGTCCGCCTTGGTGGCAGAGGCGGTCATGGATCTCCAGGGTGGCGGTGGCCAGGCTGGTGGCCACATCCACCCAGGCCAGGTAGTGCGGCAGAGAAGACCCCTCAGGCAGGTGGTTCAGCGCGCCGAGCAGCCCATGGCTGCAGACCGCCGGCGCCGCCGGGATCGCGCCCTGCCCCGGCTGGCCGGTGGCACGCCAGAGCGAATAGAACCGCCCCGCGACGGCGTTGCTGAGCGATGCCTTGTCGAAGAGCACATGGCGAGAGTTCGCCAGCGCGGCGATCAGCTGGTCGCGGGTGGTGATCGCCATGCTCAGTTCGTGTCGATCCAGAGATCCCCGGGGGCCGGCTGCGGCGGTGGCGTTGGTCCGACGGTGAGGCGAGAGGCATCGAGCTTGAGGGTCAGGGCCTGCTGCAGATCGCTCTGATCCGCCAGCTCACCGCTGAGCGACCCCCAGGCCGCCCCAGGCCCCGCCGGACCCGGAGCCCCCGGAGCGCCTGGGGGGCCGGCAGGACCGGCCGGCCCCCTGATCGAGTGCCCCAGGGGCCACCAGCCCATCTCCAGCCCTGTCGCATCTGCTGGCTGTTACCAGCGGGGGCAGCGGCGGCGGTGCAGGAGCCGCCTCAGCCCACCAGCTCGTAGACGTTGCCGCTGAGCCGATCGAGATAGAAGTCACCCGGCGCCGGCGGCGGCTGGGCCGTGGCCTGCCACTCCGGCGAGGGCGGACCATCGCCGCCGTACCAGCGCACGCCGCGGCTGGCGGCACCAGAGCCGTGCATCATCACTAGCGCCGGCTGGCCGTCCACCGGGCTGGGCAGGAAGGCCAGCCCGCCGTCGGGGTGCAGGCGCAGCTGCCACTGCTCGTTGCGGCTGCCATCGAAGGCATTGCCGATCAGGCCCGCCCCCGGCACCAACGCCATGCCAGGTCCCACCGCGGGTGGATCGTCACCTGGCCGCGGGGCCGTGACCGGCACCGGACAGCCGAGCAGCGCCACCTCCAGGCTGGCCACCAGTAGCCCCACCTGCACGGTCGCGGTCATGTCCTCGGGCATGGGGTAGAGATGCCTCGGTTCCGGCACGCGCGCGTCGAACGGCGACCAGCTCACCGTCTCGCTGCTGCCATCGCCCCAGCTGATGTGGATGGGCTGGGGCGGCAGCGAGCGCGGGTTGATGGTCAGCACCACCGCCCGCGACAGCGCCGGTTCATCCCAGCGCCGCGGCGATGGCATCCAGGAGAGCTCCAGCTCCAGCTGCGGCACCGGTGCCTCCCGGAAGCCCAGTGCCAGCCAGCGCGGCACCTCATGGGGCACCACCCACTGCCCGCGGCCGGGGCAGCCGCTCGGAGGCAGCACGCGCACCCGATCACCCAGCTGCTGCGCGCTCGGGGCCAGGGGGTAGGGCATCAGGGACGCACCGGGCTACTGGCCTTTGCCAGCAGCGCATCTCAGGTAGCGGAGCTTCGTGCCACCGCTGCTGCAGGCGGGCCCTTCTGCTCTCGATCCCCACACCACAGGGCCGACGAGCGGAGCACGTCGTCAGCGCAGCCAGGCGATGCGGACACACCGGCCGCAATGGCAAGAGCTCAGTGGACAGGGTGTCAGAAAGTCGTATAAACTTCCGACATATCAGTGCTCAACAAGACCCGCCCAGTCGCCATGTCCGTGCTGAGCGAGCAGATCCTGGAAGCTGCGGGCAAGCGTCCCGAAGGATCCCTGCTGGCGGCCAAGCAGTTCCTGGCGCTGGGCAAGCGGGATGCGGTGGACCAGGCTCTGCGCCGCCTGGCCGCTCGCGGCAAGCTGGTGAGGATCACCCGCGGCCGTTACGCCCTGCCCGTACGCAGTCGCTTCGGCATCAGGCCGCCGGCACCGGAGGTGGTGATCGCCCGGCTCAACCAGGAGGGTGGACAACAACTGGTCAGCAGCGGTGCCGCTGCGGCGAATGCGCTGGGCCTCACCACCCAGGTGCCCGTGCAGCAGACCTTCCTGGCTCGCACCAGGAGCCAGAAGCGCTACACCTTCGGTAAGCAACAGGTCACCATCCGCCCTGCATCGCGATGGAACTTCCTGCTGGCCGACCGCCCTGCGGGACAGGCGATCCGGGCGCTGAGCTGGCTTGGTCCCGATCAGGCCTCAGCAGCCCTGCCCAAGCTCCGCAGCGTGCTGCCTCCGGAGGAATGGAAGGCCCTGCTCTCCGTGAGCGCCGAGCTGCCCCAATGGCTGGCCGAGCTGCTGAGTGAACAGGGGCAGGAGCGGCAGAAGGTTCGTGGCTGAGCCCTGGTTCGATCTTTCAGCAAATGATCAGCGGGAAGCCCTGGAGGTAGCAGCCGCAGAAACCGGTCTTCCCGCCTACATCCTAGAGAAAGACATCTGGGTGGTCTGGACGCTGCAAACACTTGGATCAGATCAGCTACTCCTCAGCACCCTCACTTTCAAGGGTGGAACCTCGCTCTCGAAGGCTCACGGCTTAATTGATCGTTTCTCTGAGGATGTTGACCTGACCCTAGATATTCGCCACCTACTTCCGAGCGCCGGAATGCCGCCCGCGCCGAGCAGAAAGCAGGCAAAACAACGCAAAGAAGACGTCAATGCTCAACTTCCGCATTGGGTCGCCAGCACGCCACTACCTCTACTGCAAAAAGCAGCAGCTGATGCAGGTCTAAGTGTCAGGGTCATCATCAAAGAGAACAAGGCCTCGGCACTGGAAGTGCGATACGAGCCCATTGTTCAGAGGCCGGCCGCCAGAGCTCCATACGTGAGTCCCACAGTGCTGTTGGAATTCGGCGCCCACTCCACCGGTGAACCCCATGGACACATGGAGATCATCTGCGAAGCCGCTCGGGCCCTAAATGACATCGCCTTCCCGAGTGCAGAGCCGTTGGTGATGGATGCCAGACGCACCTTCTGGGAAAAGGCAACGGCAATCCATGTCTTTTGTCGCCGAGGCCAGTGGGGGAAGGGTGATGGAGCTCGATATGCACGGCACTGGTTTGACATTGATCGCCTGGCAAGTGCGGGCGTCGCGTCAGCAGCCATTCAAGACAGAGCTCTTGCCATGGCAGTCGCCCAGCAGAAGCAGGACTTCTGGCGGTCCAGAGACTCCGAAAACAAGGAGATCGACTATCTGAAAGCAATCAACGGCGACCTGCAGCTGGTGCCGACCGATGCAGCCAAGACAGTCCTGGAATCTGACTACAGGGCTATGACTGAATCGGGGATGCTCCGCGGCGAGGTCCCAATCTTCAATGAACTGATGGAGCGGATCGCACGGCTGGAGGAGCAGTGCAATGGCATCGCCCGATCCCTCACCTGAGGGGGGCGGGCACGGGAGCGGAGCATTTCACCGACAGAAAGGTGCCCCCGACTCAGGAGTAGGTCTGAGGAGGAGTGGGAGACCCGGGACCATCTGAATTCCCGCAAACCTGGACCACCCGATCGGTTGGGCTGGAGATGGACAGGGTGATTCTCCCACTCCCTCCTTACCTGCAACCTCCTGGCAGCAGGCAGTTCTGATGGGGAAAACACCCGATCCTCGATGACATCACTGCTCCCGTAGCCAGACAGTTGACCGATGCTCCGGTACCGCAGGCCACACCCCTCACATCCCCGGCACCCAGCTCTGCCTGAACACGGCAGAAACGCCTGCCAGGAGCCGCAACACCCCCTGGCCGGCGCTATGCCCGCTCTCAATCGGTGTTCAGATCATCAGCTCAGGCACGGCATCCTCACCGCCTGTGGCTGCCTGTTCGGCGCTCTCTGCCCCAACCGCAGGGCTGGCGCCGACCCCAGCCTCCAGCAGCTGCGCCTGCTCGATCAGCTCGGCGCGGGTGGCGCTGGTATCGAGGTTCACGCCGTAGCGCTCCTGTACCACCGCCACGATCTGCGCCTTGGTCATGCCCTCCAGATCCAGGGGCTCCAGGGGCTCGGGCTGCGTCTGCTCAGCCTCGCTCTCGAGGTCGCCCTCGCCCTCGCTGCCAGGCTCGATCACCACCCCCAAGGGCGAGCCGTCCACCTCGAGGGGTTCCGGCTCGTCCTCCTCCAGCTCCAGCTCCAGCTCAGGCGGATGCACCGTCCAGCCCAGCTGACGCCAGCCGTCGGCATGGACCGGGTACACCACCCGGTCTCGCTCGCCCTCCCTGGAGATCCGCAGCATCCCGCTCGGCACCACAATCGCGCTCATCGCTCACTCCTCTCGGGATCAGTGGGTGAGGCCGGCGTAGGCGCCAGCCGGAGGTGCCGGAGCCGCCAGCACCCGCGCGTAGCAGAGGCTGTACGGGTTCACGTTCAACGCATCGGCAGCAGCCACCTGCAGCAGCGAGCCGCTGATCGGTGCCTCCACATGGCCGCCGCCGGCCGGGATCGCCACCTCGGCCGCCTGCACCCAGCTGCCCATCGTGCCGTCCTTGCGCTCGGGGGCGACCTCCAGCGTGAAGGTCACCGCAGCGGTGTGGCCCGGGTGCGACGCCACGAAGGTGAAGCCATCGGCCGCATCCAGCGGCGTGCTCAGTTTCACGGTCGTGCCGGCAGCAATCAGCCGTTCGTCCTGGTCGGTGGCGGTGTGATTGATCCACCCCAGCAGCGTGGTGGTGGCATCAAGAAGTCGGTTGCCCATCGGTCGTGTCCTCAGCAGAAAGGCAGAAGCAGAGAAAGAGTTCAGAGATGGCGATCAGTCGCCTCAGCCCACGGCGGGGCCGATGTTGAACAGCCGCCCCACGGCGCGGTCGTGGCAGACGGCAAAGCCCACGTACCAATCCACCCGGGTGCGGAACACTGGCGCGTCCTGCACCTCGCCGAAGTCCCGCACCGAGATCCCGTAGCGGCCCTCGAACGGGCCCTGCAGGCCCGTCACCAGCTCATCCCCGAAGGCGCAGCAGTAGAAGCTGGTGGTGCTTCCGGCCTCGCCGAACCCGAGCACGGGGTGGCCGTTGGCGTCGTCGTCCACCACCAGGATCTCGGTGTCCTCGAACCAGTGGCGGCCGTCGATCACCTGATACAGATCCCCGCCGGCCTCGCGGCTGGCATGGCTGATCTGCCGCCGGCCCGCCTTGCTGGTGAGCAGCACCTTCTCGCCGCCGTTGGCGTTCACCGAGTCCACCAACTGCTCCAGCCGGGTGAGCTTCACGGTGCCGCCCTGGTTGTCGATCGTCTGCCTGCCGCCGGGCTCCAGACGCTTGCTCAGGCCGTCGAACGCCCGCGGGTCAAAGGAGGCGTCACCGTTGATGATCGCCGCCTCCAGCGTCAGGCGCATCGAGCGCACCTTCTGCTCGGTCTGGCTGGCGCGGGCATCGGGGCCGTTGAGGTCCACGATCGAGCGGTCCACATCCAGGTCGCCGCCGAACAGGTGCACGAACTCGGTGTCGTTCTTGATCGAGCCCAGGCTGCGGCGGTAGCCCTCATTCACCGCCCGGAAGCCGACGCGGGGCAGCTTCACCTCCTTGGCGAACTTGAGCGCACCGCCGGCGAGGTTGCGGAAGGGGAGACGGCGCAGCAGTTCCCCCTCCGCGAAGGTCTTGGTGACAGCGAGTCGGTCCACCCGCGTCTCGTGCTTCATCGCCTCGATCAGGGTGAGGCCCATGGTCACTCCCGCAGCCTCGGCTGCAGCAACGTCACCAGCTATTGCCACCGGTCGAGCGGCGAGCACGGCAGTGGGCAGGCCGCTGTGCACCCGCAATACAATGTCCCCACACATCGACGTGGCGGAGGGGCCGCGATGGGGCGTGATCAGGTCCTGCAGCTGCGCGCCACCGCCCAGCAGCGCCAGCTCATCGATCAGGCTGCCGCCGCTGAAGGCGTCAGTCGCACCGAGTTCATCCTTCGCAGCTGCCAGGAGCGTGCCCAGGCGGTGCTGCTCGATCGCACCCTCTTCTCCCTCACCCCCGAACAGAGCCAGGCCCTGCTGGCGGAGCTGAGCGATCCCGAGCAGAGGCAGGCGGATCAGCAGGTGATCGCGGAGCTGCTGGCAGCACCGCCCCCCTGGGATGCAGGCGCCTGAGCCCCTCACCGCCAGCCACCAGCTCGAGGGGTTCGACTGCGGGGTGGACTCCCTCAACCAGTGGCTGCAGCGGCGGGCGCTGATCAACCAGCTCGCCGGCGTCTCACGCACCTCCGTGCTCTGCGAGCAGCAACAGGTGCGGGCCTACAGCAGCCTCGCCGCCGGCTCGATCGTGCTGGCCGATGTGCCCGGCGCCCTGCGCCGCAACATGCCCAACCCCCTGCCGGTGGTGGTCCTGGGACGGCTGGCGGTGGACCGGCGACAGCAGGGGCAGGGGGTGGGCCGGGCCCTGGTGGCGCATGCCATCCGTCAGAGCCTGCAGGCCCAGCGGCTCATCGGTGCCCGCGCCCTGCTCGTCCACGCCCTCGATGAGCGTGCCGCTGCGTTCTACCGGGCTCTGGGCTTCCGGCCCTCGCCGATCAGCCCGCTCACGCTGATGCTCCAGCTGGTTCCACCGGATCAGCCGCTGGTCTGAGCAGCAGAGGCGGTCCGTTCGCTCAGTGATGGGCGGGGAAACCTCCCCGAGGGAGCAGCCCGGGCCGAAGCGGGGACACCCCAGTGGCAAAGGCCACAAGGGGCAGGCGGCGGCCTTCCTCACGATCTGCGGCGGCGCAAGGGCTGCGCAAGGCGGCTACGCCGCCCCCTGCGCGCGCCGCAGTGCCGCTCGGCGTCCGCCGCTGCGCCGTCCATGGCTCCGCACACCCTGCTCATCGAGCGCGCCGAATCCCACGGCATCGCCTGGCCCCGGATCAAGAAGGTCGTCGCCCACCAGTGGGAGCTGGGCATCCCTGAGATGGCCTGGCTCTGCTTCTGCCCCCCGGAGGCGGTGCGCATCACCCGCGTCGGTCCGGTCCATCTGGCCCACGGCGGCGATTGGGCCCGCTGCCGGGAGCTGGAATCCCTGCGCTGGAAGCTGCTCTATCCCATCCCGCTCTCCATCCGCGGCAAGGCGATCGCTGTGCGGCCCGATCGCGAGCGGCCCGGCTGCTGGCGGGCACTCAGCGAATGGGAGGCCAGCAATGCCGAGCGCGTCTTCCGGGCCCACGGCCTGATGCTCAACCAGCCCTCGGCAGATCGGTGGCATGGGCTGCGCATGCAGATCCATGGCGAGTGGTCGCGGCGGCTCTATCTGGCCCGCAGCGATGAGCAGCGCGAGGCGGCGCTCACAGCCTTTGCCCTCCATCGCGCCGAGGTGAAGCGGGCGGCGCGGGCGATCGAGAAGCCCAGCCCCGTGGCCGCCTGAGCCGGCCACCAGGGGGCCGCGGCTGCGGCTGCGGCCCCTGAAAGGCGACACGGTCTCCCTGCGGGGGTGGCTCTGCTGCAGGCCGCTTCATCGTGCGGGGTGGCCTCAAGGGCTGACGCGAGCGGCTGCGCCGCCCTTGACCCCACCCCGCGGAGCGCTGGCCTCCTTCGCATCGCCGGCCATGGCCTCCGCTGCCCGCGTCCATTCGCTCTCCCGCCACAGCGCCGAGTCGCTGGAGCGCATCGCTCACACCTGCCGCACCACGGTGCTGCCCCTGCCACGCCTGGCGGCGCTGGCCGAGGAGCTGCTCACCGAGCGGCAGGCGAGCAATCCAGCCTCCTGGCCGCTCTGGATCCGGCCCGAGGAGCTCCCCTTCTGAGGCTCATGAGCCTCAGCGGCCCGGCTTCGGCCGGGCCATCCCGCCGCACCAGGGAGGAGCAGACCAGGCTCACACCCAGGCCACCAGGGCAGCGCCAACCGCTATCAACACCACCCCCAGCCAGGCCTTGAGGCCCAGCTGTTCGCCCAGCAGCACTGTCGCCAGCAGGGCGACAAGCACGACGCTGAGCTTGTCGATCGCCGCCACTCCGGCCACCGGCCCCAGCTGCAGCGCGCGGTTGTAGCAGTACCAGGAGACACCGGTCGCCAGGCCGGAGAGGGCCAGGGCTCCCAGGCTGAGCGGGGCCAGTTGCCGCAGTTCCTGCCCGGCGAACTGGCCGCTGCCCAGCAGCAGCAGGCCCAGCACCACGGCCACCGTCAGGGTGCGGAACAGCGTGGCCAGCCCCGCATCCAACCCCTGCACACCCACCTTGATCAGCACGGCTGTGAGCGCTGCGGACAGCGCCGCAGCGGCGGCCCACAGCTGCCAGATCTGCACGACGCCTCGACTCGGGGGAGAGGTCCTGAAGCTAGGTGCCCTCCCTGGCCGGCCTTGCCGGCGCCCTGCCAGCAGCTGCTACCGCTGTTCAGCGGCGTCCTCAGCTTTGCGGCGTGCGAGCGGTGGCTCCCCTGCTGGCAAGAGGGAGCAGCAGCCCTCAGGCCATGCCCGCCATGTCACCGCAGCGGTTCCTCGACCGCTTCCGCGCGTTCAAGGGCCAAGAGCAGCAAGGGCGCGGGGTTCTGCTGCTCCATCAGGCCATCAGCCAGCTGCCCGGCAGCGAGGCGGTGCTCAGCGAGGAGGCGCCCTGGGCCCTTGAGTTCAGCACCAAGCCCAGCACTCCCGCCGCCAAGCCCACGTCGTCCAGGGGCACCGCCATTGCACCTCTGGATCCCCGCGGCAGCGAGGAGGCCGGCATGGCAGGGCCGATGAAGAAGGCCCCGGTGAAGGCCGGTGATTCCTACCTGCTCGTCAACGACCGCGATCAGGACATGGAGGCCTACGACCACACCGGCCAGCTGCTCTGGAAAGTCCCCGCCCTGGCTCGGGGCCAGGGGGCCGACACCGAGTGGCGTCACACCGGCACCGACACCCCACCGGGTCTTTACAAGCTCGGGAGGGTCTACCTCGACTACGAGGCCGACCACAGCCCGCCGCGGGACGCGACCCTGCAGGCCTACGGCTGGTACAGCTTCGACATGGTCGAGCTGGAGGGCCAGGAGAAGACCGTCGGCCGGGCCGGGATCATGCTCCACGGCGGCGGCACCGGCTGCGGCTGGCCCGGAGCGTGGGCGCCGCAGCAGAAGCTCCTGCCCACCCTCGGCTGCATTCGCGTCCACAACATCGTCCTGCGCGACAAGGTGCTGCCGCTCTACGAGCAGGGCACCGTCTACGTGGGGGTGTTTCAGGAGATCTAAAAACGAACAGCCGAGACCTGCCGCTGTGCTGGTTGAAGAGATCTCTACGCTGAGTACCGCCCATGAGGCGGCGAGGGCGCGACTGATCATCACCCTCCATCAGAGCAAGGCCGGGATGCGATCGTCATCTGTATTTAGTGTTGTGAGAGGAGCATCGACAGCTTCACCCAGAGGCTGTATGGGTGTTTAATTGGTGGCCTAACAGAGGACGCAATTTATGACCGCAGACTTCTCCCCTCAAGACACCGTTAGGCTTATACATGCGCTCCAAGACCTTGGGCTTTCAGATGAGCAGTTTAGATCCCTTCATCATCGACAACGCAATCCGAATCCAAGCAAGTCAAGCCCCAATGGGTATATAGCTTATATAGAAGAGCAGAAGGTTAAGAGCTACCGGACCGGAAGCAAGAACGCAGACTATCATAGGCGCTTGGCATTGGTCTTTAGGATGGTTCAGATCACAGAGTTTTCAGTCTCGGAAATACCGTGGGACTTGTTTCTGAAGATAGCTACTAGGCGCTACCCTATTCAGCACGTGCCGGGCTCCTAGGCCGCAGGGGCCAAGCAAGAACGCACGAAAGCCAATCATTGTGGCCTTCCTAGTTGCGCTATGCGATGAGAGGATGGCCCCTATGTCGGCATACAGCTAGAATTCATTAGAGCGAGTTTACCTCCAACAAAGACTACAGTATTTTGACTTGGCAGTGGCCCATCTAGGATTGACAAGTCTTTCGGTGGGGATACATGGCCCTGTTCAAAAATCTTTTGACTCTGGCGTCAGGTAATTATCACGGACACTATTAAGGTATATTCTGCATAGCAAGAGACCTCACCCGCCTAATTAAGCGTATGGAGTTCAACTTAGTTCCTTCTCAGATAGTCTAATACCATTATAGAGATGGTAAACAACCTCTAACAACATTGGCATAGACGGATGCCTTTTGCAGCCAGTCATCGTAATCACTTCTTTAAATCTAGAACGCACGGCTAGTCGCGTGGAACAAGCGCAAGCCAGTGTTCTTGTTGACTAAGATTTTCAGAGGATAAGGGCAGTCGGAGTTTGATTGACACTCCTGTGCGGAGTGGAAATATGACTAGGACTAATATCACGGTCGGGATGGCGTCCTTGAGGACAAAACTAATGTTATATGATACTCGCTAGCTGATTCTCGTTCAAAGTCTCACCTACTCCCATCAAGGTCTTTGGACTTTTGAGAGCGACGAGTTATAATGCAAAAATGTCGCGACATTGCTGAGGTACTTACGTGTTAGGTGATCTAGCCTATCATCAGACAACAGTTGGTAGCGACTGCTTGGATATGGCAGAGCGATTACCATATTAACAGGCCCAGAACAATAGGAGTCGACCCTAAAGCTACAAGAAGAGTTTGCAGACGATAGAGCTGTCTCCTCCTTGCAGTTGGCAGGCGCCCCAAGGATTTTTCTTATCCCGTCGCGTGGAATAGCACCAATCGTAATTACAAGTCTGGGTTTTAGTTCCACAAGGAGTTCTGACCAAAGGGTCCCACACCACGCCAGAATGTTCTTAAAGTGTGGATGCCGCTTAAGAATGGACTCTCGTTCCGTTCGAAAGGGAACGAAGTTAGAGATTGCTGTAGTGCGAATGTCCAAACCCGCTACCTTAAAGAGGTCTGGAACTCGTTCTTTGACCTGTGAGCCTGAGCTCCATTTCTCAACCAGATAAGCACAGCCACGTTCTTGACTATAGGTTCCATGGTGCGGATTATCAAAATTCCCTCCAGGGTTAATCCCCAAGAATAGAGCCTGCGGAGAATTTTCGAGAATCGACAATGGGTGATACCAAAGGCGCCACCCCTTCCTGAACCCGTATTCAGTGCATTTCTGTTTAATGGCTTTCTGCAGAGCAGCGTGGTTCATAATTCGCTGTAGGTACAATCACGCCTTTCGATGGATGGTTGCACTTGAGTCTTCGGCAACTTGCCGAAATCTCTTTTCTGCCATGGAGAGAGACCTCCGGTCAGAAGGGGAGAGAGGTGTCACTACTGTCATGTTGCTAAGTTCATGCTGCCAGATCAAGTGACGCTTCCATCGCTTGAGGCGGAATCCATATTTCTTTGCATACGATTCGATTTCTGTCTGGCGACGCATTGTGTTTCCCGTGAAATTGGTTTTGTTAGGCTCATGCTTGATATCTACTTAAGTCTCACCTCCGCTGGGCCCAGAGCACGACTGCCAGGTCAGAAAAGATCTGATGGCATCTTCTCCCAACAAGGTGTAAAGTCTCTCATGCAGAACAATCTTCAGGACACGCAGAAAGTCGCTCTCGGTCCATGTCCCTTCAGCAGGATACATTTCACTGATTTCTTCAGGCCCTCCATGCCAGAAGGTTGCTATCGCCGAAAGCGCTTCTGAGAGGTCTGATGGGTGAGGAGTTTCTTCATTAGTATCTCCGTCGGCACTCTGCTCTTCCATTAGGGGCTGGCACAAATGCAGCCGCTCCTCGATGTCTCGAACCCAGTCATTCAGCCTCTCATCTAGCTCAGGCACTTCTTTGGTTCTCATATCTGTCCTTATCTCTGTCGTCTGTAGCCACGCATACAATCGAAAGAGATACTTGTCTGAATCAAGAACCGCCTTGTCGACAGTATAGTCAATAAATACAGAAACTGTCTTTACAAGTGTAGAGTATCCTTCCTTGTAGTACTCCTCCGCAAGCTTTAGAAGCGCTTTGGTCTTGGCCTTTACCTCATTGGGCCTAAGGAGCTCGGCAAGTTCAGTCTCGAGAGATTTCTGCATGATTGCTGAGAGGGATAATTGGTCCTTGAAGGGCTCGATACGCCGGACAAGTTCATCGGGGAGCGAGATGGTGAAGCGCTTTGACAAGAAGGTGGCTTCGGGATGACACCAACTAGCGTATGCACGAGGTACCTACATGGTATGTACCTCGTGCCAGTCGATGGAGTGTCACATGCGGCGTGGTGATCCTGTGAGTGGTCGATGCAACTGGGCTCGTGCTCTGTCTTAGGGGCCGGTGCTGGCGATGAGCTGAGCAACCTGCAGAGCTGGTTCGCCTTCCTCACCGGCCCGGATGTAGAGACCGCCAGCAAGGGCCACATCCGACGCCTCACCGCCGCCGAGGCCTGTGGCTTCATCGGCTGCATGGTCGTGGAAACCGGCAACCCTGATCTGGCCCAGCTGGATGTGCTCGAGGCCGGCAGCGGCGCCGGCCGCGGCGCCATGGAGTACACCGGCGCGCGGCGTCTCGCCTACGACCGCGCCCGTGCACGCGCGGATGCCCAGGGGATCGACACCACCAGCAACGAATGGCAGCACCAGTACTTCGCCGAGGAGTATGCCGGCCTCCACGATCCGCCAGAGGGATCGCTGATCGGCTGGTCGCGAGTCTTCCAGGAGAGGCCAGCCGGCATGAACGCAGCCGAGGCAGCGGCCTACTGGACGGGATCCGCCGCAGCGGGCACCGGCTACTTCCGCCCGGCGGTGCCGCACCTTCAGCGACGGCAGCGGGAGGCCTGCAGGGTGTGGGGGTTGCTGAAGGCCGCAGAGCTGCAACGGAGCGGGTCGCTCACTGCCCGGCCCAGGTGTTGAACAGCCGCCCGCCGTTCGCGCTGCTGCCGTTGGCCGCCAAGGAGGATGGCCGTGCTGCAACCGGGGGATCCATGGGCAAGGGCGCGACAGGCAGAACGCTCCGGCTCGCGGCCCTGCCCCTGCTGATCGCTGCCGCCGCCGCCCCTGCCCTGGCCATTCCTCGGCTCGACCTCAAGCCCTACCCGGCCCCGGGAGCCGGTGAAACGCGCTGGGTGATCCAGCTGCCGGGGGTGTTGCGGCCCAGTCCGGATCCGGCGATCTCGTCCGATCCCGCCGACTGGCGGGTGGAGCTGATCGTGGGCCGGGAGCTCGAGGTGGACTGCAACCGCCAGCTACTGCTGGGCGGCATCACCGCGGAGAGCGTGCCCGGCTGGGGCTACACCATCTACCGGGTGAGCGGCGGTGAACGGGGGATGTCCACGCTGATGGCCTGCCCACCGGATCAGCCCCCGCGCCGCGCCTTTGTGCCCCTTGCCGGAGAGCCCACGCTGCTGCGCTACAACGCCAGCCTGCCGATCGTCATCTACGCGCCCAAGAATCTGCAGGTGCGCTGGCGGCTCTGGAAGGCCGAGACCGGCCAGCAGAACGCCGTCAAGCGTTGATCAACCCGCGTTGCCTCAGCGCTCCGCCCAGGCGTTGAACAGCCGCCGCCAGATCGGCGGCCGCAGCATCCGCCCCCGCACCACACGGCTCAGCTCCAGATACAGGTGCTCCAACCGCTCGGCGTAGGGCAGGCCCAGCGGATCCGGCGGCGGCTGATCGGGATCGTCGAACTGCATGTTGATGATCCCCACCGGCAGCTCCTCCAGCATCACCAGCCGGCCATAGAGAAAGGCGATGCGGTTGCGCAGCAGATAGTCCCGGCAGGCCGTCGGCAGGTGCGGCCCTGCCTGCACCAGCCGCCAGCCGTGCGGGCTGTTCTGCAGCAGATCATCGACGTCATCGCGGATGCGATCGATCGGCATGTCCCGCGTCTCCACATCCAGCGGCAGCCGCCCCGGTGCCACATAGCAGCTGACGATCGTCGCCCGGGTGAAGCCATAGCCCGAGATCGACATGCGCGGGTTGTAGAAGCTGCCCAGCGCCACCCGCGCGGCGCCGGTGAGCACCGCCACCTGGGCCAGCAGCTCCACCAGGTAGCGGGCGTCCTGCTCGGCCCCCAACAGCGCCCCGACGCGCCGCAGCACCGTGTGACGCAGGACTTTGCGCCAAACCAGCCAGCCGGCCACACCGATCAGCAGCAACCCATCGGCCGAGAGGGTCAGGTTGATCGGCGCCGCCGGCGTCCTCGGCAGCAACGGCAGCGGCCCCTGCCGCGGCGGCGGGGTCACCGGCAGGGGTGCGGTGGGTGCCCCGGTGCTCTCCAGAGCGGCGGACGGATCGGGAGTCACGGCGCTCATCGGATCAGGGCGGACGGCTGGCGCAGGGAGCAGGCGGGGAGAGGCCGGCGGGGAGAGGTCGGACTCCACCGCGCTGAACTCGTCACACCAGCGCTTACCAGCCGGGGCCGGCTGTGACTCAGGGACGGCCGGGTGGGGCGGGGCAGCCTGCGGCTCGGGTAGCGCTCAGCTTGGCCATTCGGTCCTCATGGCCTGGGTGCGCGCGTTCTTCGCCGCACGGGCCATGCCCGGCACCCACTCCCCGGCCGATGCCCGGTTCCAC
>JBATEO010000102.1:0-15255 GCA_049664045.1 Prochlorococcaceae cyanobacterium
CAACACCTACAGACCGCATTCGGCGCTCCAGGGGCGTACGCCCCTGGAGGTCCTCCAACAGTGGAGAGCGGCCTGACCACCCACCAGCTCTCAGAGGAACTGGACCAGTAAGGGGGGTCACGTCACCGACGGAGGGCGGCTCGAGCCTGTGGGCGGTGTGGCGGAAGTCTTGCGCTGCCCGAACTGTGGACACCGAACCGACGAACCCGGGGACGGGTTGCTGGGTGATGGGTTCGACGTGACCCACCGGCAGTGGGGCCTGCGCGGTGATGTGCATGCCTGGCGGGCCATGCGTGATCTCGTGGGGGCGACGCCCACGCCGAACGATCGCGAGGCGGTCCGTGCGGCCTACGTCGACGCACTGCGTCGCGTCGCCGATGTCGACATCGATCAGACCGACGAGCGGGTCGTGCACCGGCCACACCTCGACCATGGGGGGATGTCCGGCGGATCGGTCGATGTCGAATGGTGGCGGACCAAGGGCATTCCACTGCTTGTCGAGCGGGCGGTCCAGCGGCGCCCCTCAGTGCCCGCACCATCTGCGCCACGGCCCGGCGGCAAGGTGATCGACATCATCGTGTGGAGCATCCTGCTGGCGATTCCGGCAGGGCTGATCGGTGGCGGGGGGTTCCTGCTGCATCAGCGTGCGGTCGGTACGCACGTCCAGGCCAAGGTGCTCGAGTGCGACACTTCGGGAGCGATCATCCGTGGAGCGTCGACGTACCGCACCGCGTGCATCGCCCAGTGGGAGATCGGCGGACGGCTGGTGACCGGTGGCTTCAGTGGGGGCAACGGGGAGTCCGACGTCGGCAGCACCGTTGACGCAACGGTGCGTGGCGACACCGCCTACAGCCGGTCGCTGGTTCTCCCTGTCGTGCTGATCGCCATGGGACTGCCGTTCCTTGCGTTTCCCGTGCTCGCGATCCGCAGGAGACTGGGCAGCCGGGCCAGCTGATCCGTTGCCACTCGTGCTCTCCGTATCGGAGGATTACAAGGTCTGAAAAGTTTGCTTCGCGGAGCCAATCGGAAACAATCGAGCAAGCCCCTGGCTTTTCAGTTCGAACAATGAAGACATCGCCAGGAGTGAGTCTTGACTGCTGAACTCTTTGATGACACTGTTGTGCGAAGAGCCTCAAGGAGTTGTTGTTGATATGCGGCGGCTCAACATTCGATGACTGGAGGAATGGAGTGTCAGCTTTGATGTATTCATGCGTCATCGGCCCGATGAAGGGCCTCTCGCTTCACCGTCACAACTGCACAACCACCTGCCGCACGGCGTCCACATCCTCACGAAAGTAGGGATTGCGGATCATCCGTTCGGTGAGCAGATCCACTGGCCGGCCTATCAGGGCTTCGGCGGCATCCGCAAAGCTGCAGAACCTGTCGCAGTAGCCCGGCTCCTGTGGGTCGCGGAAGCGCGCGATGAAATCCAGGTCGCTGGTGCCCGGATCGAATGTGCCCTTCGCCGCCGAGCCGAACACCTCCAGCCGCTCCACCCCAAAGCGACGGCACAGCTCCCGCAGGGGCTCTAAGTGCTCCGTAAGCAGCGGCGGCAGGGGGGAGGGCGCAGCGATGGGTTGGGTCATAGCAGTCCGGTGCCTTCGCTGAGGATCCTCAGATAGCCGTCATAGGCGAACACGCGGTCGCGGCGGCGGCCGGTGAGTTCCCGCAGGATTCCGAGGCCCGCCAGGGCGTCAACGGTTCTGGATGCGGGCGGCGTGCTGGTGACCTTGTAGCGGCCCGTCTCGCCTCGCTGCATGGCTCGCTCCTTTGTTCAAGGCGCGTTGCATTGGCTATCACGCTATCAAAGAAACAGACCTCTTCCTTGAATAGCGTTCAGCCGTAGTCCAGCTCCTGGAGGTTCGCCGCATTCGGCGCATCCAGCCAAGAGCTGCCTGGAGGGTGGGGCTCTTTCCCATAGGGCTGATCCTCCAAACCGGCCAGCGAAGGCATCGCCTGGATCATCAGACGATGCCAGAATTGGTGCAAGCCCTGGGCAGAGCCATGCGCACCACCGTGACGCTCGACGATGCGCTGCTGGCCCGGGCCGAGCAGCTGTGTGAGGGGCTGGAGCGCAGCGCCCTGCTCAAGGAAGCCCTGCGGGCCCTGGTGCAGCGCGAGAGCGCGAAGCGCCTGGCGGCCCTGGGCGGCAGTGAACCCGCGCTGGAGCCGATCCCCCGTCGCCAGAGCGCGGCGTGATCCTGGTGGATACGTCGGTGTGGGTGGAGCACCTGCGCCGTGGCCTGCCGCGCCTCGTCACGCTCCTGCAGGAGGGGGAGGTGCTGATCCATCCCTGGGTGATCGGCGAACTGGCCTGCGGCCATCTGCGTCACCGCCACCAGGTGCTGGAGCTGCTGCAGGGCCTGCCGCTGGCAACGGTGGCCAGCGAGGCGGAGGTGCTGCTGCTGATCGAGCGCGAGCGGCTGATGGGCAGAGGCATCGGGTACGTGGATGCGCACCTGCTGGCTTCGGCCTGGTTGAGCCACTGCCGGCTGTGGACCCAGGACCGTCGCCTGGCCGCCGTGGCGTTGGAGCAGGGATTGGCTGCGCAGGAAATCGAAGCGCAGAAAGCCACCACGGAGGGGGAGCCTGCAGAGGGTTAGTCGTCCACGATCTGGCCGCTGTGCTTGCCAGGTGTGATTCCGCATCGGATTGTGGAGGCCGAGGGCGGCCATCACGGCCTGTTCGTTCTGCGCGGCGATCCGCTGGCGGGTCCGCTCGATTTCCTGCTCCCAACGCCCAGCATCATCGGCGGAGCGCAGCGGCGTCCGATGAATGCTGATGTTGGGCAGAGTAGATGAGGCGACAAAATCCATACCCTTGCTATGTCCGCCACCTCTGTATTGATGAAATCACACGATTGATTTGATTCTCAAGATCAAAGCGTATTTTCATGTTGTCACGCGTCATAAATGGCGCAGCTTGTATAGCTAGTTCCATTTTGTCCAGACCTGCCCGCGAAAGCTCTTTTTCTACATAGGATGTGCCTTGTAGGCTTGCGCCTCGCCTTGGGAAGAACAGCTGATATTGACCTGGGTCTGGATAGTGAGTGCTTCGTCCCAATGCAGATGCGATAATTGCCCCCGGAAGGTAGTTCTCAATCTCTCTTGCCTGCGTGACCCATATGTGACTTCCAGGTATCTTCCTTACTTCTGCGTTGATGCGCCTAACTCTGTCCTTAATCCTGGCCTTGGGATCTTTTCTGTCACCATCGCATACAACTACAATATTGTTGTTTACCCTCAAAAGGTTGATAAGCTCTGATTCCGCCTCGTCTGGCGAAGTGAACTGAGCGCGTGCCAGCAATGATCCGGCATAATACGCGCATTGATAGTCTCTGCCTTCCTGAAGCTCTCCATCTGTAAACAGATCAATCCAGCGATTAAGATAAATGCAATCTGAAGGACCCTCAACCCATATGATTCCATTTGCTTGCAGCAAGTCAGACGGCTTCACTCCCAGCTCAGATATTACTCCAAGGTGGTCGAAATGTGCTGATACATGCCTTGCATAGGCAGTTTCACCATCGTGGCTTACGTGTATAATCTGTGCATGTTTCGAAACGCTAAAGAAGTCCAATGCGACACTTGAGTGAGTTGTCAAGAAGATTGACGATCCTTCGTTGACGGCATAGCTTTGGAGGTATGCGAATAGACGCCTTAGAAGCGCTGGATGAAGATTATTCTCCAGTTCTTCAAGCGCGAAAACGTACTCGCACTTCGGAGTTCTCTCAGTGAATGGAGTTACAAGAATGCTCAGTAGTACTAGGATTACTGTTTTTAGTCCGCTTCCAGACCTGCTAAGTGGCACTAGACCTTTTGAATGCTCGCCTAGGTATATCTCCCAAAGCCCATCATCTCCATCAGCCCCGGAATCGTCATGTTGCTTTATCTGTATCTCAGTGAAACGACCGTCAGACGAGAAGATCTGATTAAGGGCATCAAGCAGTTCAGCCTGCACAAGCTCTCGGGGCAGTTTAGGACTTGAGCTGACAATATATCTTCTGATGATATTTGTTGCTCCAGTTCCATCGCTAGACAAGTCTAGGTTTGGCGATGACTTCTCTGCTTTGATATCCCGATCGGCCAGTAGCATCTTGAACCTCTTACGTGTAAGAGGATGAGTTGCGTTGGCTGCAATTTCTTTCAGGATGCGAATTCGCTCAGCAGTTGATCTTTCGCCAAACCGCGAATCTATGTTCGGTCCCTCTAACTCGTCTACTTGCCTGCTCGTATTCACATGCCAATTGATTTCTTCCCCAACCAAAGTATTGCCATGGTCAACCCACCAATTGCCTCCTAGGGCTCCGCTGGATGTATTTTCAGGGAACTTTGCTCTCAGTGAGTCGGCATCAAGCATTCCGGTGCACTTGTATTCAACTCCCTCGTTGTAGGGAGAGACCTCGCTTAGAGACTCGATTACGCCAATAAGCTGTGATTTGCCGGAGTTGTTCTTGCCGACGATTACATTAATTGGTTTTATAGTGCCAATGCGACTCCATTGCCTGTCGAACGGGCGCAGCCCCCTGAATTCCAGACAAGAAATTTGCATGACCAATGCAACGAGAATTTAGAAGTGACGCATCATTCAAGGATTCTGCCCAACGCCAAGATCAGCGGCGGGCTTAAGCTTGTAACGGTCATCAGCTACGTTTTGACTCGCCCACTGAATCTTGATGTTGGGCCACTCACTCAGCAGTACGCCAAACTGAGCGGTACCCCCAAGTCACGGCAGGAGTTCGATCTCTCCGGGCCGCCAGGTCTTGTTGAACCAAGGCTCGAGCGGGCCGTAGAGACGCAGGATCGTGAACCAGGTCTGCCCGGGGACCGTCTGGATCCAGTTGGACTCCTTGCCCGCCGGCGCCTTTGGCCCGAAGTAGACGTCATAGGAGCCGTCGGCGTTCTTCTGCACGTTCTTGTCCTGGCTGCTGACGCTCGGGAACTGCTGGTTCGACTGCTGCATCGAGCGGGTCTGCGTGTTGTAGACGATGACTGACCAGAAGGTCTTGGCCGGCACGTTGGGCGGCAGGCGCAACTTGTAGTTCTTGCCGCCGTCCAGCGGCTGGTTCTTCGAATCCAGGGCAGTCCAGGGATAGGTCGAACCCTCGCCAACGATCTTTGTGTCCATCGCAGGCGTGACCCCGGTGGCGAGGAAGAAGAAGAACGCCGCCGCGTCGAGGTTGGCAACGCCAGGCTGCCACTCAAACTTGTAGCCACCGAAGAAGGCATACCGCCAGTTGGCGTTGTCGAAGATGTACCCCGCCCGGTCGCGCATCCGGTAGGCGATGGCGCGAGCCGTGGCATCACCCACCGCCGCGGCTTCGGTCAAGATCTTCTTCATCCGCGCGTCTGGCGCGAAGGGCTTGCCCTTCTTGATGCCGACCGCCGCCCACATTCCCAGCGTGGTTGGATCGACTTCGTCGGTCGGCTCCTCCTGGACCACCTGGTGGAGAATTTCCCAGAACTGGTAGCCAGAGGGTCCGACCATGTTGAAGGGCTTGCCGGACATGTTCACGAAGGTGAGCTTCGGCGGGTTGCTCGCCTGCCCTAGTGGATAGATCTTCGTGAACTTCTTCACCTCTTCTACACCGGGCTTCGGATCGCCGTCGACCAGGAAACTCCGCCACGCCACCCAGACGCTGAACGTCGATGGACGAATGACGAAGTAGCCCTCTGGCACCGCCCCCCTGTAGCCCGGAGGAAGGAGGAGGTACTTGCCGCCACGGCCGCGGTCCTCTCCGGTGATGCCCACGTCGCCCGACCAGCGGTACCACATGTCGTTGACCAGGCCTAGGACCTTGGGCGGCACCTCGAGCACCAGCGGCCCTTGTCGCAGGTCCAGCCAGAACCAGGTGTAGGGGGTGTTGTCGTTGGCGGTGAGCTCAACGGTGCGCGAGTCGACCTTCTGCTCCCAGATCGGCACGGTGAGGTTGGCCGTGCCCACCGACAACATCGCCTGGCGGTTGGCCAACTGGTTCACCGGCGGCAGGCCGAGCAGATACGCCTGAACAGCGCGTTGGAAGTCGAGGTTGTCCAGCAGCTTGTCGGTGCTGGCAGGATCAGGGACTCCGCCTTCGAAGCGCAGCGTTCCCAGGCGTGTCTCCAACGTCGGCGGTATGGCGATTCCCCGCGGCATTGGGGTCGAGTATTTGTAGTTTGGATTGGCCGCCGGTCCATTCAGCATTTGCGCATGATTCACGCCGGGCGTGAACGCGACCGCCATCAATGCAACGCAGGGGAGCAATCTGGATGGTTTCATTGTCTCAGTCTCCTGCGATCAAAAACTGTAGTCGACCGCGCATTCCGAGGCATCCAGACGAGAGTGGCCCAAATACTTCTTCGACGGTTCCGCAAACCACTCTCGACACCCGCTCCCTTTCCGCATAACGCCCCTGATCCCCGACCATGGAAAGCTTGAAAGTCACTGCAGCAGCGATCATCTGCAGCCGGACGGCCCACCGCAACCTGGTGGTTCACGGACCCGTGAACCACCCCCAACACGCCCAGCCCCCCAGCTCCCACCACCCCAATCACCCCTCCGGCTTCGCCAGCGGCAGCAGGCACTTGTCCGAATCGCAGCCGGCCGGGCCGGCCTCCATCAGTTCGCCGCGGTCGTAGCGGGCCAGCGCTTCGAAGAAGTCCGCCGTGCGGCGGCGGCCTTCCACTTCCTGGTGCAGCCGTTCGTAGGTGGCCTTGTCGATCGGTTCGAACGGCAGCCGCGGGAAGGTGGCGTTGGCATCGAAGCGGGCCAGCAGCGCCGCCGAGATGTAGCCGAAGCCCTCCTCGATCGCCTCGTGGATCTTGTGGGCCAGTGGTTCGATCTCGTTCTCGCGAAACTCAATGGTCGCGCTGGTGTTGTGGGCGGTGTAGTGCCGCTGCACCTGCATGTAGAAGTCGAACTGGGCCAGCGCCGAGAAGTTGTTGATCTCCACCGTGTCGGCACCCGGCAGATTTGCCCAGCTCACCTCCGTGGGGATCTCCACCAGCCACTCGCTGCAGCGCGGATCGAACGGATCATCCAGCAGCCGCCCCTGCTCGTCCTTGTCCGATTGGCTCGGCACGATCGTGTAGCCGTAATCCAGACACGCCAGCGCCACCGGATCGTTCTTGCGAAAGGTGATGCGGCGGATGAAGCGCTGCGCCTTGGGCGGATGCCAGCCCGGGCTGGCGCCGGTGAGCAGGCTCTTGGTGCCCGCCGGTTGCACCGTGGTGCAGCGGTTCGGCCGGCGGATGCCGTGGCGGTCGCAGTACTCCCACACCGCCTCGTGCACGATCCGCTTCCAGCGCTGCAGATAGTCGGCCTCGCGTGCCTTGAACGCCCGGCCCTCCTCCGAATCCGGCCGGCCCGCCTCCCACCAGTTCAGCCACGGCGTGCCGAAGGCATGCACGAAGAAGTCGAACAGACCCGTGAAACTCACGCCCACGATCGGATCCCAGGCCCGGCTCTGGCGGTAGCGCTCCACCTCGAAGTCGTGATTCAGCAGGCAGGCCACCGCGATCGCGCCGGCGCGGAAGGCGTCCTCCTGGGCCTGGAAGTCGGTGGGGTGGATCTGATTCAGATGAATCTCCGCCAGGTTGCAGTGGAAGTCGGCACCGAGGATCTCGCCGCAGGGGTTCAGCCCGTAGCGGCCCAGGCGGTGCTCCAGTTCATCGGCCTCCAGGCCGGGGTGGTGCAGCTTCAGCCACTGCGCCGCCTGCTCGCGCCCTTGGTCGCAGTAGATGCCCACGAACTCCTCGCGCAGCTCGGGGGTGCTCAGCAGGTCGGCATTGGAGCGGGCGATCGCCTCCGGGGCGAACTGGATCGCGCCCTCGCCGCTCTGGAACTGCTTGGTCACCGCCTCCAGCACCGTGTCCCAGTTCGGGCGGGTGTGGAACACGCGCGTGTGGTTGGCCATCCGCAGGGCGTCGCGCTCCGGATCGATCCGCCAGTTGCCCTCGCTGTCCTGTTGCCAGAGGTTGTCCTTGGCGCCCGCCGCCGAGTTGTCCTCAGCGGCGAACTGGCGCATGCCGGCGCTGCGGCGGATGTTGCCGGCCACGATCGTCACCGCCGCCTCATCGATCAGCAGGCAGCACTCCACCGACGTGAGCTGGCGCCCCTGGGCCTTGTTGAGGATCTGGGCCACCCGGCCGTAGAGGTCTTTCAGCTTCACCGGGTTGGCCATGCCGCCGAAGCCCTTCAGCGTTTCGCCCACTGGCCGCACATCGGAGAGATCCACGCTGATCTCGATCGGCGCGCTGGCGTCGAAGCGCTCGTCGCTGCTCAGCTCCAGCAGCAGCTGGTAGCTGTCCACCCAGCCGCGGCGCGTGTCGCCCACCTTCACCGCCACCCGCTGGCCGTCGATGCTGTGGGTGGTGTCCTGCTGGCGCTGGTCCGCCGGCGTGGCGCCGATGTCGGCCACGCTCATGATCTCCAGCCGGTTGCGCACCGCCGGCAGCTTCTCGATCAGCCGCGGTTCGATGATGGCGCCGGTGCCGCAGCCCATCATCGCCAGGTCCATCATCAGCCCGAAGGCCTCCCAGTCCACCAGGTTGGTGGAGGTGCAGTTGTAGGCGCCGCTGAAGTTGTGGCGCTGCTCGATCCAGGGCGTGCCGCCGATCCACAGCCAACGGCCCGAGGGCAGCGCCTTCTGCTGCAGCTGCATCCGCCGCAGCAGCTCCACCTCCGCCTCGCTGAGGTTGCCCAGCTGGCGCAGACCGCCCAGGTTGCGCTCCGCCACCTGCCGCCAGCTCTCGCGCCCCGCCTCCTGGCGGCGTGAATAGGTGCGGTAAAACACCGGGTTCGCCGCCGGCGCCGTGGCCGGGAAGTCGCCCCGCGCCGGCGCCTCGAAGGCCTTTTCCGCCGCAGCTGCTGCGGCCGCTGCTGCTGGTGGCGTGGCGGAGGCGGTCATGGGCTGGTGCTCAGGTGTCGGAAACCCTAACGCCACTGGTGGGGTGTGCAAGGGAGCCCTCCCACCAGGCCCAGCGTGGCCAAGGCTCTTTACAGTTTTTTCATCAGGCACCGCCTTCCCGCCGCCTTTGGTTCTCGCCAGCCCCCCGGAGATCCTGCGCTGGGTCGCCCTGTTCGCCCTGGCCCTGCTGGCCTGGACGGCGCTGGCCTACGGCATTCACCGCCTCGCCCATCACAGCGCCCGCTGGAACCGGCTGGCCCTGGCCCACCGCGCCCATCACCACCCGGCCTACCTGCTGCGGCCCCGCCCCCTGCGCTGGCATCACCTGCTGTTCTGGTTCGACACCCCAGCGGAAACGCTGGATGTGTGGTTCACCCTCACCCTGCCGGCGCTGCTGGTCGCGGCGCTGTTTCCCGCTCAGGGCCCCGCGCTGCTCGGCCTCCATTACCTCTACGAAGTGCTGCTCAGCGACGGACGCTTCGATCACAATCCCGCCATCGATGGGCCGATCACCCGCGTGCTGGCCTGCGGCAGCTATCACCTCGAGCACCACCGCAACCCGGCCCGCCACTACGGACTGATCCTCACCCTCTGGGATCACGTGTTCGGGTCCTCCGGCTTCGGCGCCGGTCCGGACTGCCCCATCCCGCCGCGACAGCCGCTGGACGGCACCGAGGCCTCTGCTTAAGGTCGGCTGACGGTCTGGCTTGCAGAATGTTTGAGATCCGCGGCTGGAGGCCGGGCCGCTGGCGCATTGCCCCCACGCTTGCGCTGATCTTCACCGTGACGGTGACCACCGCTACAGCCATCAACGGCGTGATGGTGATCACCCAGAGCATGGATCTGGCCCGGCAGAACACCACAAGGCGCCTGCGGGATGCCACACGTTCACTGGCGGCTCGGATCGATGCCGATGCCCTGGCCACCCTTCGCGATCCCTCCCAGCACGCCGATCCGATCTATCTGCGCACCCATGCGCAGATGAAACGCACGCTCGATCAGGTGGATGGCGTGGGTTTCGTCTACACCCTCCGCAAGGTGGAGGGCACGCCGCGGGATGCGTTCTCCCGCTATGCCTTCGTGGTGGATGGCACGCCCTACGGCAGCGAGGATTACGAGCCGATCGGCTCGGTGATGACCACCAGCCCCAGCACCGATGCCCTGCACCGCGTCTGGCAGACGGGCCAGTTCGAGGCCGACCGGGCCTTCGTCACCGACGAGTGGGGCACCTGGCTGTCGGGCTACTACCCCCTGTTCCGGCGCGATGGCAGCTTCGAGGCCGTGCTGGGAATCGACATCAACGCCGACGATGTGATTGCCGAGCGGCAGCGCATCCTGCTCACCCTCTCCCAGGGCTATCTGCTCAGCCTGCTGATCATCCTGCCCGTCGCCGCCTTCTGCGGTCGTCGCATCAGCAGTCCGCTGCGCCGCATCAACGGCCGCCTGCTGGCGATCTCCAGCCTCGACTTCGATCCGGAGCGATCACCACCCCCCATCACCGGCCGCTGGGTGCACGAGATCCATGAGATCTCCCACTCGATGGAGCGCGTCGAGAGCGCCCTCATGGACTTCAGCCGCTATGTGCCCGCCAAGCTTGTGCGCAAGCTGGTGCTCAACGCCGATCAGATCGAGCTCGATGGCGAAGTGCGCGAGCTGGCGATCCTGTTCACCGACATCATCGGCTTCACCGAGAACACCGAAGGCCTGGATCCCGAGACGATCCTGCATGCTCTCAACGAGTACTTCACCGTGATTCACGACACCGCCGAATCCACGCAGGGTGTGCTCGACAAGTACATGGGCGATTCGGCACTGCTCTTCTGGGGAGCCCCCGATCTGATCGAAGCTCCGGCCCGCTGCGCGGTGGAGACTGCCCTCCGTTGTCACCAGCGCCTGGAGGATCTCAATCGTCGCTGGGAGCGGGAGGGGCGGACCCTGCGCTTCCACACCAGCTTCGGGCTGGACTATGGCGCGGTGGTGGTGGGCAACATGGGCTCCACCAATCGGGTGAATTACACGATCGTGGGAGACCGTGTGAATCTCTGCAGCCGGGTGGAAACCGTGAACCGCCGCTACGGCACCCGGATCCTGGCCACCCGCTCCCTGATCACCGCCCTGGGTGACGACCGGGAGCGGTATGTGATCGTCAAGGTCGACGATGCCCATCTGCGGGGCATCCACAAGCCGGTGGAACTGTTCGAGATCCGCGGCCGCCGGAGTGAACTCGACGCCGAGGAGGTGGCCTTCGCCGCCAGCTTCGACTCCGCCAGATCCGCCGCCCTGGCGGGACATCCCGGCGAGGCGATCCAGCGCATCGATGCACTGCCCGAACGCTTCCGCCATCTGCCCTATGTGCGTCAGGCCCTGCGCCTCTGGCGGCAGGGCGACGGGCACCACGGCGCCCCCGAGCCCCTGCCGGGTCTGCCCTCCCGCCGGGATGTCGATCCCTGATGGGCCTGCAGATCCCTCACCGCATCGCCACCAGCGCCATCCACGGCCAGGGCGTGTTCAGCCTGGCGGCCCAGGAGCCCGGCAGCCTGCTCTGGTGCTTTGAGCCGGCAATCGACCGCTTCATGCGGCTGGAGGGCCTGCCCGAACTCCGGCGCCAGGACCTGCTCCACTACGGCTACACCAACCCGCGCCGGCCGGGCTGGGTGATCGTCTGCGGCGATGGCGCCCGCTTCTGGAACTTTCCACCGCCCGGCGAGCCCGCCAACGCCGTGCTCTCCCCCCGCACCGTCCACGGAGAGCACCTGGTGATCGCCGCCCGTGGGATCGCACCTGGCGAGGAACTGCTGATCGAGCCTGCCTCCGACGCCGACTACGCCCGCAAGCTCGAGCACCTCCTCTGGCCACTGCCGGTTCCTGCCGCCCCTCACAGCCAGCCCCGGCTGCGGATCCACACCACCAGAGCCACCGCGATCACCAGCATCAGCACCAGCACCCCGTAGTAGCCCAGGCGCCAGGTGAGCTCGGGCATGTTTTGGAAGTTCATCCCGTACACCCCGGCGATGAAGGTGAGGGGGATGAAGATCGTGGAGATCACCGTGAGGGTTTTCATCACGCTGTTCATCCGGTTGCTCAGGCTGGAGAGATAGGTGTCCTGCACGCTTGCAAGCGTGTCGCGGCTGGTCTCCACCATGTCGATCACCTGCACCGTGTGGTCGTAGAGATTGCGCCAGAACACGCTGGTCTTGGCGCTCACCACGCTGGCTTCGGACTTCGAGATCGCCCCCAGCACCTCCCGCATCGGCCACACGGCGCGACGCAGCGCCAGCAGGCCCCGCTTGAAGTGGTGAATCTCCTGGATCCGCACCGCCTCGGGATGGTTCAGCACATGGGTGTCGAAGATCTCGATCTGATCACTGATCCACTCCACCGCCAGGAAGTAGTGATCGATCACCGCGTCGATCAGGCACGACGCCAGGTAGTCGGCCCCCAGGCTCCGCACGCGTCCGGTGTCGCCCCGGATCCGGCTGCGCACGCTGGCGAACACGTCGCCGTCGTCCTCGAGAAAGGTGAGCACCCAGCTGGGGCCCAGGATCAGGCTCACGTGCTCGATCTGCACCTCCGCATCGGCCGCGCTGATCGCCAGCATCTTCAGCGCCATGAAGCTGTAGCCGGGAAACTCCTCCCACTTCGGCCGCTGGGAGGTGTCGGCGATGTCCTCCATCGTCATCGGATGCAGGCCAAACACATCGCCGAGGGCCTCGATCAGGCCCACGTCGTGCACCCCGTTCACGTTCACCCACGTGACCCCCGGGGCACGGAGATGGTGGCGGCAGTCCTCCAGGCTCGCCTTCTCCACCTCGTGCAGCCGTTCCCGGTCGAAGTGGATCAGGTGCAGGGTGGCCTGTTCCTGCTTGCGCTCCCCCACGAACACCGGCGTGCCGGGGGCCAGGAAGGCGGCCGCCTGGCTGGACGGGCGCCGGATGGCGGCCCGCTCGCTCGCGGGCTGGGGACGGCGTCGGGGGTGGACACGGACACGGGGCGGGGGCATGCCGGAGGAGCGACCCAAGACCCCATCCTGGTGGCCTGGCAGGCTGATCCGATGACCAGTTCCACCACCAAAACCGCGGCCAGCGACCGGGATGCCAGCGGTGCGCTGCCCCCGGAACTTCAGCCGCTGGCGGATGCGGTGGCGCGGCGGCGCAACTTCGCGATCATCTCCCACCCTGACGCGGGCAAGACCACCCTGACCGAGAAGCTCCTCCTCTACGGCGGCGCCATCCAGCAGGCCGGCGCCGTGAAGGCCAAGGGCGAGCAGCGCAAGGTCACGTCCGACTGGATGGAGCTGGAGAAGCAGCGCGGCATCTCGATCACCTCCACCGTGCTCCAGTTCGACTACGACGGCAGCACGATCAACCTGCTGGACACCCCCGGCCACCAGGACTTCTCCGAGGACACCTACCGCACCCTCGCCGCCGCCGACAACGCGGTGATGCTCGAGGACGCCGCCAAGGGCCTCGAACCCCAGACCCGCAAGCTGTTCGAGGTGTGCCGCATGCGGCGCATCCCCATCTTTACCTTCATCAACAAGATGGACCGGCCGGGGCGCGAGCCCCTGGAGCTGCTCGATGAGATCGAGCGGGAGCTGGGGCTGGCCTGCTGGCCGGTGAACTGGCCGATCGGCAGCGGCGACCGCTTCCGCGGCGTGATCGACCGCCGCAGCCAGCGGGTGATCCTGTTTCAGCGCGCCGAGCGCGGCCGCGCCTCGGAAGAGACGGTGCTCAGCGTGGCGGAGGCCCGCGCCTCCGGCGCGGTGGAGCCGGAGCTGCTCGATCAGGCCCTGGAGGAGCTGGAGCTGCTGGACGGCGCCGGCGCCGAACTCGACCTCGAGCTGGTGCACGCCGGCGAGCTCAGCCCCGTGTTCTTCGGGTCGGCGATGACCAACTTCGGCGTGCGCCCCTTTCTCGACGCCTTCCTCGACCTCGCCCAGCAGCCGGTTGCCCGCGCCAGCAGCGCCGGCGTGATCGATCCGGTGGCCCCCGGCTTCAGCGGTTTCGTGTTCAAGCTGCAGGCCAACATGGACCCCCGCCACCGCGACCGGGTGGCGTTTGTGCGGGTGTGTTCCGGCAAGTTCGAGAAGGACATGACCGTGCAGCACGCCCGCAGCGGCCGCACCATTCGCCTCTCCCGCCCCCAGAAGCTCTTCGGCCAGGACCGCGAGGTGGTGGAGGACGCCTACCCCGGCGACGTGATCGGCCTCAACAACCCCGGCATGTTCGCCATCGGCGACACGCTCTACCTCGGCCCCAAGGTGGAGTACGAGGGCATCCCCTGCTTCAGCCCCGAGATCTTCGCCTGGCTGCGCAACCCCAACCCCTCCGCCTTCAAGACCTTCCGCAAGGGCGTCAACGAGCTGCGCGAGGAGGGCGCCGTGCAGATCCTCTACGACACGGATGAGAGCAAGCGCGACCCGATCCTCGCCGCCGTGGGCCAGCTGCAGCTGGAGGTGGTGCAGTACCGCCTCGAGAACGAGTACGGGGTCAAGACCCGCATCGAGCCCCTGGGCTTCGCCGTGGCCCGCTGGGTGGTGGGCGGCTGGCCGGAGCTCGAGAAGGTGGGCCGCATCTTCAACTGCAAGACCGTGCGCGACAGCTGGAACCGGCCCGTGCTGCTGTTCAAGAACGACTGGAACCTCAACCAGCTCCGCGACGACCACCCCGACCTGGAGCTCAGCGCCGTGGCCCCGGTGGTGAGCGGCGTGGAGCCGATCAGCCTCTGAGACCGGGTCCCGGCCCCACACCGGCCCTGCGGGCGCGCCAGACTGAGATGTAACGAAGGGTCAAGAGCGATGCCGGATTCCGTCTGGCTGGTGCGCCCCCGTGCCGATGGGGGCTGGGATTACGTGAGTTTCCAGAACCATGCCGGCGTCGATCCCGCCGGTCTCTCCACAGTCGAGATGCGCGAAGGCAGCCACCTGCCCCCCCAGATGCCCCTGCTCAAGCGCCGCCACCGCCTCGATCCCGCCGAGGCCGAGCGCCAGCGCCAGCGTCTTCAGCGCGAGGGGGGATTCCATTGCAGCAAGCCCCTCTTCTAGGTCTGGCTCGGTACGCTCTGTGCAGGCAGAGTTTGCAGACCGCACGCCCGGTCGCCCCAGTCCCGGCCACCCCATGACCGATCTCCGCGAGCCCTCCTCCAATTCCGGATCCGATCCCTCGGCCGGGCCCTATGAGCGGCTGGGGCTGAGCCCGGACGCCAGCTTCGATGAGGTGCAGGCCGCCCGCCAGGCCCGCCTCGACGAGGCCGGCGACGATCCGATCGCCCGCTCCCGGGTGGAGGCGGCCTACGACGCCGTGCTCATGGACCGCCTCAAGGAGCGCCAGCAGGGCCGGGTGAGCACCGCCGCCCGCAGCGCCTCGGCC
>JBATEO010000103.1:0-8291 GCA_049664045.1 Prochlorococcaceae cyanobacterium
GTGGAACCGGGCATCGGCCGGGGAGTGGGTGCCGGGCATGGCCCGTGCGGCGAAGAACGCGCGCACCCAGGCCATGAGGACCGAATGGCCAAGCTGAGCGCTACCCGAGCCGCAGGCTGCCCCGCCCAACCCGGCTGACCCGGGGGCGACGTCCGCGCAGGCGCCAGGCCCATGCCCAGCAGTGAAGGCTGCCACCACTGGCGTTGATCGAGCTGGATCCGCCTGGTCGCTGGTAACCGCTGGTGTGGCGAGCTCAGCTCCGCGGAGTCCGACCTCTCCCCTCCGGCCTCTCTCCGCCCACCCTGCGCAAGCTGTCCGCCCTGATCCGATGAGCGCCGCGACTCCCGATCCGCCTGCCGCTCAGGAGAGCACCGGGGCCGCCATTACTCCCCTGCCGGAGACACCGCCGCCGGGGCAGGGACCGCTGCCGTTGCTGCCGAGGACGCCGGCGGCGCCGATCAACCTCACCCTCTCGGCCGATGGCCTGCTGCTAATCGGGGTGGCGGGCGGGCTGGTGTGGCGCCGCTTCCTGCGCGAGGCGGTGCTGACGGGTGCGGCGCGGGTGGAGCATCAGGATCTGGAGCTGAGCCGTGTGGTGCGCGGACGAATGCTGCGACCGCCAATCTGGCGGCGGCTGTTCAATGCCTGGGCGGAGCGCTGAGGCAAGGCGGGCTGATCAGCGCTTCTCGGCTTTCTGTTGGCCAGTCTCGGCCTTCCAGAGTCGCCAGCGCACCTGCAGATCCTTGGGGGCGTAGACGACGATCGGCAGGCTGGCGTTGTACCGCACCAGCGTGGGCTCTCCAGCCAGGGGCACGAAGGCCCGGCGCGGGGGCTGATCCGGCGGGCAGGCCATGAGCGTGGACAGCCCCCGCTCGCCGCCGCTCACCCGGTAGACGGTGTAGCCCCAGCCGGGCACGCTCTCCGAAGTGATGCTGCCTTGCAGCAGTTGGCGGTTGCAGTCCACCTCCAACTCCCGGCCGACGATCAACTCCACCCGCCAGTCGGCGGGGTCGGATGAGAGTGCCGGATCCGGACTGGGCCGCAACACCCCCGGCAGCTGGATCACCCAGCGCGTTTCACCGGCTCCGGGGGCCGGGTAGGGCTTGAGGTCGAGCCTTGGGATGGCCCCGACCGGGGCAGCGGCGGCAGCGATCAGCAGGGGCAGGGCCGCAATCCGGAGAGTCCTGTCTGTCGCGCCCTTGCCCATGGATCCCCTGGCTGCACACCGGACATCCTCCCTGGATCGGCCCCACCGATCCTGAACGGGTGGACATCTCGAAAGAGTCCCTGAGCGAGCACCTCACCATCGCCGTGAACCCGACGGCGGCTGTTCAACACCTGGAGCGGGCCGCGAGCGACCCGGGCTGCTGCAGCTCTCCGGCCTTCACAACCCCCACACCCGGGGGGCCTCCTGCTGCCGCCGTTGGAGGTGCGGCACAGCGGGGCGGAAGTAACCGCAGCAGGCAGCGGCTGAGCCTGTCCAGTAGGCAGCCGCCTCGGCTGCGTTCATGCCAGCTGGCCTGTCCTCGAAAACGCGGGACCAGCCGATCGGCGATCCCGCTGACGGATCGTGGAGCCCGGCGTACACCTCAGCGAAGTAGCGCTGCTGCCAGTCGTTGCCGCCCGTGTCGATGCCGCTCGTCTGCGCCGCATTGCGCGCCCGCTCATAGGCCGTGCGCCGCGCTCCGGTGTACTGCATCGCGCCGCGGCCGGCGCCGCTGCCGGCCTCGATCACATCGAGCTGGGCCAGATCAGGGCTGCCGGTCTCCACGACGAGGCAGCCGATGAAGCCGCAGGCTTCTGCTGCCGAGAGTGAATGGATTCGCCCCTGGCTGGCTGCGCTGACCGCCTCCCTGCACAGAAAGCTCAGCCAGCTCTGGAGGTGCTGGTGCCGGCGCCGAGGGGACGCCCCGGCACTCAGGGCTTTTCCTGGAACACCCCCACGTAGACGGTGCCCTGCTCGTAGTGCGGCAGCACCTTGTCGCGCAGGACGATGTTGTGGACACGGATGCAGCCCAGGGTGGGTAGCAGCTTCTGCTGCGCCGCCCAGGCGCCGGTCTTCTCCTGGCCCTCCAGCTCGACCATGTCGAAGCTGTACCAGCCGTAGGCCTGCAGCGTCGCGTCCCGCGGCGGGCTGGCGCCCACCTGCTCGTAATCGCGGTGGGCGGTGCCGACCCTGTAGAGCCCCGGCGGGGTGTCGGTGCCGGTGTGGCGCCACTCGCTGTCTGCCCGCTGACCCCGGGCCAGAGCCGGCACCTTCCACAGCAGCCGGCCGGTGTGGTCGTAGGCCTCCTCGCTGCCGCGGGGATCGAGGGGCGGCATGGCCTTGGCGGCGGCCTTGGGCGACTCGGGCCTGTCGACGGCCGAGCTGGGCTTGCTGCTGAACGCGACGGCCCAGGGCGC
Organism: Prochlorococcaceae cyanobacterium; assembly: GCA_049664045.1. GTDB lineage: Bacteria > Cyanobacteriota > Cyanobacteriia > PCC-6307 > Cyanobiaceae > NIES-981. Next base: position 2,404 of record JBATEO010000103.1, read on the forward strand.
CTCCTCGCTGAAGATCGCCTCGCTGCCAGGCAACTGGCTGATGGCCTGGTGGAGGAGCAGCACCCCAGGGCCCTGCTGCTCCTGGCCCTTGAAGGCGCGAAAGCGCTCGAGGAACCGCTGGGGAGACATCCGGGTGGTCATGGAGAGTCCTGCACTCCATCTCCATTGCCAGGTTCAGTTCGCTGCGACCTCCTGGTGAGGTTGTATGGCGAGGATTTTCGCGAATACAGGGAACTCCAAGGGGATCACTCCAGGCGCCGACAATGGTGAGCTGCTGGTGCTCATCCGATTGAGCGAGACGCCTGAGACAAGATCATCAGGACAGACAGATCCCGGAAAGTTCCGTCTGAAACTGTGGTCTCAGAGTTGTGTGGTCGCCGAAGCGCTCTGGTAGCCGCCGACACAGCCAGCAACGTCGTGCGCTTTCGTCGTCAAATCGACAGCAAAGCCTGGTAGCGTTGAAACACCCTTTCGATACACCAATGATGATTTCGCAGCGAACGATCGACATCGTCAAGGCAACCGCTCCAGCGGTCAAGGAACATGGCGAGAAGATCACCACCCGAATGTACGAGATTGCCTTTGCGGAGCGTCCTGACTACAGGCTGGGGTTTGAAAACACCTGGATGGTTGACGCCCATGGCAATGGCCAGGCCAAGAAGCTGGCCACATCTGTGTATGCGTATGCGACGCACATCGATAATCTCGAGGAACTTGCCTCGGCGGTGGATCGCATTGCCCACAAGCATGTGGCAGCCCGGATACTCCCCGAGCAATACTCCTTGATTGGCGCCAAGCTGCTTGAGGCCATGAAGGACGTTCTTGGAGAGGCAGCCACAGAGGAGGTTATTGACGCCTGGGGTGAGGCGTACAACGCCTTAGCCACGATCTTCATTGATGCAGAGGCCAAGCTCTACAAGGACAATGATCAGGCGCTGCTCGAGAAGCTCAACGCGGATGCCGGCTGATCAAACACGACCAGCCTCCTCCACACTCGTGTCTGCAATGGCCACGGGTTGATGTCTTGGGCCTCCGTTGGTAGCCTGGACTTGATTGAGTCGACTGCTTCCCACGAGAGCACGTCTTTCAGTTCAGATCAGATCAGACCGGATCAACGGTGCTTGACGGCCTTCATGGCTACGTCGCCCTGGAATCAGCCAGGCTGCGGCTTCTGGTGATCTTCACCAGTTGAGGTCTCTCCCACGGGTCTCGACCCCTGGGGAGCCGTTCATGGAGGTCTTCAGAAGATCGAATGTCAGCGGGGGGTTGAGCGGGTGCTGGTGCCCATCACCAGCTGCTGATTGCTGGCCAGCACCAGCGCCTGCTCGCGCGCCAACCAGTGGGGCTGGCTGCTGAGATGCCCCTCGACATCCAGCCAGAGGCTGCGGGATATCTCGCCGGCTGTGGAGCGCAGGTGCACCGCCACGAGACGGATCGGGCAGGCCTGAGGAGTGCGGCATTACTACCAGAGCCACGGCGCCATCAACCCCACCGGTGTTGTGCCGGTGGGTCCGGAGATCGACTTCCTTGCTCCCCATGGCCGGGAGGAACTGATTGGCTGACACCTTCTCAGATCAGTGCTGGTCTGCGGTGGTGGTTCTGGCCAGCTGATCAAGCGGTTCTGTTTCGTCGAAGCGACTGAAATCCAGGCAGATGCTGTCGGCTCCATCCATCCGCACCATGTCGCTGAACCGCTCATCGAAGCGCAGGTCTCCGGCACCGTAGGTGCAGCGGAAGTGCACCTACGGTGCCAAGAGGATCTCATCAATGCCCTGGAAGGCCACCAGATATTTCACCGTGGTGCCGCTCAAGATCCTCTCTGCGCAGGCCGTTGAGGGGGCTGCTCGCGTCGATGCGGTGCATCACCGTCCACACCAGCTGAAGGGTGATCGACTGGTCGCGCACCAACGGTAAGGGGACGATGCGGCGCATCGTCCGGCCGTTGCCGCAGTCCTCATCGATGGCCAGTGATGCCTTGATCCGGCCATCGATGAGGCTGGTCTGCCGCACGCTGGCCACGCGGAAGGTGAGGGTGGGGCAGTCCTGCCGGGGCTCGATCGTGGCCAGACGGCTGAACAGCAGCCATGCGCGGCTGCGGGAGAAGCGGGCGGAGGCCAGACCGGTCGTGACGGCGATGAACAGCAGCCCGAGAAAGGCTTCCACCGTGACCACCAGATTCACCCACAGACTGGCGGGGTGGAGCACGCCATAACCGATCGAGCCGAGGGTCTGCACGCTGAAGAAAAAGGCATCCAGCACCGTCACCGTTTTCCCCATCGGCGCCCCGCCGATGCCATCCAGATCCAGCGCGTACAGCCCTGTGAAGATGAGATTGAGCAGCAGATAGCTGGCGGCGATGACCAGCAGGAAGCCAGGCCACGGGATCGCCAGCATGAAGCGGTAGGGCTCCCGCCAGTGGCGGTGCCAGCGCTGGAAGTGCTCGGCCTGGATCACCCCGCCCTGGCGGTGCAGCCGCACCGAGCGGATCTGCCGGTCGCGCTTTGCCGGATGCAGCATCACATCTCAGCGCTACCCATTCCCATCGTGACACCGAACCGGGGCCAGTCAGCAGGTGCTCACTCCAGGGCTGCCGTGAGCGGATCAGCAGCAGGCCTGACGCAGGTGGTGCCGTTCAGCTGAGGGAACGGCCCAACAGCAGATCCCGCGCCCCGTTCACCAGTTGCATGGTGCTGTGCTCGCCGCCGCGGTCCGGATGGTGCTCACTGGCGCAGCGCTTCCAGGCCTGGTTCACCTGCGCCTCGCTGAGCCGGCCGGAAAGCGGCAGGTGCAGCCGCTGGCGGGCGACGATCGCATCAAGGTCGGGGTGCTTGCCCAACGGGCCCCAGTCGGCCTTGCTGAGGGCGTGGCTGCGTTTGCTGCCCGCCTTGCTCTTTCTACGCTTCCCGGCGCTGGTGCTGCTGAAACCCTTGGCGGTTGCTGCATCCGTGCTCTGCCGTTGCTGCCTGGGTTCGCTTCTGGTGGTGGAGAGCAGGACGGACGGCCGCTCCAGGGTCGTTGTGGACATGCAACACCTCAATGGACTCCAGCTTGCTGCAGCGTCATCTCACCCCGGGCGGCGGCGGATTGCGCTCGGCGGATTGCCGCCGCTCGCCTGCTGGCAACCACCTCTGACGCGGAGGTGCACATCGGTCGTGGTCGCGACGAGCTGCTACTGGAACCAAGCGCAGACTCACCCGATCCATCAAGTCCAGAACAACTGCGCTCAGCTCGCGCTCGTATGACAGAACCCACGCGAGGACCCCAGATAGCGCAGGGGATCTGGGGGAATGTTGTCCTCCTGCCCCAGCGCGTGGCCCGCTTCGAGGCGTTCCTGGAGCGCCTGGGCCAGCAGACGGGACTGGACACCTCGGGCATCGGCCGCATCAGCCCGCCCTGGACCTACCGTCTGCTGGCCCTGCTCAGGGGCCTGATGCTGGCGGGTGAGCTGAGCTGGGGAATCACGCTGCTGGTGGGGCGCTGAGGTGCGCTGCTCAGGCGCTGAGGCTGCGCAACGACGGAGCCGTCCGCTGAGGGGCCGCCGGTTCGCCATCGGAGAGGGTTTCCAGGCTGAAGCGGTAGCCCTGCTGGCGCATGGTCTCGATGCCGCCACCCTCGCCCAGCCCGGCCTGCTCGAGCTTGCGGCGCAGGGTGAGCACCTGAGTGTCCACCGAGCGCGGGCCGCCGCTGAAGGGCGGCCAGGCCATGCGCAGCAGCTCCTGGCGGGTGCGCACCACTCCCGGGGGCATCAGCAGGGCACAGAGCAGGGCGAACTCGCGCGGACTGAGTTCCACCGGCTGATCGCGCAGGGTCACCTGACGGAGCAGCAGGTGCACTTCCAACGGGCCCACGCAGACCCGCTCCTGCAGACCGGTGCCGCTGCGGCGCAGCAGCGTGCGACAGCGGGCAGCCAGCTCCTCCAGACCGAAGGGCTTGCGCAGCACGTCGTCGGCACCGGCATCGAGCAGCGTGACAACCGGCTCGGAGCCGGAGCGGGCGGTGAGCACCATCACCGGGCAGTGGAGCTGGCCCGCCAGTCGCAGCGCACTGCTTTCGTCGAGCAGTTCGGCGCTCACCAGCAGGTCGGGCGACTGGTCACGGCAGAGCTGAAGGGCTTCCCGGGCCGAGGCCACGGCCGCAGCCAGATGGCCATCCTGACGCAGCCGCTGGGCGAGCACCGTGCGGAGCGTGGCATGGGGATCGACCACGAGCACCCGCTTGGCCACTCCGTCCGCGCCCCCTGGCGGTTCAGCTATGGGCAGGGGAGGCGGAGAGGAATCGATGGGTGCCATGGCAGGTGGGTGCCAGGTATCTGGAACCCCTGATCTCCACAACCTAACGGACCTCGGCGGGGGTACGGGTATCAGCCGCTGCCTTTACCCGTGGCCACCCCTGGTCCGTTCGCCAGAATGCGTGCCAGCACCCCGTCCACGATGACAGCGCTGCAGCACCCGGACGCCATCCGCCACTTCCAGTCACTGTGTGACGCCTGTCAGGAGCTGGCGCACCGTCACCACGGGCCTGCCGAGCTGCGGCTCTACGCCGATGGCTACCTGCATGCGCTGCGCCGCACTGCTGTGCTTGACCCCCTGGCGCAGCGCCGGCTGGAAGAGCTGGTGGACCGCTGGATCCTCGACCCCTCCAGCTTCATCGGTGCCGACGGCGATCCCCGCAGCCTCTACGAACCGGGCCGCAACCTCTGATCGCGGCCCCGGGCCGGTGATCGAGGCGCCGGACAGGGTCATGCGGACCAGCGTCAGCTGGCCAGTGCCACCTCGAGCTGTTCGCGCAGTTCACCGGAGTTGTACATCTCGATGAGGATGTCGGAACCGCCGATGAATTCGCCCTTCACGTACACCTGGGGAATGGTGGGCCACTCGGAATAGTCCTTGATGCCCTGACGGATCTCCATGTCAGAGAGAACGTCGAAGGTTTCGAACGGCACTCCCATGGCGTGCAGGATCTGCACGACATTGTTGGAAAACCCGCACTGGGGCATCAGCTTGGTGCCCTTCATGAACACGAAGACCGGGCTGCTGGCGATAAGCGACTCGATTCGTTCCTTGACGCTGGCGTCCATGAATTTCAGCTGGGGGTGGATGTTTGCAGGGCCAGGGCGTGGATCGCCTCACTGGCCAGTTCCTGGCGAAGGGCGCCATACACCAGTTGGTGCTGCCGGATGCGGGAGAGGCCCGCGAAGGCACCGGACACGACCTTCACCTGCAGGTGGTCGCCACCGCCGGTGAGGTCTTCCACCTCAACGGCGGCATCAGGCATGGCGCGATGAATGGCCGCCTTGACCTGGTCGGGCTGGACCATCGGGCAGTTGGGGGAATGGCGGGAATCTAGATGCCGCGCCGGCCGGACTGACTAGCCGCCGGCCGCCGCCTGGCCGGCGGTGTAGGGAGTGCTGGCGAAGCCGATCTCCACCAGGCTCTGGTAGGCCTGGCGTCCCTCCTCGCTGGTGGGCGTCATCACCTTCACCACCTCCACCAGCAGCGGCACCGCCACCTCGGGCTGGTTCTGCCGGCGGAAGAGCGCCGCCAGGCGCAGATTGGTCTGGGAGAGCACCTGAAGGGTCTCGCGGCCCTTCTGGTCCATCTCCCGTGGAATGCGGGCATCGAGACCGCGGAAGGACCCGCTCAGATCCCGGTAGAAACCGAGCAGACGGCGGGAGAGATCCCGGGCCTGGTCGTAGAGCCGGCGGGCCTCGGCCAGATCGCCGCGGGCGGCGGCGGCATCGCCGCGGGCCAGCAGGCCGCGCACGGCCTCCAGGCTGAGGGGATTGGTGACGGCGACGCCGGCGGCAGCAGGAGCCGCCTGGGCCCGCACCGGCTGGGGAGCGCCGGCCCCGGCCATCCCCGCGACCGCCAGGGCGAGCAGCGCCAGGG
>JBATEO010000104.1:0-2715 GCA_049664045.1 Prochlorococcaceae cyanobacterium
GGGCCGGCCCTCAGGGATGGCCGGCCGACGGTGCTGGTGCAGGTGCGCGGCAGCCGCCGGGACGGACCCCTGGCCTATCGCCTCGAGGCCGAGCAGCAGCTGCTTCTGGAGACGGACGGACGCCGCATCAACGGCCAGACGGTGCTGCGCGAGCAGGCCCTGCTGCGCAGTGGCGAGGCGAAGCTGCCGGTGAGCGTGCTGATTCCGGACGCCGTGCTCACCGGGCAGCGCTACGACCTGGATGTGATCTTCGACGATCCCCTCGACGGTGCGATCGTGGCCGGCGGCATCGCCGACCTGCGGGAGGATCAGCTCACCGCCCTGGACAGCCCCTCGCTGCGCCTCGGCGCCCTGGGCGGCGGTGGGCTGTTCCGCGTCGTGCAGGCACCCCTGAACCCCGGTGCCCAGACCTGGGCCGTGCTGCTGGTGCATCCCGAGGGCCTCGTGGGGGTGAGCAAGCGGGTGCGGGTGGTGGCCGAGCGGGATCAGCTGCGGCCCTGACTCAGCGCAGGTCGGCCGGCACCAGATGGCCCTTGCCGTCCCTGTCGAGCCGGTCGAAGTGCCGTTGCAGATAGGCGTTCGCGCCGGCTTCCCGGCGGTCGAGGCGGCCATCGCCGTTGCGGTCGAGCTGCTGAAACAGCTGCCGCATCCGCTGTTGGTACTGCTGCTGTTCACTGGCCCGGGCCGGCGGCGGCCCCACCAGACCGGCGGGTGCGCCCGCTGCGGCCGCGATCGCCACGGCCCCCGCGAGGGCGCCGGTCAGAGCTGCTGAAACTCGGTTCATGGCGTCAGGCTATGCAGCAGGTCATGGCCATCTGTGGCCAGACCCCAGGCAAGCTGTGACCAGATTTGTCCGGCGGGGCTGATGGCAGCGGGCCAGCGCATCTGGGTGATTGATGACGACCCCGAACTGCGCAGGATGGTGGGCACCTACCTCACAGACCAGGGTTACGACGTGCGTTGCCTGGCCAACGGTGAACAGCTGATGGCCCGCCTGGCCAGTCAGAGACCCGATCTGGTGGTGCTCGACGTGATGCTGCCCGGCGACGATGGCCTCACCCTGCTGCGCCGGCTGCGCGACGGCGGTGATGACCTGCCGGTGGTGATGCTCACCGCCAGGGGTGATGCGGTGGACCGGATCATCGGTCTGGAACAGGGGGCGGACGACTACCTGGCCAAACCGTTCCTGCCCCGGGAACTCAGCGCGCGCATCGAGGCGGTGCTGCGCCGCCGGGTGGCCCTGCCGGCCGGCACCCCGCTGGCGGAGGGGCAGCGAGTCCCCATCGGCGAGCAGGTGCTGGACCTGGCCTCCCGCACCCTGGAGCGCGATGGGGCGGTGACCGTGCTCACCTCCGGCGAGTTCGCCCTGCTGGCGGCGTTCGTGCAGCACCCGCATCGGCCCCTGCCGCGGCAGCGGCTGGTGGAGCTGGCCCGCGGCCCGGAGTCGCTGATCGACAGCCGCAGCATGGACGTGCAGGTGTCGCGGCTGCGCAAGCTGGTGGAGCCCGATCCCGCCCGCCCCCGCTACCTGCAGACGGTGTGGGGCTATGGCTACGTGTTCGTGCCCGATGGCCAGCCTCGCAGCCGTTAGGTCGGCGCTGCCCTACGGCCTGGCCGGGCTGGGCGTGGCCCTGCTGAGCACGGTGCAGCTGCAGATGCTGCTGGCGGAGCGGCTGCAGCGCGACCGGATCGCCCAGCAGGGTCCGGAGGTGCTCTTCCAGCTGCGGCTGGCGGAGCTGGCGCTGGACCGCCTGCCGCCCGCCAAGCTGGCCCGCCTCAGCGGCCTGCCCCTGCGGGTCGGGGCGACCCCGCCGACCCGCCCCGACCGCACCCTGGAGGCTCAGGCTGCGGTGTTGCGTGAGGAGCTCTGCCCCACGATCAACCCCTGCCCCAGGGTGCTGCCGGCGGCAGACGCCCAGCGGGGGGTGTGGGTGGAGGTGCTGGCGCCCCTGGATCCGGTCTGGTTGTTCGTGCCGATCCCGCCGGTGCGCCCCTGGCCGCCGGATCCGTGGCTGCTGCTGGTGGGTCTGGGCCTGGGCACCAGCGCCGCCCTGCTGCTGTTCTTCTGGTGGGAGGTGCAGCGGCCCCTGCGCCAGCAGCAGCAGGCCCTGGCGCGGGTGGGCCGCCACCAGTGGCCGGGCCCGCAGCAGGAGCGGGGCACGGCCGTGGTGCGGCAGCTCATCGGCCGCTTCAACGCCATGGTGCAGCGCCTGCAGGCCGGGGAACGGGAGCGGGCCGTGATGCTGGCGGGCATCGCCCACGACCTCAAGAGTCCCCTCACCCGGTTGCGCTTCCGGCTCAGCCTTGCCGGTCTGCCGGCGTCCGACCTGCAGCAGGCGGAGGCCGATCTGGACGCGATGGAGCGCATCACCGGCCAGTTCCTGCTGTTTGCCGGCGGTGGTGATCACGAGGCCGCCCTGGCGGTGCCCCTGGATCTGCTGCTGGCCGAGCAGGCGGCCGGGCTGGATGCTGGAGAACTGGCGCTCGATCTGGAGCCCATGGAGCGGGTGGTGCAGCCGGTGGCCCTGGCCCGCGCCGTGGCCAACCTGATCGACAACGCCCGCAGCCATGGCGCGCCGCCCCTGTGCCTGCAGCTGCGGGCGACGGAACCTCCGGGGGAAGGCTTCCGGATCGTGCTCTGGGATGGCGGCCCGGGCATCTCCCCGGAGCAGTGGGAGCAGGCCCTGATGCCGTTTCAGCGTCTCGATGCCGCCC
>JBATEO010000105.1:0-9401 GCA_049664045.1 Prochlorococcaceae cyanobacterium
GCTCCAGGGGCTCCAGCCGCGCCGGGGCGGGCAGCTCGGCGCCGAGGCGGCGCAGAAACCGCTCCAGGGCGCGGCGCTCCCCATGCAGATCCACCCGCACCGCACCGGTCACGTTCTCCACCTCCCCGGACAGCGCCAGCTCCCGGGCCAGGCGATGCACGAACGGCCGGAAGCCCACGCCCTGCACGGTGCCGCGGCAGTGCAGCAGCAGCCGCGCCGGCTGGGCCATGGGGTGCGCGCTCAGGCCAGGACCGGCGCCGCCAGACCTGCGGCGATGGCCTCCCTCAACCCGGCCATGCCCTCACCCGTGCGGGCCGACACCTCCACGATCCGGGCGGCGGGCGCCACCCGGGCGATGTGGCGGTGGGCATGCTCGCGGTCGAACTCCACCGCCGCGGCCAGGTCGATCTTGTTGATCACCACCACATCGGCGCTGTGGAACATGGCCGGGTATTTGAGGGGCTTGTCCTCGCCTTCGGTGACGGCCAGCAGCACCAGCCGCAGGCTCTCACCCAGGTCGTAGGCGGCGGGGCATACCAGGTTGCCCACGTTCTCGATCACCAGCAGCTCCAGGGCGACCAGGTCGAAGCGATCGAGTGCCGGCTCCAGCATCGAGGCCTCCAGGTGGCAGGCCTGGCCGGTGGTGATCTGCACCGCCTCGATGCCGGCAGCGCGCAGGCGGCGGGCGTCGTTGTCGGTGGCCAGATCGCCCACGATCGCCCCCAGCCGGCCGCTGCCGCTCCAGTCGCGTCCCAACCGCTCCAGCAGGGCCGTCTTCCCCGATCCCGGGGAAGAGAGCAGGTTGAGCACCGGCAGACCGGCCGCCGCGAAGCGTCGGCGCAGGGCGGCTGCGTGAGCGTCGTTGTGGGAGAGCAGGGCCTCACCCAGCTCCAGGCGCCGGGGGCCTGGGCCCGGTGCCTCGATCACTGCCGGCTGCGCGGCGGCCGAGGCCACCACCGCCGGCTCGCTCTGGCCGCAGTTGCAGATGGTGCACATCTCAGCAGTCCTCTCGGGGGGTGTCTCAGCAGTGCTCCGGATCGGCCAGCTCGAGGGAGGCCAGCTGCAGTTCCCGCCCCCGCAGCAACTGGCGGCTGACGGCGCCGCAGCGGGGGCATTCACACACCCCATCCTGGGCAGGAAACGGGGCCTCGCAACCGGCGCAGAAACATTCCGCCGCCACCGGCTCGATCGTCAGCCGCGCGCCGGCGGCGGGGGTGCCCGCCATCACCACCTCGAAGGCCAGGGCCAGGGCCTCGGGTTCAACCCCGGCAAGACTGCCGATGCGCAGGGTGATCGTGGTGATGGCACCGCCGCCGTGGCGCTCGGCCTGGGCCAGCGCCTGATCGCGCACCGCCTCCATGATGCTGAGCTCATGCATGGGCGTTCAGCCACTGGCGCAGAAGGTCCCGGGCCTGGGGCAGAGCCACCCGCAGCTCGGCGCTGAGCGCCGTGCCGTGCTCGAAGGCATGGGCCGGCACCAGAAGCAGCTGGGCGGCGGGGGCGCGGCCATAGAGGGCCTGGCTCACCGCCAGCAGGGCGGCCGGCTCCAGGTGGTGGCTGTCGCTGCTGGTGCCGGCCGGGCTCAACTGCTGCAGGTGGGGCACCGCCCCAGCCGGCGCCGGCCAGGCATCGATGAACAACACCGCCTCCAGCTGGGAGAGCTCCTCGGCCAGCTCGGGCGTGAGCTGCTGCACGCTGCGCACCGCCACCGGGCCGTCGGGCTCAGCGGCGCTCAGCACGGCCGCCTGCTCGGCCAGCAACGCCCCAACGCCGTCGTCGCCGCGCAGGGGATTGCCAATGCCGATCACCAGGCGATTGGTGTGGGGGCGCCGCTGCATGGGCCGCAGAGGGGCGGAGGTTCCAGTGTGGCCATGGGTTGCTTCCGGCGCAGGGGGGGGTGAGGCGGCCTGCACCCTGCCAAAACGCCTGGAATTCCAACCCCTGGTGTCTACACCAGGGGTCACCTGCCCATGCAGCGCACGCAGGTCGATCTGTCGGAAGCCGAGCGCACCGGCCTCCAGGCCTTGGCCCTGCGCAGTGGTCGCAGCCAGAGCGCCCTGATCCGTGACGCTGTCCATGCCTTCCTGCAGCAGCACGAGCCACAAGGTCGACTCGCCCGGCTGAGGCAGGCGCGGGGCCTCTGGGCCTCGCGCACCGAGCTGCCCGATTGGTCTGCCCTGCGGCAGGAACTCAATCGACGACCTGCGCGGCCAGGAGCAAGCGATTGGTTTCCTGAAGGGGTGTGAGCAGGCACTGGCGATCGCGGTGATCAGCGTCGCCGAGCTGCATCCGGGTGTGCACGACGGAGCTGAACGCCAGCACCTTGATGGCTTCGTTGAGGCCTTTGAGGGCTTGTCCCTGCCGAACGATGGTGCCATTGTTGCGGATCTGTGGCGGCGTCACGTCCCCATGCTTGCGCGCGTGCTGGCGACCTCCGACATGCAGAGCACAGGCTGAGCAGTGCTGGCGGTCACCTGTCTTGCGCGAGCATTCCAGGCAGAGGATCACCAACAGACGCCAGCGATGCGTTTTAAACGGAAGGAAGACCATAAAGTCGAGGGGCGCTCCGCATTTGGCGCGCCCCGCTCGAACGCCATGTTGGACAATACCCTCTAACGGCCGGATATGTAATCGGTGCTCCTAGGTTCAGTCGTCACCCATCAGAGTTATGATGACATTTCCCCTCTTGCGCCCGGTGTCGACGTAGCGGTGAGCCTCGGCGATCTGCTCGAACGGATAGCGCCGATCAATGACAGGTTTAAATTCTCCCGCCTCAGCCAGATCCGCGAGAAAACGCAAATCTTCCGCGCTCGCGGTCGCTGGCCCAGCGATGATTTTCTTGTTGGTCGTCATTGCCGCCCATGGAATCTGAAGCATGTCTGGCAGCCCAGCCAGAATCATCAGCAGGCGGCCACCATCCTTCAACGAGGCCTTGCTACGGGGAAACAGAGCCGTGCCGACGGTATCGACAATGATGTCATAGGTTTTGCCATTCTGCGTGAAGTCCTCTTTGGTGTAGTCGATGACATCTCTGGCGCCCAGGGATCTCACCAATTCCACGTTTACGGTGCTACAGATCCCGGTCACGTCTGCCCCAAAGTGTTTGGCCAACTGCATCACAGCGGTGCCTACCCCACCAGAAGCCCCATTGACGAGTACGCTATCTCCCCGCTGAAGGCCACCTCTCCTGAGGAAATTCAAGGCCGTTGTCCCGCCAAAAGAGATTGCGGCGGCTTCGGCAAAACTTAGTTTGGTTGGTTTTAACGCTATCGCTCCGTCTTGCGGCATGCATTTGTACTCCGCGTAACAACCCATGGCAGCATCGCTGAACGCAAAAACGTGGTCACCAACCTTGAATTTACTTACGTCTTTGCCGACCGATTTAACCACTCCAGCGAGCTCTGATCCGAGGATCGGTTGCTTTGGCTTTAAGGCACCAAATACCAAACGGATGATGAGCCCGAAGCCTGCTGGCACATTGAGACTTCGCACCCGCCAATCACCGGACGTCACCGTTGTCGCATGTGTTTTTATCAGGACTTCATTGTCCTTGGGCGCGGGCTTTTCGACCTCCCTTAGCTGAAGAACTTCGGGCGGTCCGTATTTCTCATACACAATAGCTTTCATGTGTTAGTGCCCTCGAAGGTTGGTTTGATCCGCAGTCTCTCGCATTGTCCAAAACGTTTGAGCTCAGGCCGCGGTCCGACAAGGCCGTCGCGCCTGCAGCGAATCGTTAGGTATCTTGCCTCGGAATTGCCCGCTCAATGCGACGGTCCGGAACGAACCACATGAGTGCGACAAACACAAAGGTAATCTGGGATAGCCACGGCGCCAAGAAAGCGACCCCGATTGCTACAGAATAGAGGAGAATAGAAGCCTTTCCCTTCCAATCACGACCTAACGCTTGCTTGAGCACCGAGCCCGGACCTTCCACCGCAATAATTGCGTACTGCAGCACAAAGTAAGCCACAGCCGCCATGAGGAGCACCACACCATAGGCAATGGTTGGATTAGAGGCGAAGTGGTTCTCACCCATCCACGCCGTAGCGAATGGGAAAAGGGACAACCAGAACAATAGATGCAGATTTGCCCAGAGCACCGTGCCGGTGATCTTGCGCGTCGCCTGCAGCATGTGGTGGTGGTTGTTCCAATAAATCCCGACGTAGACAAAGCTCAGAACATAGCTCAGGAAGGCTGGCACGATCGATGAAAGAGCATCGAAACCGTCACCATGTGGAGCCCTGATTTCCAGGACCATGATCGTGATAATGATCGCGATCACGCCATCACTGAATGCTTCTAATCGTCCTTTCCCCATGGGGCCCTCCAAAGAAACCTAACGCCCAGCTCACCTGCAGCAGAGAGCCCCAAGATTTAGGGGGACTCTGTGGAGGCGGACAGGTGCCGCAGGATGTTATACCGATAACTTTAGGTTGTAAACATAGAAGTCCTGATCGCGAATCCAGCCAGCCTGCTCATAGAGGCTTTGAGCCGCGCGATTGGTGATTGCAGTGGAAAGGCTCAGTCTTATCGCTCCGAGCTCCTTGGAAAACTCAGCAGCCTTCTCAAGGAGCAGGGTTCCAATGCCCTGCTTTCGATAACTCTCCATCACATACAGATCGTTGAGGATAAAGGTCCTTGCCAGTGAAACAGAGGAAAAGGATGGATAGAGCTGGCAAAAGCCAACGGCAGTATCCTCAGTAATCGCAATGAAGAGCACAGATTCTCCGTTGTTGAAGCGCTCATGCAAGAATCGCTTCGCTGCTTCAACATCGCTGCCGCTTCCATAGAAGACACGATAGGCATCGAGCAGCGGTGCGAGAAGCTGCAGATCGGCAAGAACGGCTTGCCTAGCTTGAACTTGATTCATGGCATCATTATGCGGCATACCAAGTTCTTGGGCAGACCCGCAGAACATCTCACACCCAGCCTTTCGGCAGCAGAAAAGCCTCCAACGCTGAGCGCAGCATCACAGTAAGGAAACCGCTGCGAGGGCTTTCGCACGCTCACCGCCAAGGGCCCGGATCTTGTGCGGATCCATAGAAGACCATTCACTGGGATAGAAGATCTCCCACCCCAACACCTCAATCCCTCACGCGCTCCGCCAGCATCCGCCCGCCTGCATCCACCAGCTCGATCCGCAACGGCATCTGGCCGGCGGCGTGGGTGCTGCAGCTCAGGCAGGGATCGAAACAGCGAATGCCGGCCTCCACCCGGTTCAGGAGCGGCTCGGGGATCTCGGCGCCCTCGGCCACCGGCTCGGTGATGAACTCGCGGGCGATCTGGGCCACGGTGCGGTTCATGGCCAGGTTGTTCTGGCCGGTGGCGATGATCAGGTTCACCCGCGTGATCAGACCGTCGTCATCCACGCGGTAGTGGTGAAACAACGTGCCACGCGGTGCCTCGCTCACGCCCACCGCCTCGTTGGCGTTGAGATCGGCGCGGGCGCGGATGCGATCGGTCATCAGGCTGTCGTCAACCACCAGCTGCTCGATGCCCTCCAGACAGGCCACGATCTCCACCAGGCGGGCATGGTGGAAGGCAAACGAGGAGGTCACGATGCGGCCGCCGCTCTCCGCGGTGCCGCTGCGCTGGCGGAACTCGGCCAGCTCGGCGTCGGCCCAGGGGGTGCCGATGCGCTCGCACACATTCAGCCGGGCCAGGGGCCCCACCCGGTAGATCCCTTCGGGATAACCCAGGGGCTTGTAGTAGGGGAACTTGAGGTAGCTCCAGCTCTCCACCGCCTCGCCCAGGTAACTGGCGTAGTCATCTTCCGAAAGGCCATCGGCCACGACCCGGCCCTGGCTGTCGATGAAGCGGAGCGCCCCCTCGATGCACTCCCAGCCGCCATCGGCCGCCACCAGGCCCATGAACAGCGAGGGGAAGTCGCCGAAGGTGCGCTGCTCCCGCTGCAGCGGGCCATCGAGGAGCGTCTTGTAGAGCTCCAGGGCTGTCGCCACCGTGGCCTTCGCCTCCGGCAGGCGCTCCAGGATCCACTCTCTGGCCTCGGCGCTCAGGGGTGTGCGCACGCCGCCCGGCACCGCCCAGGCGGAGTGGATCTTGCGGCCGCCCAGCAGCTCCAGCACCTGCTGGCCAAACTGACGCAGGCGGATGCCGGCGCGGGCCAGGTCCGGGTCGGCCGCCATCAAGCCGAACACATTGCGGCGGGCCGGATCGCTCTCCCACCCCAGCAGGAAATCGGGGCTGCTGAGATGAAAGAACGAGAGCGCATGGCTCTGGCAGAGCTGGGCCAGGTTGAGCATCCGCCGCAGCTTGCGGGCCGCGGGTGGCGGCTGCACCGCCAGCAGCTTGTCGCCCGTCTTCGCCGCCGCCAGCAGGTGACTCACCGGACAGATGCCGCAGATGCGGGCGGTGATGCCGGCCATCTCCGTGAACGGCCGGCCCTCGCAGAACGTTTCGAAGCCGCGGTACTCCACCACGTGGAAGCGGGCGTCGGCCAGCCGCCCCGCCTCATCGAGGTGCAGCGTGATCTTGGCGTGACCCTCGATGCGGGTCACCGGATCGATCGTGATCGTGCGGGTCATGAGGGGTTCCTTCTGGCAGCTAGCCGAACTTCAACATCGCCGTGCCTTGCATCGCCGGGGTCTCACCGCTGAGCAGCGGCTCGATCGCGGCGCGGATCCGATCCGCCGGCGGCGGGCAGCCGGGCAGGTAGAGGTCCACCGGAATCACCTCATGCAGCGGCAGCACCCGCTCCAGCAGCTCCGGCACGATGCCGGGAGCGTGGGGATGCTGGGCGCCGGTGTCGGCCAGCTCCAGGTAGCCGCGATCCAGCACGCTCTGGCGGCTGCCGCCATCCACCTCGCTCCAGAGGTTGCGCAGGGCCGGCACGTTGCCGGTCACGGCGCAGTCACCGAAGGAGATCACCATCCGCGTGCGCTGACGCAGCTGCAGGGCCAGTTCCAGGTTGTCGGCGTTGGCCACCGCCCCCTCCACCAGACACACGTCCACGTTCTCGGGGAATTTCTTGACGTCGCTGGCCACCGGCGAGAACACCACGTCCACCTGCGCGGCCAGCTCGAACAGCCACTCGTCGAGATCCAGGAACGACATGTGGCAGCCGCTGCAGCCGGCCAGCCACACGGTGGCGAAACGCAGCCGCGGGGCGCTGCCGGGGTGATGAGTGGTGCTGGAGTTGGTCATGGGATGGCCGGAGTCACTGGTTCTGCCACTGGTGCTGTTCGCGGGCGGTTCGCAGCAGCTGGGGCCGCTCCCGGTGCGCCTCCTTCTCGGCGGTGGTGTCGTCCTTGCGGAAGATGGCGCCGGTGGGGCACACGTCCACGCACTTGCCGCAGGAGGTGCAGGCCTGCACCTCGCCCCAGGGCTGATCGAGGCCGGCGATGATCGAGCACTCGCCGCCGCGGTTGGCCACGTCCCACACGTGGGCGCCCTCGATCTCATCGCACACGCGCACGCAGCGGGTGCAGAGGATGCAGCGGTGGTGGTCGATGGCGAAGCGGGGATGGGAGGCATCCACCCGCCGGTTGGGGTACTGATAGGGGAAGCGGGAATGGTCCATCCCCACCGCCACCGCCACGTCCTGCAGCTCGCAGTTGCCGTTGGCCACGCAGAAGGCGCACACGTGGTTGCCCTCCGCGAAGAACAGCTCCACCGCCATCCGCCGCCACTCCCGCAGCTGGGGCGTCTGGGTGAGCACCGCCATGCCCTCGCCGGCGGCGGTGGCGCAGGCGGGCTGCAGCTTGCCGCTGCCCTCCAGCTCCACCAGGCAGAGCCGGCAGGCGCCCACCGGGCTGAGGCCATCGAGATGGCAGAGGGTGGGCAGCTCGGCGCCGGCGGCCCGCACCGCATCCAGCAGCGAGGCGCCATCGGGCACGGCCACCTCCACCCCATCCACCGTGAGGGTGTGCACGCTCATGAGGCCACCTCCTGCAGACGGCAGGCATCGAGGGGTTCGCACTGGCCCGGATCCCGGCAGGCCGCCTGGTATTCCTGCCGGAAGTAGCGCAGGGTGCTGAGCACCGGGTTGGGCGCCGCCTGGCCCAGGCCGCAGAGGCTGGTGGCGCCCACCATCCGGCAGAGCTCCTCGAGCCGCTCCAGGTCGGCCAGCGACGCCCGGCGCTCCACGAAGCGATCGAGCATCTGGGCCAGCTGCACCGTGCCGGCGCGGCAGGGCACGCACTTGCCGCAGCTCTCGTTGACGCTGAAGCGCATGAAGTGGCGGGCCACCTCCGGCATCGAGGTGGTCTCGCCCATCACCACCAGGCCGCCCGAACCCATCATCGAGCCCAGGTCGCGCAGGCTCTCGTAGTCCACCGGGGTGTCGAGCAGATGGGCGGGGATGCAGCCTCCGGAGGGGCCGCCGGTCTGCACGGCCTTCACGCCGCCGCTGGGCCCCTCGCCGCCGGGCACGCCGCCGCCGATGGTCTGCACCACCGTGCGCAGGCTGGTGCCCATCGGCACCTCCACCAGGCCGGTGTTGGCCACCGCCCCGGAGAGGGCGAACACCTTGGTGCCCTTGCTGCCCTCGGTGCCGATGGCGGCATACCAGTCGCCGCCCTCGCGCAGGATCACCGGGATCGAGGCCAGGGTCTCCACGTTGTTGATCAGGGTGGGGGCGCCCCACAGGCCCACCTGGGCGGGGAACGGCGGCCGCGGCCTGGGGGTGCCGCGCTGCCCCTGGATCGAGGCCAGCAGTGCCGTCTCCTCCCCGCACACGTAGGCGCCGGCCCCCACCCGCACCTCCAGGCGAAGGTTGAAGCTGCTGCCGGCGATCCCGGCCCCCAGCAGCCCCTTGGTGCGGGCCTGCTTGAGGGCCAGGCGCAGGCGCTCGATCGCCAGCGGATACTCGGCCCGCACATACACGTAGCCCTGATCGGCGCCGACGGCGTAGGCGGCGATCGCCATGCCCTCGATCAGCCGGTGGGGATCGCTCTCCAGAACGCTGCGGTCCATGAAGGCGCCGGGGTCGCCCTCGTCGGCGTTGCACACCACGGTGCGGGGACCGGGAGGCTGCAGGGCCACGGTGTCCCACTTCAGCCCGGTGGGATACCCGGCGCCGCCGCGGCCGCGCAGGCCGCTGCGCTTCACCTGGTCGCGCACCTGCTCCGGGGTGCACTCCAGCAGCACCCGCTTCAGCTGGGCGTAGGTGCCGTGGGCCAGGGCGTCGTCGATCGATTCCGGATTCACCACCCCGCAGCCCTCCAGCACCACCGCCTTCTGCAGGGCGAAGAAGGGATGGGCGGGATCGAGGCGCTGGCCGCCCAGCGCCTCGCCCATGCCGGTGGCCGCCGCCAGCAGGGCCGGCGCCTGCTCGGGAGTGAGCTCGGCGTAGAGCTCGGTGCCATCGGGGCGGTCAAGGGCCACCAGCGGGCCGCGGCCGCACAGGCGCAGGCAGCCCACCGGCTTGATCGTCACCGCCT
>JBATEO010000106.1:0-1648 GCA_049664045.1 Prochlorococcaceae cyanobacterium
CCCATCGCCTCCAGCCGCGGGCCCACCAGGGCCAGGCCGCGCAGCACAGCCGCCTGGCGGCCCTGGCCCTTGTAAAGGGTGCCCACCTCGGCCCGGCCCTCGTCGTCGAACAGGGACAGGTTGAACGCCCCGGGGATGTGCCCCTGGACGAACTCGGCGGGCGTGCGCACGTCCAGCAGCGGCCCCGGCGCATCCAGGAACGCCTCCACCGGCAGACGCTCCACCGCCAGACGCTCCACCGCCAGCCGCTCAGGGGCCGCACCGCTCTCCGCCACGCCTGAGGTTCCGCCCACGCCCGAGGTTCCGCCCGCGCCTGGGGCAATGCTGCCTGGCCGGCGGCTGATGCAGGATCGGGCCGTGTCCGCGCCAGCCCCGCTGCCCATGCCCGCCGCCGTGCCCCGCAAGCTGATCGTGCTGGGCGACAGCGGCGTGTACGGCTGGGGCGATCCGGAGGAGGGGGGCTGGTGCGAGCGGCTGCGGCGCCACTGGATGGGCCTGCCGGCGGCACCGGTGCTCTACCCGCTGGGGGTGCGCGGCGACGGGCTGGAGCGGGTGGCGGCCCGGCTGCAGAGCGAGGTGAGCTGCCGCGGCGAGCTGCGCCGCCAGCGGCCCCACGGCGTGCTGCTGGCGGTGGGCCTGAACGACACGGCCCGGGTGGGGCGTCCGGACGGCCGGCCCCAGCTGGAGCCGGAGGGTTTCCTGTTCGGCCTGGAGCAGCTGCTGCAGCGGGCCCGCGCCAGCGCGCCGGTGCTGGTGCTGGGGCTGACGCCGGTGCTGGAGGAGGCGATGCCGTTCGCCGAGGTGCTCTGGTATGGGCTGGAGCAGGTGCGGCGCTACGAGGCGCTGCTGGAGGAGGCCTGCCTGGAGGCCGACGTGCCCTTCCTGCCGCTGCTCGACCAGCTGCTCGCCGATCCCCTCTGGCCGCGGTGGCTGTGCGACGACGGGGTGCACCTCAACAGCGAAGGACACCGGCAGGTGTTCGAGCGGGTGCGCCAGTGGCCGGCGCTGCTGCAGTGGGCGGGGCTGGAGCCGCTGCACCTCGCCACGGCGCTGCGCTGAGAGCGGCGCCATCCCCCATTCAGGTGATGGTCAGTCCCGGCGGCGGTGAAGGAATGACTGAGGGGCGGAACGACCGTGAAACCACGGTTCTCACCCCGGTTCAGTCAAGTCCCGTTCCGTCATGTCCCGTTCCCCCTGCCGCGCCAACCCGGCCACGTCCCGCACCATCACGCACCGGCCCCGCCCCGGCAAGGCCGATGCCGCCAGCGCCCATCACCAGCGCAACCGGGCGCTGCTGCGGGAGCTGGGCCGCAGCAGCCGCTGCGAGGCGCGGCTGCACTGGCGCAACGCCCTGGTGGTGAGCAACCTGGCCCTGGTGCGGCTGGTGGCCGGCCGGGAGAGCCGCCGCACCGGGCGGCCCTTCGATGAGCTCTACGCCACGGGGTGCCTGGGCCTGATCCGGGCGGTGGAGGGCTTCGATGCCGCCCGGGGAGTGGCCCTGAGCAGCTTCGCCATTCCGTACATCCGCGGGGCCATGCTGCAGGAGCAGCGCGACCGCGACCAGCCGCTGCACACCCCCCGGCGGTTGCGGGAACTGCAGCGCAAGGCCGAGACGCTGGTGGAGCGGCGGCGCGGGGCCGGGCTGGCC
>JBATEO010000107.1:0-10797 GCA_049664045.1 Prochlorococcaceae cyanobacterium
CGGCGGAGCTGGGCCGGCTGGCCAGCTGCGGCGTGGAACGCCTGGCGGTGGCGGCCCGGCCGCGGCTGGGTCTGCTGATCAGCGGCGATGAGCTGGTGCCGCCCGGTGCTCCGCGGCGCCCGGGCCAGATCTGGGAGAGCAACTCCACCCTGCTGCGGGCCCTGCTGGAGCGCCTCGGCTACGGCGTCACCGCCGAGCGGGTGGTGGCCGATCAGCCCCAACCCCTGCGCCGGGCCCTGGAGGATCTGGCCGGCTGCTGCGACGTGGTGGTGAGCACCGGCGGCGTGTCCGCCGGCGACAGCGACTGGATCCGTCCCCTGGTGGCCAAGCTGGGGCAGGTGGGGTTCTGGAAGCTGTTTCTCAAGCCGGGCCGGCCGTTCGCCTATGGCCATCTGGAGCACGGGGGCCGGCGGGTGCCGTTCTTCGGGCTGCCGGGCAATCCGGTGGCGGCGGCGATCACCGCCCTGCAGCTGCTCTGGCCGGCGCTGCAGCAGCTGGAGGGGGCTGGGATCCAGCGCCTGCCGCGGCTGAAGGTGCGCCTGGAGGGGGACCTGAAGCGGGGCGCCGGACGGCCCGAGCTGGCCCGGGCCGCGCTGGTGGTGGCCGCCGATGGAACGCTGCTGGCGCGGCTGAGCGGCTCCCAGGCCTCCTCGCGCATCGGTTCGCTGGCCGGGGCCGATCTGCTGCTGGAGATCCCGGCCGAGCTGGGGGCGCTGGAGGCCGGCACCGAGCTCTGGGCCCAGCTGCTGCGCCTGCCGATCCTCTGAGCTGCGGCGGCGCGCGTTGCCGCGCACGATCAGAGCGGCGTGTTGCCGCCCAGCCAGTGGCCGCTGCCATCGGCCAGCCACTCCCGCTTCCAGAAGGGCGCCTCGTGCTTGAGGGCTTCCAGCAGCTCCTGGCAGCAGCGCTGGGCTGGGCCGCGCCGGTCGGCGGCGACGGCCACCAGCACGATCGGATCGCCCGGCAGCACCCGGCCGATCCGGTGCCGCACCAGCACGGCGGCCACCTCAGGACGGCTGGCGGCCGCGGCGGCCAGGTGCCGCAGCTGGGCTTCGGTCATGCCGGGGTAGTGCTCCAGCTCCAGGGCGGCCAGGGGCTGACCGGCGCTGGTGTGGGGCCGCACCCGGCCCACGAAGCTGCTCTCGGCGGCTGGCAGGTTGCCCAGGCGGTCGAGCAGCTGGCCGTGCCACCGCTCCAGAGCCTGCAGCGGCTGGAAGGGTCCGGGTTCCAGCTCGATCGAGTGCAGCGGGGCGGCCATCGGTGGTTGGTGTTCAGCCGCCGCTGATCGGCGGCAGGAAGGCCAGTTCATCGCCGCCGGCCAAGGGCGAGTCCCAGCGTGCGAACTGCTGGTTGATCGCCACGCGGATGGTGGCGGCCGCATCGGCGGGCTCCAGCCCCAGTTGCTCCCACACCGCTGCCGGGGTGATGCCGCTCGTTGCCGGGAGACGGCGTTCCCGCCAGCCGGCCCGCTCCCGCAGGGCCGCGAACAGCAGCACGCGCAGCTCGCCAGGAGGGGGCAGCTCGGGGGGCGAGGACAGATCGGGCATGCCAGCGCGGCGGCGTGCAGGCCCCCACAATGGCGTCAGCCGAGGCGGGCCGGTGGGGCTGGCGATTGCGTTGCTCACGGTGTCCGACACGCGCAGCCTGTCCGATGACCGCAGCGGCGATGCCCTGCAGGCGCGGCTGCAGGCGGCGGGCCACGTGCTGGTGGAGCGGCGGATCGTGCCCGACGACCGCTACCGCATCCGGGCGGAGGTGAGCCGATGGATCGCCGATGCGGCGGTGCAGGTGGTGATCAGCAGCGGCGGCACTGGCCTCACCGGCCGCGACGGCACCCCCGAGGCGGTGGCCCCTCTGCTGGACAAGACGATCGAGGGATTCGGCGAGCTGTTCCGGGTGCTGTCGTTCGAGACGATCGGCACCAGCAGCCTGCAGAGCCGCTGCCTGGCCGGGGTGGCCAACGGCACGGTGATCTTCGTGCTGCCCGGTTCGCTGGATGCGGTGGAAACCGCCTGGGATCGGCTGATCCAAGCCCAGCTCGATGCCACCACCCGGCCCTGCAACCTGGTGGCGCTGCTGCCGCGCCTGGTGGAGGACGGCTACCGCCCTGGGGGCTGATCCGGAGGCAGGCGCTGCGGAAGCCGATCGGGAAGCAGGCGCAGGATCCCGCCGTAGTCCTCATCGTCTGTGCCGATATACAGCTGCCTGCCGTCTTCGGTGGAGTCGCGCACGGCAAGGCTCTCCACCTTCAGTCCGTCCAGGGTTGCCAGTCTCCTCGGCGCCCTGAGGTCAACCTGCGGCTGGCCATCCTCACCCGTGCTGATCCGGCCGATCCGCCACACCACGCTGCGGAACGGACCACCATCGTTGCCCGAGTCGTAGGACGATGCGCTGTAGAGGAAGCCATCCGCATCCGCCGCCAGGGCGACGATCGGCCGGGCACCGTCGCCGACGGGATCCACACCCCTGTAGGTGACCTCCCTGAAGGCACCGAACTGAAGTGGGTTCAGTGTCATCGGGGCCCACCGCAATCGGGTCTTGGTACGACCATCCGCCCGTTCCGCGTACAGAAACAGCAGCTGCCGGCCCACCTGCACGACTTCGGTCGCCTCCACGTTGTCCACGGGCACAGGCCAGGGCGCCTGAGCGTCGAGGGTCAACCTGCCGTTGCGGTAAGCAGCGAGGAAGATGCGTCGAGCCTTCTTCCCTTCCTGACCACTCTCCGCCAGGAGGAAACCCTGCCCTCCAGGCAGGCGGCTGGCGCTCTCCAGATCGCTGATGGGTCCGCCCGCTCCGGGGATGGTCAGATCCAGTGGTTCCCAGGTCACGCCCTTGCGCTTCGAACTGGGAAGACGCACGAGGCTGATCCTGGGCAACTCGGGTTGACCGGCGCTGGGTTTGGCATCGTGGACGCCGATGAACAGATCGCCCTCCACCCATGCCAGTCCACTGAGGTCCGGCAGGGATCGAGCCCGCTCCACCTGTTGGGAACGCCCGGGGAGGGACGCCGCTGTGGTGATCAACAGGGACGTGCCCATGGCGATCGCGGCGAGAGCCGGTTTCAGCCCCCGTGGGTTCAGCCCGGTCCGTTGATGTCCTCGACGCGGTTCTGGGCGAGCATGCATGGGCTGAATCCTGGCACTCTCAGGTTGGCGGCGGCATCGCGCTCTCGGAGCTACCGCGATCCGGGCTCTACAGGGAGTTGGCAATCCGCAGAGCGAGCCCGATCAAAGGGGGAAGGGCCAAAAACAACGTGAAACACCAGATTCCCAGGGCTGATCCACGTTGGCCGCTGATGGCCAATCCGGTTCCTCCCACGGCCAGCCAGATCCCCGTGAGCAGGAGAAAGACGACCGCATAGGCAATCTCCCCATCCCGGCTGCTCGCCGTCAGCGCCCAGCCCAGGATGGCGAGCAGGCCCACGGCGTCAATTCCAAAGGCGATCCAACCCAGCGTCTGAATGGTTGCCTTCATGGCCATGGGATTCATGCGGCAGCTGCGCCAGGGTGAACGATTCCAGAGGTTCCTGATTCCTCAGAACAAGCCCTCAGGACAAGCCCTCAGAACAACTGAAAGGGATTGAAGCCGCGCTGCTTCGGTGGTTTCGGCTCGCCTTCGGAGGATCCGCCGCCCTCAAGCATGTCCATGCCTGCGCCCACCGGCCGGGTGGCGCTGGAGCGGCGCTCCAGGCTGAGCTGCCACGGGGCCGTGCCCTGGGGGGCGCTCAGCATCAGCGTGTCGCCGTAGGCCGTCACCGTCACCATCGCCATGCCCTGCAGTGCCGCCATCGCCTGGGCGCTGATGCTGCAGGTGGTGCGCTCCGGTGGCAGCAGCTCCTGGCGTTGAATCAGGCGCGCCGCCTCAGGCGCCCGCAGATCGCCGGGCACCCAGCTCCCGTTGCGGGGCCCTTCGCTGGAGGTCCAGATCACGATGTCGCCCTCCTGCTGTCCCGGCCCCACTGCGGAGGCCTGGTAGCCGAGGGCGGTGGGCACCACCTGCCAGCGGAGGCTCTGGGCTCCGCCTGGCGTTGCCGCGCTGGTGAGCTCCACGGGGGCCAGGAAGTCGTGGCTGCTGGCCACCTGAAAGCGGACCTCCGGCGCGTAGGTGCTCACCACGGTGTGGGCCCCCACGAGTGAGCCCTTGGGCGGAAGAACCGGTGGGGGCTGGGTGGTGTCGGGCCACCGCCCCGTGGTTCCCGAGGCATCCACGGCCTGGGGCATCGCGGCCATGGCCGCCAAGCCCGCCAGCGCCTCACGCTTCTGCTCGGCCGCCAGGCCCTGCAGGGAGACGATCTCCGGCTGGCCTGCCCCGGCGCTCTCGGCGCAGCCGCGGAACAGCAGCATCCGGCCCTTGCCCTCAACCAGTTCCGGCTCTTTCCAGATGGGCCGTTCGCCCTTGCCGAGGGTGGTGCTCCGAAGCGGCAGGGCCGCACCCATCCCCAGCGTCGCTGGAATGCGGTGCTCCGCGGTGGGGTTGGCCACCACCTGGGGTGACTCCAGCTCCAGGCCCAGGCTGCGGCTCACGGTGGTGCCCATCGCCGGGCGGCCACCCAGCATCATCCGCATCAGATCGGCTCCCCCCATCGCCATGGCGCCCATGCCGGAGGTGGTGAGCGCCTCGATCCGATAGGTGGGCACGCTGGAGGCCTTCACCGTGGAGGGGGCCGCCAGAGCGGGGAGGGAGAGTGTGGGGATCAGCGCCAGAGCGGCTCCGAGCAGGGCCGGCTGTCGACGCGTTGCCGGCCTGGACGCCGCCGGGGTTGATTCCATGGGCCACTGATGGAAACCGCTCGCTCAATCGTGGCGGGCTGGCCCCTGGCCGGCAATCTCGGCGGCTCCCAGCCCTGGTGCAGGGCGCATGTGCTGAAACCGGATTTCTGAAGGTGGCGGCTCAGGTGGATCACGGCCTCTCGTATGCATCCCGGGCCCTTTGCCCTGTCCTGGTGTCCGGCGACGAACCAGTCAGGAACGGAACGCCTCCGAACCGAAGGGATCCGCTCACGGCCGCCCAACCCGCTCCGCGAAGGGACGCAGCCGGAGTTCGTTGCGCCACAGCTGCAGGGGCTTCGCCCAGCCTTCCTCCCAGCGCTGGGCGAACAGGGGCCTGGCCTCGAGCCCCATCTGCAGCCCGACCCGGATCGCCTCCACCAGGAGGGGCAACTGCTCGGGCTCCAGCACGGTGGTCGTCAGCAGCGACTGGGCTAGGAGCGCGGAGGCCAGGGGATAGGGAAACTGGCTGAGATGGAAGGCCTGCAGGCCGATCTCGCCGATCACCGAGGTGTCGAAGCCAGTGATCACATGCCAGAGGTCATGGGTCTGGCTGAGCCGCAGTTCCACATAGAACGCGTCGTTGAGGGGCTCCATGCCGGCATGGAGGTCGGGGTCGTAGCCGAGCCGAGCCAGGGCGGCCGCATACACCTGGCCCAGGGAGCCTTCCGGCAGGGCGGCGAGCTGGGCAAGGTCGTGAGCGGGGGGAATCCAGCGCTCGTCGATCAGGGCCCCGCAGGCCGGATCGCGGCGCAGGTGCTCCGCCGCCAGGGCATAGGAGGGGGTCTCGAGCAGGGCTTCGGTGAGGGAGCCCACCAGCTCGAGGCTGGTGTCGCCGCCGCTCATGGCCACCAGGGTGCCGAAGATCCGGAACAGCTGGGGGGGCACCTCCTGGGTGACGGGGGACAGGCCAACGAGGGCCTCGGCGGAGGAACGGACAAGGGTGCTGGTCATGGGGTGAATCAGGTGGGAACGGGGAGGCCGATGCAGGCCGCTGGAACATGAGGACTGCTCACGTGCTTGAAAATATGAGCAATCCTCGCATCTGTCAATGGGATGCGAGGATTGCTCGTGTTTTCTGGGGCTCCTTGCCCGCCTGTGGCCGACTCCTCCAGCGCCCCCGCCGCTCCCGACGAGCCCTCCGCCCTGCGCCGCCAGCCCCGCCAGGCCCGCAGCCAGGAGCGGGTGCGCCGGATCCTGGAGGCGGCCGAGGCCCTCTTCCAGGAGGAAGGGGTCGGGGCCACGACCACCAACGCCATTGCGGCCCGGGCCGCGGTGCCCATCGGCTCCCTGTACCAGTTCTTCCCGGACAAGGCGGCGATCCTGCGCAGCCTCGCCCAGCGCTACGCCGACCGGCTGCACGAGCAGCTTGTTGCCTTTGATCAGGGGGAAGGGAAGGAGCTTCCCCTGGAGGCCTACATCGCCCGCATCGTGGAACTCACGGATCGCTTCTTCCGCGATCACCCCGGCTACCCGGCCATCTTCATGGACGTGCAGGCGGGGAGCCCCGATCTGATCGCCATCGAGGAGGAGGCCGATGCCCGGCTGATCGCCGACTGGTCGGGGACGCTTGTGGCCCGCGCCGCCACGGCCGGGACCGACCTCAGTGAGGAGGACGGCCGCCTGATCGCCACCGTGCTGGTGAAAACCATCGGCAACCTGCTGTGGCTCTCCGCAACGCAGGCGAAGGCGTTCCGCGACCGGCTGGTGCGGGAAACCTCCGAGCTGGCGATCGCCTACCTGCGCCGGCGCATCGCCGCGACCTGATCAGGCCCAGCGCAGCAGCAGCCGGGATGCAGGACTTCTGATGAGCGATACCGATGCACTGCTTGTGCCCAGGGTTTCATCGGTGGGGATGGAGGCGAAACCGCAGGGCGACTGGGCGAGGTTTGCGCAGGACGTTCTGCCCATGGCTGGGTATGGAGTACTCGAACGTGGCCGCGAGCGCAGGCAGACGTGAAACGGTATGTCCTGCGATTCCGGTCAGTGCTTGCGGCCCCAGCAGATCAGCATCAGAACGCCCGCATAGGCCTCACCCTGGCGGTAGGTCTCAAGCCAGGTGAGGGGTTCTGGGAGTTCGGCTGCGAGATCCCTGGCAGTGGCGTCGATTTCGAACAGCAGATCCGACTCGGCGAACCCGTGGGTGGGCAGCCACAATCCTTCCTGGCGGATGTCGCCCACCCCGGCGTCGACCAGGAGGCTCGACAGCTCGCGGCCGATCCACGGGTTCTGGAACGAGCGAATCCAGTTGTGCTGGATCCGTTCGGTCACCGCGCTGTGGCGCCCGCCGATCAGGAACGTGCCCCAGTCGGGCTCAGCGCAGAGCACCACCGCGCCCCGGCGGGCAACGCGGGCCATCTCCAGCACGATCCGTCCCGGCTCGGCGATGTGCTGGAGGGAGCGGTCGATCCGCACCGCGTCGAAGCTGCCGTCCGCGAACGGGAGTCCCGCGGCTTCGGCCACGTGGAACTCGCAGCCGCTGCCGGCGTGCCGTGACTGCGCCGCGGCGATGAGCGTCCGGCTGCGGTCAACGCCCACGGCCCGGGCGCCCCGCGCCTGCATCTGCACCACATCGTCGCCGAGCCCGCAGGCCACGTCGAGGGCGGAGGCTCCCGGTTCGAGCCCCAGAAGGTCGAGGGCGCGCGCCTTGTACGCCCGCCCCGCTGCCATCGACTGAAGACAGTCGAGACAGCGGATGATCTTGTCCGGAGCGGTCGCATCGACATCGCGGAATCCGACGGGCAGTGGGTCTGGGGCGGTGTCATTCATAGGAACGGAGCCGCATCTTCAACGTCTCACTTCTGAGTTGGGCGATGCAGATCATCCGACCGCCGTACCAACGGTGGAAGATGGAATCGGCTGACGCCGAGCGAGGTAGAGCATGGGATTGGCAAGCTCCAATCGGCAAAGGTATGGTACTGCTAAGATCCAAGATTCATGCGGATGGATCTGGAAAAAGGCGAAGTGTTGCCCAACGCACCAGATCAGAAGCGGGTCGGGGCTGATCGGACTGACAAGCGACTCCTACTCCCGTCTTCTGTATCTGGATGTTGAGCATCACCGGTCGACATTATAAGTGTCCAGATCTTTCGTGAAGATCACTCGGTCTTCACCCACCCCGTCATAGTCCAAAACGACTGGCACGGCGTCGACCGTGTAATCGGAGTCGACGAGAGAGAAGCCCATGCGCCGATGGAAGGCAACCGAGTTCCGATTGACAGGAGCGGTTACGCATCGAGCAGTGCGACAGCCAACCGAGGCAGCTCTTGCAAAGAAAGATTCATAGAGGAGTCGCCCCAACCCCTCTCCACGCCGTGAGGGATGCACGCCAAGGAAGTGGATATAAGCCTGGTCCGGAAAGGTCTGCGAAACGAACCCGATGAGGAAGCCTACGATCTGTCCATCATCCACGGCGGTGAAGCTGGTGGAGCTGAAGTGGACGAAGAAGAGTTTTGGGAGCATTGCGGCCATAGGCCGACCACCCCACCATTCATCGACGACCGAGATGATCGGTTGATAGTCGTCCTGCTCTACATGTCTGATGACGACCTCGGCCATGGCCTCCTCCTCAGTAGACAGTGTGCCCAACGTGGTAGCTCAGGGGCGAGCCGCATGCGGTCCCGCCGGGTTGGGCGTCTGACCGCAACCACGCGAGGACCTCATCAGCGTTGCGATCGGGCGGAAACACCGGATAGAACACTTTCCGGATCTTGCCGTCCTCGGTGATCAGCGTTAGCCGCTTGAACAACTCCATGCTCCCAACGGTAAACGTAGGCAGCCGCAGTGCACTCTTCAGCTGTAGCCCACCGTCGCTCAACAGCTGGAAGGGCAGATGCAGACGGTCTCGGGCCTCACGCTGATACTCGGACGTCTGAGCGCTTACCCCGAAGACTCCCGCGCCAAGCTCCTTGAGTTCGTCATAGTGGTCCCGGAAGCTGCAGGTCTGGGGGGTACAGCCTCGTGCACCAGGAATGCCATCCCACCTATCAGGCAAGGGCACATTGGGGCGCCCGGTCATCGGATAGACGTAGATGACGAACCGGCCTTTCAACCCGCCGAGGTTGACGAAGGCGCCGTCCGTGGCATGGAGCACGACATCCGGCAGCAAGGCCCCTTCGAGATGCACGGCCGCACCATCATCGATTGGTCGGGGCAAGTCGGTCGGTAGCTGGTACAGATTGGTACTCATGCAACCCATTTTGGATGAGGCACCCAACGCTGCCCCTGAGTTGCAGGCAGGAGCTGTATAGCGCGAGCAGGTAAGTGGTGGTGGCCTGTCCACTCGAGGGGCTTGTTAGCTGCTCACCACTCTCACGCGGGGCGCTGGTGCTCCACGAAGAAGGCCTTCCACGCTTAAATCCTCATCGATTGCTGGCCAGTGAATCCCAAAACCAGCTCCAGCCACTTCCCAATTATCTCGATCATCTTGTGATGCATGGAGTAGACGGGGATACCAAGCCAGAGGCACCGAGATTGATCTTCCGTCTGCAAGATCGACAATCAGATTGTCTTCAGTAGAGGCTACGTTCGTGACGCGCTCACCCGGATTAGCCATGAAACTCCTCACATGCTTTCAACAGGATAGCTCTGTTTGAGCTGACAAGCCGCTCAACCTCCCGTAGCTCGCTCGCACTGAAGCCCAGACTGGACGCCAAGGCAACTGGACTTAGCCACACTTTGCAAGAAGACTTGTCACGGTCAACGTGAACATGAGGCGGCTCGTTTGGTTCGTGACTGTAGAAATAGACCCTGTAAGGTCCGCTTCGCAAGATTGTAGGCATCTCGCAAGAGCTCAGATGACTCAGCTTAGCCAGGACGGGGTTTTTGAACAGCTAACGCTCCGCATAACCGGCTGGCAATGTAGCGCAGCGGAATTGCCACTCCGAGATGATGCGGTTGTTAGCATGGAAGTTATTGACTCGGCACCTCTCTCCGCTGGGCTTAGTCTTTGCCGATCGCTTCAAGAAGCGCACTGGCCGCAAGCTTTCCGAGCGCGTTGCCGGCAAGAGGGCTATCCCCTGTAAGCATCTTTCGATCCTGACATGTTGCGCCGGAGATATCTTTGTTCACTATCTTGAATCCGATTGCCTTCAGCTTTTCACCGAACTTCCATGTCAGATGACCCGGCATATAGCCGATGCCAGGGGTCTGAGCGTCCAGATCATCTGGGAAGGCGCAGATCTTGTAACCGGCAAAGGGTGAATTGTTTCCAACGGCAAGAAAAGCAGCAGGGCCATGACATAGGGAGATAATGAATTTGTTGTTAGCCGTGGCCCATTCAAGGGCAGCTTTCATATCCTCGCTTTCAGGCAAGCCAATCAGGGCACCATGACCACCGGGGATAAAGATACCAATGTAGTCAGAATCAACACCGAGAGCCTTCTCCACGACGTCCGCAAGCTTTAACGGTTTTTTGAATTGATCACGGTACTTCGCAAACAATCCCATCACCTCTTCATCTTCGGTCGGCATCGCCCATAACTCAAACTTGACCGGGTTACCGGAAAGCGTCGCGATATCGAACGAGAAGCCAGCCTTATCAAGATGGTACATCGGCAACAGTGTCTCCACTGGGTGATTGCCGGTCGAGAACATCGTGCCGTTGTCCGTGAGTAGGTAGCGTTCATCGGCTCCGACTACCAGAACCCTCCAGCGACCACCCTTGTAGCGACCTGGATAGTCGGCATCGCTCAGATTCGACTTGGTGGACGTGAACTGACTTAACGAATAGGGAGAAGGGAAGAATGCGTTGTCCTCCGCAGGATCTCGTGTTGGGCGCTTATCTTCTGATCGTGCATCTGCCATAGTTCTCTCCTTGGTTTGTGGGTTTATGAGAGGGTGCATGCTAACGCTGCCCCAGAGTGGCAGACAAGGAGCCCTCATCGCCAGAAGGGAATCGGTGGTGGTGACGTGGACCCCGGAAACTGAACCAGTCCTTATGAGAGCTTCCCTACCGGCCAGACTTGGCCAGGAGAAGCCCCATGAAACGCAAGCGCCACACCCCCGAGCAGATCATCCGCAAGCTGCGCAC
>JBATEO010000108.1:0-20986 GCA_049664045.1 Prochlorococcaceae cyanobacterium
CCGTGCATGGCCGAGAACAGGCTGCCGCCGAACACACCGGCCACACCCAGCATGTGGAAGGGGTGCATCAGGATGTTGTGCTCAGCCTGGAACACCAGCATGAAGTTGAAGGTGCCGGAGATGCCCAGGGGCATGCCGTCGGAGAAGCTGCCCTGGCCGAAGGGATAGATCAGGAACACCGCGAAGGCGGCCGAGAGCGGGGCGCTGTAGGCCACGCAGATCCAGGGGCGCATGCCCAGGCGGTAGGAGAGCTCCCACTGCCGGCCCATATAGGCGGAGATGCCGATCAGGAAGTGGAACACCACCAGCTGGTAGGGACCGCCGTTGTAGAGCCACTCATCCAGGGACGCGGCTTCCCAGATGGGATAGAAGTGCAGGCCGATGGCGTTGCTGGAGGGAACAACGGCACCGGAGATGATGTTGTTGCCGTAGAGGAAGGAGCCGGCGACGGGCTCACGGATGCCGTCGATGTCGACAGGAGGGGCGGCGATGAACGCCACGATGAAGCAGATGGTGGCCGCCAGCAGGCAGGGGATCATCAGCACACCGAACCAACCCACATAGATGCGGTTGTTGGTGGAGGTGATCCACTGACAGAAGCTTTCCCAGCTTCCGCTGCGGCCGCCGCGCAGAGCGGTGGTCATGGATGAAGTCCTCAGGAAACGACGAGGAAGGAGAACGGTTGAAGACCGGAGTTGAAAGCCCCGGACTTGAAAACCGGATGAGAACGGGCGCACCGCTGGAACCAAAGGGGTGCACGAAGACATCCCCTCAGCGCAGCGGCGTCCAGAAAACGCTACGGACAATCTCAGGGGCGACGGGACGCCGCAATGAAACGTTCCACCGCTTAGCGATTCGTTACGCCGTTTGCTGCGAAGTGTTGCCGGCTAACGGCAGGTTGCCGGCCTGCTCCACCAGCCACTGCTGTCCCTGGCGCACGAAGGCCGACCAGTCGATGCGCTCCCGCTCGGCAGCGCGGGCCACCAGCAGCGGAGCCTCCCTGCGGATGCGCTCCAGGTCTGGTTCCCTCACCCCCACCGAGCGGGCCAGGGTGTCGGCCATGGCCCCGCCCACCACCCGGGTGAGGTAGGCGGCGCTGAGGGCCTGCACCACGCTTCCGAGCAGCCAGGTGGCCCCATGCCACTTCACCGCCCCGGCCAGAGCCTGGGTGCTCCACTCCACAACGCCCAGGGTGAGGGCGGCCCGGGCCAGCTCCACCGCCAGGGCCCGCAGCTGCTCGCCGCTCCAGGGACAGTCCCAGAGCTGAGCCATCTCCCGCACCATGAGGCCATTGGCCACCGCCAGCACCAGCAGGTCCAGGCTCGGCAGCGGGGCCGCCACCACGCCGGCGGCCACCAGCCACTGGGTGCGCTGCTGCAGGGACAGGAAACGGCCCCGACGCAGACACTCGAGCTCTCCCTGCCAGCGGCTGTGCAGATCCGCGAGACAGCGGATCTGGCGGTCGCGGCGCAGACGGGTGGCATCGGCTGCACAGGTGTGGGCCAGGGGC
Source organism: Prochlorococcaceae cyanobacterium (assembly GCA_049664045.1). Taxonomy (GTDB): domain Bacteria; phylum Cyanobacteriota; class Cyanobacteriia; order PCC-6307; family Cyanobiaceae; genus NIES-981. The sequence goes on from JBATEO010000108.1 coordinate 1,511, forward strand.
CGCAGGGCTGTGTGCGGCTCATCGGGCCCGCTCCAGCAGACGACGGTGGGGACGGGCTGGAGCCGCAGCTGGCTGAGCAGTTCGGCGCGGGCTGCGGCCCCATCCCCGTCGCGGCCCGGGTTCAGCAGCAGCCACAGCGGCTGGCCGCTGGGAAGGGCCTCCAGCCAGCGCAGGTCGGAGGCCATCAGCGGCGTGGACAGGCAGAACACCACGGCGTCGCAGCTGGCGAACGGCTCCGGCCAGCACCAGCTGCTGCTGGCCGCCGGCAGCGGGCTGGACCAGTGCAGGGTGAGCAGCTGGGACCCCTGCAGGGCCGCCGAGAACCGCGCCCGCCAGACGGGGTCGAGGGGTGGCCGGCCGACCACGGCCAGGTGAAGCCCCGGCCGCTGGAGCTGGGCCCGCTGGGCGATGAGTTCCGAATCCCGGCGCTGGCGCGCGCAGACCTGCTCCGGATTGTCGGACTGGTGCTCCTGCTCGAAGCGCTCGAACTGGGCCTGCAGCGCCTCCAGCCGCTGCAGCCAGCCGAGGGCAGTCGTGGCCACGGGCCCTGACGGGCGGGAACGGCCGGGCCGCAGCCACCAGAGCAGTCCGAGGCCGGCGGCGGCCGCTGCCGCCGAGAGGATGGAGCCGGGAGCCAGCCGGTCCAGGCCGTCGAGGGCCAGCCCGGCGGCAGCGGTGCCGGCGGCCACAGGCCAGAACCGCTGCGCGGCCAGCACCGCAAGAGACGGCATCGGCAGAACCGGTGAAATCGGCAGGACCGGGGAGGCCGAAGCAGGTGACGGCGGTGCGGGTGACGGCGGTGACGTCAACGCGAAGATGGGAGCTGAGCATCTTTAGCTCAGGGGTCAAGGCACGGAGACCTCGCTGAAGGGGCTTCGCAACCCATTGCCGCAGCGGCGCCGGGCGCTGCGGCGGCGCCGGACGATGCGGCACACTTGCGCAGAATCAGCAGTTGCAGCCATGGCTGACGAGACCACCACGCCTGCCCCCCAGGCCGGGGGAGCCGGGGGCAACCGCGATTCAGGTGGCTTTCGCATCCGCCTGAGCGACAACGAGATGCGCGCCGCCCGCAGCATCCAGGACGCCTTCCGTCTGCGTTCCACCGTGGCGGTGCTGGGCTTCTCGGTGCGCACCCTTGGCCAGCTCCTCGAGGAGGGCAAGCTGGACGCCCTGGTGGCTCAGCACCAGAACGAGGCGGGGCCGCGTCCGGAGCGGGCGGAGCGCACTCCCCGACCGGACAGGGCTGGCCGCGATGCCGGCCGCAGCGGCCGTCAGGAGCGTGCGCCGCGCGTCGATCCCTTCGCCAGACCCAGCCGTCCGGCGCCCGTCGAGGAGCAGGCGCCGCCCCAGGAGCCCTCGATGGAGGCCGAAGCTCCCGCGGACGCCGGCGCGTCGGACCCCAGCACTGCGGACGCCAGCACTGCGGACGCCAGCACCGCGGATAGCAGCCCGGTGGCGTCCGACGCCGCAGAACCGTCCAGCGAGACTGACTCGTCCAGCGAGACTGAACAGCCCAGCGACACTGACCCGTCCGGCGAGACCACCGGCAGCGGGACCTGATCGCCATGGCCAGGCCCCGGGTGCTCTCCGGCGTTCAGCCCACCGGTGCGCTGCATCTCGGCAACTGGCTCGGGGCCATCCGCAACTGGGTGGATCTGCAGAACGACCACGACACCTTCTTCTGTGTGGTTGACCTGCATGCGATCACGGTGCCCCACGATCCGGCCCGCCTGGCGGAGGACACCCTCACCACGGCGGCCCTCTACCTGGCCTGTGGCATCGATCCGGCCCGCTCCACGGTGTTCGTGCAGAGCCAGGTGCCGCCCCACAGCGAGCTGTGCTGGCTGCTCAACTGCGTCACGCCGCTCAACTGGCTTGAGCGGATGATCCAGTTCAAGGAGAAGGCCGTCAAACAGGGCGACCAGGTGTCCGCCGGCCTGCTCGACTATCCGGTGCTGATGGCCGCGGACATCCTTCTCTATGACGCCGACCTGGTGCCGGTGGGGGAAGACCAGAAGCAGCACCTGGAACTGGCCCGCGACATCGCCCAGCAGCGCATCAACGCCCGCTTCGCTCCCCGGGGGACGGACGGGGAGCCCGTGCCGATTCTCAAGGTGCCCAAGCCGATGATCCTGACGGAGGGTGCCCGGGTGATGAGCCTCACCGACGGCACCAGCAAGATGAGCAAAAGCGATCCCAACGAGGGCTCGCGCATCACCCTGCTCGATCCGCCGGAGCTGATCAGCCGCAAGATCAAGCGCGCCCGCACCGACGCCACCATGGGGCTGGAGTTCGGCAATCCCGAACGCCCCGAAGCCGACAACCTGCTGGGCCTCTACGGGGCGCTGTCCGGCCGCGGCCGCGATGCCGTTGCCGAGGAATGCGCCGCAATGGGCTGGGGACGGTTCAAGCCCCTGTTCACGGAGGCCACGGTTGAGGCCCTGCGGCCCATCCAGGAGCGCTACCGCGACCTGCGCGACGAGCCCGACACCCTGGAGGCGGTGCTGGCCCAGGGACGGGAGAGGGCCCTGGCCGTGGCCCAGGCCACCCTCGACCGGGTGCGCGAAGCCCTCGGCTTCCTGCCGTCAACCCCTCGCGCACCCCGTGCGTCCTGATCTTCCGGACAGACACTGATCAGACAACCTGATCATTGAGACCGGCGCCGGCGCCCTACATGTTCGGCGCGGGGATGGCCCAGGGCCCAGCCGGCCCACCCCCCGGCAAGGGCTCAGGAACGGGCGAAGCGACTGAGCTGCGCGCCCGAAGGGTCCAGCCGTCGCAGCTGTGACGCAAGGCGTCCTGTCAGATTCGATACACACCATCCGTCCTGCGTCAACCCCCCAGCCGTCCCTCTGGCTGGGGTGCCCCCTGGCTCAGCAGGGTCATGCAGCCCGAATCACTGCGCCCCTGTACCGCCAACGCCTGTTCGCCTCCACGCTGCTCGCCATCTCCGTGAGCACCGCGGTGCCGATCCCCAGACCCGCAACGGCCGTGTCCAGGCCCAGGCCACTGCCGGCGTTGCCGGAGCCGCCCCGATCAGTGGCCGCACGCGCGGCGGACGCCGGCCCCTACACGCTCACCCCGGCGCGGCGCGCCCTGCTCGACACCATCCGCTACGCCGAAGGCACCTGGAAGGAGGGCAGCCCCGACGGCTACCGCGTGCTCTACGGCGGCGGCCTGTTCGAGGGGCTGGAGCGCCATCCGGAGATCACCGTGCAGCGGCGTTACGCCAGTGCCGCCGCCGGCGCCTACCAGTTCCTGCCCTCCACCTGGCAGGCGGTGTCCCGCCAGCTGGGCCTGAGCAGCTTCGCGCCCCACCACCAGGACCAGGCTGCCCTGCATCTGGTCGAGCGCCGTGGCGCCCTCGATCTCTTCGACCGGGCAGGCCTCACCGCCGACGTGATGGCGCGCCTGGCCCCTGAATGGGCCTCCCTGCCGGCCCACCATGGCGGCAGCTACTACGGCCAGCCGGTGAAGACCCGCCAGGAGCTGGTGGCCTTCTACCAGTCCGCGCTGGAACGTCACCAGGCCGCGGGCTGAGCGCCGCCAGCAGCGGAATCCCGCAGCTTCAGGGCTCCCGATACACCACGCGGCCCTTGCTGTCGTTGCCGACATCGAGCAGGTGGCTCTCCAGCAGCCGCTGAATCTCGGCCCGCACCTCCGCGCTGCCCATGGGGCTGCCGGGTTGCAGAGCCAGCAGGGCGTCATTGATGGTGAACCCCCCCTCCCCGCTGCGCCGGGCCAGCTCCAGCAGTTGACGCTCCAGCAGCAGCGGCTTGCCTCCCCGCAGCAGGGGCACGGCATTGGCCCGCTCCACCATCTCCGGCATCAGCCAGAGATCCACCAGCTGGCCCAGGTAGCAGAGGCCGAAGGTGAGCAGATACAGGGTGCCGCTGTAGGGCTTGCGGTTGTAGAAGCGCTGCAGCCCGCACACGCCCAGCAGACCCACCCCCCAGAGCAGGTAGGAGAGGGCCAGCGTGCGCCGCTCGCCATCACGCACCAGAGGACCGGCCATCACCTCTCAGCGCCAAACAGCTGAGCCTAGAAGCGCTGCGTAGGATCGGCCCTCGCCCCGTGACGATTGCCCGTGTCCGCTTCCGCGCCAGCGTCCAGCGCTGTTCCTGCCGCCGGAAGCGCCGTCCACCTGCCGAAAACCAGCGAGAGCGAGCAGCTGCTGCGCATCCGCCACTCGATGAGCCACGTGATGGCCATGGCGGTGCAGCGCCTGTTCCCCAAGGCCCAGGTGACGATCGGCCCCTGGACGGAGAACGGCTTCTACTACGACTTCGACAGCCCCGATCCCTTCTCCGAGGCCGACCTCAAGGCCATCAAGAAGGAGATGATCAGGATCATCAACAGGAAGCTGCCGCTCGAGCGCGTCGAGGTGAGCCGCGCCGAGGCCGAGGCCAGGATCCGGGCCCAGAACGAGCCCTACAAGCTGGAGATCCTGGCCGGGATCAGCGAGCCGATCACCCTCTACACCCTGGGCGAGGAGTGGTGGGACCTCTGCGCCGGCCCCCACGTGGCCAACACCGGCGAGCTCAACGCCAGGGCCTTCGAGCTGGAGAGCGTGGCCGGCGCCTACTGGCGCGGCGATGAGAAGAATGCCCAGCTGCAGCGCATCTACGGCACCGCCTGGGAAACCCCCGAGCAACTGGCCGAGTACCAACGCCGCAAAGAAGAAGCCCTGCGCCGTGACCACCGCCGTCTGGGCACCGACCTGGATCTGTTCTCGATCGAAGACGAGGCCGGCGCCGGCCTGGTGTTCTGGCACCCTCGCGGCGCCCGCATGCGCCTGCTGATCGAAAACCTGTGGCGGGACCTCCACTTCGCCGCCGGCTACGAACTGCTCTACACCCCCCACGTGGCCGACATCAGTCTGTGGAAAACCTCCGGCCACCTCGACTTCTACAGCGAGAGCATGTTTGGCCCGATGCAGGTGGATGAGCGGCAATACCAGCTCAAGCCCATGAACTGCCCCTTCCACGTGCTCACCTACGCCAGCACCCTGCGCAGCTACCGGGAGCTGCCGATCCGCTGGGCCGAGCTGGGCACCGTGTACCGCTACGAGCGGCCCGGGGTGATGCACGGCCTGATGCGGGTGCGCGGCTTCACCCAGGACGACGCCCACGTGTTCTGCCTGCCGGAGCAGATCAGCGATGAGATCCTGCGCATCCTCGATCTCACCGAGCAGATCCTCTCCACCTTCGATTTCCGCAGCTACGAGATCAACCTCTCCACCCGGCCGGAGAAGTCGATCGGCGAGGACGCCGTGTGGGAGCTGGCCACCCAGGGCCTGATCGAGGCGCTCAACCGCAAGGGCTGGGCCTACAAGATCGACGAGGGCGGCGGCGCCTTCTACGGCCCCAAGATCGACCTCAAGATCGAAGACGCCATCGGCCGGATGTGGCAATGCTCCACCATCCAGCTCGACTTCAACCTGCCCGAGCGCTTCCAGTTGGAGTACGTGGCCGCCGACGGCACGCGCCAGCGGCCGATCATGATTCACCGCGCCATCTTCGGCTCGCTGGAGCGGTTCTTCGGGATCATGACTGAGAACTACGCGGGCGATTTCCCCTTCTGGCTGGCCCCCGAGCAGATCCGCCTGCTGCCGGTCACCGATGAGGTACGCCCCTACGCCGAGGAGGTGCGCAGCCGGCTCACCGCCGCCGGGGTGAGGGCCACGGTCGACCATTCGGGCGACCGGCTGGGCAAGCTGATCCGCAACGGCGAGCAGATGAAGATCCCGGTGCTCGGCGTGATCGGCGCCAAGGAGGCCGAAAGCCGGCAGATCAGCCTGCGCAGCCGCCGAGAGGGGGATCTGGGCTCGGTGCCTCTGGAGGATCTGCTGGCGGCGGCCAGCGGCGCCAACGCCCACCGGGCTGCCGGCCTGGGCCTTCAGCCGGCAGCGGGCGCTGCCTGAATCTCCCCGCGATGCCCACCCTGCTGGCCGGCGACATCGGCGGAACCAAGACCCTGCTGGCCCTCTACCGCTGCCAGGGCGAACTGCTCGAGCCCCTCTGCTCCCGGCGCTACAGCTCGGGAGAGTGGTCCGATCTGGCACCGATGGTGCAGGCCTTCCTGGCCGAAGCCCGGGAGACGGGTGCAGCGGATGCGGCTCCCGCGGCCGCCTGCTTCGCCGTCGCCGGACCGGTGCAGCAGGGAGCGGCCCGGCTCACCAACCTCCCCTGGCAGCTGCGGGCGAAGGAGCTGAGCAGCGCCACAGGCATCACGGCGGTGGAACTGGTGAACGATTTCGCCGTGCTGATCTACGGGCTGCACCACCTCGGGACAGCCCAGCAGGCCACGATCCGCCAGGGCATCGCCTGCGGGGATGAACCTCTGCTCGTGCTGGGCGCCGGCACAGGGCTGGGGGTCGCCTACGGCGTGCCCGGCCCGGATGGGCTGATGGCGGTGGCCAGCGAAGCGGCCCATGCCGAATTCGCCCCGCGCCACCAGGCCGAATGGGAACTCAAGCAGTGGCTGGCGGCAGATCTGCGGATCCCCCGGGTGTCGATTGAGCGGGTGGTGAGCGGCACCGGCCTGGGGCACGTGGCCCGCTGGCTGCTCAGCCAGCGCCACCCCGATGGCGACCATCCGCTGCAGCAGGTGAGCGGCGACCTGCCGGCAGCGGTGGCGAACGCGGCAGCGCTGGGTGATCCCCTGGCCCGTGATGCCCTGGATCTCTGGCTGGGCGCCTACGGCAGCGTCGCTGGCGATCTGGCCCTCACCGGACTCTGCCGCGGCGGCATCTGGCTGGCCGGCGGCACGGCGGGGAAGCTGTTGATGGAGCTGCGCAGCCCGGTGTTTCGCCGGGCGTTCCTGGACAAGGGGCGGCTGGCGGCGGTGCTGGAACCCATCCCGATCACCGCCGTGACCGATCCGGCCGTCGGCGAGTTCAGTGCCGCCTGCCGGGCCCGGATGCTGCTGGGCACGGTGAGCTGAGACACTGGCCGCAGCAGAGCCTTCGCCATGGTGCGCCCCCGGGTCGGCCAAGGGGTCATCGTTCACGTTCCAGCCACCACGGCCAATCTCGGGCCGGGGTTCGACTGCCTCGGCGCTGCGCTGGATCTGGACAACATCTTCGAACTGCGCTGCGTGGAGGGAGACAGCCAGCGCTTCGACCTGATCATCGAAGGGCGGGAGGGGGCCCACCTGCGCGGCGGACCCGACAACCTCATGTATCGCTCCGCCCAGAAGGTGTGGAAGGAAGCCGGTGAGGAGCCGGTGGGGCTGGAAGCGCGGGTGCGGCTGGCGGTGCCGCCGGCCCGCGGACTGGGCAGCAGCGCCACGGCGATCGTGGCCGGGCTGATGGGAGCCAATGCGCTGGTGGGTGAGCCCCTGAGCAAGGAGAAGCTGCTGGAGCTGGCCATCGACATCGAGGGGCATCCCGACAACGTCGTGCCCTCGCTGGTGGGAGGCCTGTGCATGACTGCGAAGGCGGCATCCCACCGCTGGCGGGTGGTGCGCTGCGAGTGGTCACCGGAGGTGGTGGCGGTGGTGGCCATTCCGGCGATCCGGCTCACCACCAGTGAGGCCAGGCGGGCCATGCCCAAGGCGATTCCGGTGAGCGACGCGGTGATCAACCTCGGTGCGCTCACCCTGCTGCTGCAGGGACTGCGCACCGGCAACGGCGACCTGATCACCGACGGCATGCACGACCGCCTGCACGAGCCCTACCGCTGGGGACTGATCCCCGGTGGCCAGAAGGTGCGCGAGGCGGCCCTGCAGGCGGGGGCCTGGGGCTGCGTGATCAGCGGTGCCGGACCGAGCCTGCTGGCCCTGTGCCGGAGGGAGGTGGCCGATGCGGTACGCCGGGAGATGCTGGTGGCCTGGCACCGGGCCGGCGTGGAAGCCCGCGGCGAGGTGCTGGGGGTGCAGCAGAGCGGCAGCCAGTGGCTGCCGCTGCCCGACCTGGTCTGAACCGACGACCGCCACGTCGCCGATCGTCAGTGAGTAGATCTACCCAGTGGCGTTGGAGCAACTGGTAGGGTCAGGTCCAATTTCCACGCGCAGGGGATGGACGCCAACCTGGCTCTCGCGCCAGCCTTTCCCTGGCTCAGCCTGATCGTGCTGCTGCCGGCGGTGGTCGCCCTGCTCATGCCCCTGCTGCCGGGCGACGGCAGTGATCCCCGGCTGCCCCGCAGCCTGGCCCTGGGGACCCTGGGGATCGACCTGTTGCTGATGCTGGTGTGCTTCAGCCGCCACTTCGATGGTGCCCTCAGCGATCTGCAGCTGGTGGAGCGCATCAGCTGGGTGCCGGTGCTGGGGCTGGAGTGGTCGCTGGCGGCCGATGGCCTCTCAGCCCCACTGGTGGTGCTCTCCGGACTGGTGACCCTGCTCTCGGTGGCGGCCAGCTGGAAGGTGAACCGCAAGACCAGGCTCTACTTCGCCCTGATGCTGGTGCAGGCCTCGGCCCAGGGCCTGGTGTTCCTCTCCCAGGACTTCCTGCTGTTCTTCCTGGCCTGGGAACTGGAACTGGTGCCGGTGTACCTGCTGATTGCCATCTGGGGCGGCAAGCAGCGCCAGTACGCGGCCACCAAATTCATCCTCTACACGGCCACCGCCTCCCTGCTGATCCTGGTGAGCGGCCTGGCCCTGGCTTTTAACGGCCCGTTCACCTTCAACCTGGCCGAGCTGGCTGCGCGCAGTGCCGGTGGCACCTTCGGCCTTCTCTGCTACCTGGGGTTCCTGGTGGGTTTCGGCGTGAAGCTGCCGATGTTCCCCCTGCACACCTGGCTGCCCGACGCCCACGGCGAGGCCAACGCCCCGGTGTCGATGCTGCTGGCGGGGGTGCTGCTGAAGATGGGCGGCTACGCCCTGATGCGCTTCAACGTGCAGATGCTGCCGGAGGCCCATGTGATCCTGGCGCCGGCGCTGATCGTGCTGGGCATCGTCAACATCATCTACGGCGCCCTGAACGCCTTCGCCCAGGACAACGTGAAGCGGCGCATCGCCTGCAGCTCGGTGAGCCACATGGGCTTCGTGCTGGTGGGCATCGGGGCGATCGACGCCCTCGGCATGAGCGGGGCGATGCTGCAGATGATCAGCCACGGTCTGATCGCCGCGGCCATGTTCTTCGTGACGGGCGTGTTCTACGAGCGCACCGAAACCCTCTCGATCCCGAACATGGGCGGTCTGGCCAAGGCCCTGCCGATCACCTTCGCCTTCTTCCTGGCCAGCTGCCTGGCCTCCCTGGCCCTGCCGGGGATGAGCGGCTTCGTGAGTGAGATCACCGTGTTCCTCGGCGTCACCTCCAACGACGGCTTCACCACCGGCTTCCGGGTGATCACCATCGTGCTGGCCGCCATCGGCCTGGTGCTCACGCCGGTGTACCTGCTCAGCCTCTGCCGGCGGGTGTTCTTCGGCCCCCGCATCCCGGCCCTCGCCGTGGTGGGCGACATGACCCCCCGGGAGCTGGTGATCGGCCTCACCCTGCTGGTGCCCACCCTGGTGATCGGCTTCTGGCCGCGGGTGGCGATCGACTTCTACGAGGCCAGCACCAACGCCCTCTCCACCCAGCTCACAGGCGGCGTGGCGATGGCCCTGGGACGGTTCACCGCCCTGGGCTGAACCGCAGCCATCCGGGGAGATGGTCTGAAATGGCGGCAGCAACCCCACGGCCATGGCCCACACCTCAGCCCCGGCTCAGCCCCCCCTGCTGGCGGGCAGCGGCCTGCCCAGCTTCGAGGAGATCACACCGGAGCAGGTGGACACGGCGATCCCGGCCCTGCTGCGGGATCTGAACGAGGAACTGGTGAGCCTCGAGAGCCGGCTGGAGCAGCGCCTGGGCTGCGCAGACGGGGATGGACGGCAGCCCGAGCCCCCCATCGGCTGGGCGGAACTGATGGATCCGCTCCGCCACCTCGAGGAGCGGCTGCGCTGGAGCTGGGGGGTGGTGAGCCATCTGCACGGGGTGTGCAACACCCCTGAGCTGCGGGAGGCCTATCAGAACCAGCAGGGAGCGGTGGTGGCCTTCGGCAGCCGCGCCGGCCAGAGCAAGCCGATCTACCGGGCCCTGGAGCAGCTGGAGAGCCAGCACCTCCTCGACCCCACCCAGCGCCGCATCGTGGCGTCCGAGCTGCGCCACATGCGCCTGCGCGGCGTGGGCCTGGAGGGGACCGGGCAGGAGGCCTTCAACGCCGCCACCGCCGAGCTGGCCCAGCTGGCCAGTGACTTCGGCAACCACGTGCTCGATGCCACCAACGGCTGGAGCCTGACCCTCACCGGCGAGGAGGAGCTGGTGGGACTGCCCGAGAGCCTGCGCCAACTGTTGGCCCAGGCGGCGCGGGATAGCGGCGAGGAGGGATGGCGCATGGGGCTGGACATGCCCCGGGTGGTGCCGTTCCTGAAGTACAGCCGGCGGAGGGATCTGCGCGAAACCGTCTACCGCGCCCAGGTGGCCCGCTCCTCCAGCGGCGACCTCGACAACAGGCCCCTGATCGAACGCATCCTCAGCCTGAGGCTGGAGCAGGCCCGGCGGCTGGGCTACGCCAACTGGGCCGAGGTGAGCCTGGCCAGCAAGATGGCGGAATCGGTGGCTGAGGTGGAGCAGCTGCTCGAGGATCTGCGGGCCGCCGCCTATCCGGTGGCCCAGCGGGAGCTGGAGGAGCTGCGCGCCTGCGCCGCCCGCCACGGCGCACCGGAAGCCGCCGATCTCAAGCCCTGGGATGTGGCCTACTGGGCTGAGGTGCTGCGACGGGAAACCTTCGAGCTGGACACCGAGGCCCTGCGTCCCTGGTTCCCCCTCGAGCAGGTGCTGCACGGGCTGTTCGGGCTCTGCCAGCGGCTGTTCGACATCCGCATCCAGTCCACCGAGCCGGGCGAGGCGCCCACCTGGCATCCCGACGTGCGCTACTTCCGCGTGCACGACGGCGCCAGCGGCGATCTGCTGGCGGCCTTCTACCTCGACCCCTACAGCCGTCCGGGCAGCAAGCGCGGCGGCGCCTGGATGGACGAATGCCTGGGGCGCACCACCACGCCAGCCGGCGAGCCCGTGCTGCCGGTGGCCTACCTGATCTGCAATCAGAGCCCACCGGTGGGCGACACCCCCAGCCTGATGACCTTCGAGGAGGTGGAGACCCTCTTCCACGAGTTCGGCCACGGCCTCCAGCACATGCTCACCACCGTGGATCGGCCCCGCGCCGCCGGGATCAACAACGTGGAGTGGGACGCGGTGGAACTGCCCAGCCAGTTCATGGAGAACTGGTGCTACGAGCGCACCACCCTGATGGGCATGGCCCGCCACTGGCAGAGCGGTGAGCCCCTGCCGGAGGCGGAATACCAGAAGCTGCTGGCCGCCCGCACCTTCATGGGCGGCACCGCCACCCTGCGCCAGGTGCATTTCGCCCTCACCGACCTGCGCCTGCACAGCCGGTGGACCCCGGAGTGCGGCCAGAGCCCGGAGCAGCTCCGCCGGGAAGTGGCCCGCACCACCACGGTGCTGGAGCCGATCCCCGAGGACGCCTTCCTCTGCGCCTTCAGCCACATCTTCGCCGGCGGCTACTCGGCGGGGTACTACTCCTACAAGTGGGCGGAGGTGCTCAGCGCCGACGCCTTCAGCGCCTTCGAGGAAGCCGGCCTGGACGATGAGGACCAGGTGGTGGCCACCGGCCGCCGCTTCCGCGACACGGTGCTCAGCCTGGGGGGCAGCCGCTCGCCGGCGGAGGTGTTCGAGGCCTTCCGGGGGCGGCCGCCAAGCCCCGAGGCGCTGATTCGCCACTCCGGCCTGGCGGCCGGCTGAACCGCCCCCCCGAACCAGGGCCCGGGGTCACGGCCGCAGCAGTTCCCCCACGATGGGATCCAGCCCCGCGGGGCTGGTGATCAGCTGCTGGTGGTGCCACACCGGCAGCTGGTGGCATGGCCCCCTGGGCAGCACACCCGTCCAGCTGGGCACCACCATTTGGTCGGGGAGGCACCAGAAGCTGGTGCACTCCACCCCCTCCAGCCCAGCGGGGTCGTCGTTCAGCCTGCGCAGCAGGGGGCTGCCGGGCCGAAGGTCGGCGACGGTGGACAGCCAGCGGCGGGGCCAGGGCAGGGCCAGCAGACTGCCCCGGTGCGGGCTGCCGACGCTGATGAACCGGCGGGTGCGCTGCCGCCCGCCCAGCAGCTGGATCCAGGTGCGCGCGATCACCCCGCCGAGGGAGAACCCGAGCACGTCCACCTGCCGATCCGGTCCGAAGCTGTCCGCCACGGCCTGCCCCAGCTCCTCGGCCAGCTCCAGCACCGGCCGTTCCCCCAGCCCATGGGGCAGGTGGGGCACCAGCACCGGCTCGCGGCGGCCCTCGAGACGCTTCTCCAGCCGCCGGAACAGTCCTGGGGTGTCCCAGAGGCCGTGCACCAGCACCAGCGGCGGGGCCTGCCTGGCGGAATCGACTGGTGCGTTTCCGGGCTGAGGGGTCTCGGTGGACGACTGCGGGCTGGGCATGGCGGCTGCGGGGACACGGCGCTCCGCTCAGGTCAGGATGGCGCCATGAGCGCCCAAGACCAACCCACTGCTCCGGCGGACGGCGATCGGCTGCAGGCCATCGCCGAGGCCTTCGCCATCGCCGCGCCGGTGCGCGGGCTAGCCCCGCTGGGCAGCGGCAATGTCAACGACACCTACCGGGTGGAAGCCGCCGACGGCAGCCTCTACGTGCTGCAGCGGCTCAACACGGGCGTGTTTCCCCGGCCGGAGCTGGTGATGGGCAACATCGCCCGGGTGGGCGAGCACCTCGACAGCCGCCCCGCTCCCCGGCTGAGCAGCGGCAGGAGCTGGGAGCTGCCCCGGCTGGTGCCCGTCCGTGACGGGGGTGGGGGCTGGCTGGACATGGACGGCCAGGCCTGGCGGCTGCTCACCCACATCGATGACACCGTGAGCCATGACACGGTGCAGGATGCCGGCCACGCCCGGGAGGTGGGGCGAGCCCTGGGGCGCTTTCACCTGCTGATCCACGATCTTCCCTGCGGGCAGCTGGCCGACACCCTCGAGGGATTCCACGTGACCCCCCGCTACCTGGCGGCCTACCGGGAGCTGCTGGCGCGCCGCGGTGTGGATCCGGCCTGCGAGGCCAGCCGCTTCTGCCGGGATTTCGTGGCGGAGCGGGAGGCGCTGGTGCCGGTCCTGGAGCAAGCCCGCGAGCAGGGCCGCCTGCGGGAGCGGCCGATCCACGGCGATCCCAAGGTGAACAACGTGCTGCTCGACCGCCACAGCGGCGAGGCCGTGGCGCTGGTGGATCTGGACACGGTGAAGCCAGGTCTGGTGCAGTACGACATCGGCGACTGCCTGCGCTCGGGCTGCAATCCGGCGGGCGAGGAGGCCGCGGACCTGAACGCCGTGACCTTCGATCTGGGGCTCTGCCGGCCGATGCTGGCCGGCTACCTGGAGCTGGCGCGGCCGTTTCTCAGCCAGGCCGACCTGGAGCTGATTCCTACAGCGGTGCGGCTGATCAGCTTCGAGCTCGGCCTGCGCTTCTTCAGCGACCACCTGGCCGGCAACCGCTACTTCAAATGCCGCCATCCCCGCCACAACCTGGAGCGGGCCCTGGTGCAGTTCCGGCTGGTGGAGAGCATCGAGGCCCAGGAGCCGGCGATCCAGGCGCTGGTGGAGGAGCTGCAGTGAGGCCCGGGGGCGGGGGAGCCGGCTTCGGGAAGAGCCTGCTGCTCACGGCCGAGCTGGTGCCCCACGCCGAGCAGGGGCCGCTGCCGGAGGCATCGCCGGGATCCGGACTGAGGATTCACGCCCAGGCGGAGCGCATCGGCGCGGAGCTGCGGCTCACCTACGAACTCTCCGGCCCTCTGGAGCAGCTGCGGATTCCACCGCCCCAACCGGAGCCGCAACGCCGCGATGAGCTTTGGCAGCGCACCTGCCTGGAAGCCTTCCTGGCTGTGGCCGGACAGGAGGGCTACTGGGAGCTGAACCTGGCTTCTTCGGGGCACTGGAACCTGTACCGGCTGGACGGCTACCGCCGCAACCTGCGCCCCGATCCGAGCCTGACGGCTCTGCCCCTGGAGCTGAAGCACAGCCCCGATGCCTTCCGGCTGCGGGCCTCACTGCCCCTGCCACCGCCGCTGGCGGAAGCGGAGGAACTGGAGCTGGCCCTCACCGCTGTGCTGGAGCACGCGGATGGCGCTGTCAGCTACTGGGCCCTGGCCCATCCCCCGGGGGAAGCCGACTTCCACTGGCGCGGCGGATGGCGACGCTGCCACTGAAGCCCGGCACGGGTGCCGCGCACTTGCGCAGCTCCAGCAGCACCGGCAGGGGACCGTGGCGGTCGGCGATCAGCTCGAGGATGCACTGGCCGTAGCGCTCCAGCGTGTGGCAGCAGATGCCGCGCGCCTGCTGCTGCAGGGCCTGGATCAGGGTGCCGTAGTCGAGGGTGTCGGCCAGCGCATCGCTGCGGCCGGCGGCCGCCAGATCCACCCCCAGCTCCAGATCCAACTCGAACCACTGGCCACGCTCACGTTCGAACGGCAGCACCCCCACGTGGGCCCAGAGCCGCAGCCCCCGCACGACGATGCGATCGGCAGTGCTCACAGCGGAGAGGGGCTCACAGCGGCAGGGGCCGGTGGCTGAAACGGCGTTCCCCGCTGGCGTAGTCGGCGGCGATGTGGCCCTCGCCTCGCAACCGGTAGCGGTAGGTGACCAGCCCCTCCAACCCCACCGGCCCCCGCGGCGGCAGGGTCTGGGTGCTGATGCCCACCTCCGCCCCGAAGCCGTAGCGGAAGCCGTCGGCAAAGCGGGTGGAGCAGTTCAGGTACACCCCGGCGCTGTCCACCGCCGCCAGGAAACGGTCGGCCGCCGCCGGGTCGGTGGTGCAGATGGCGTCGGTGTGGCGGGAGCCGTAGCGGGCGATGTGGTCGAGGGCCTCGTCCAGGCTGGCCACCAGCTTCACCGCCAGGATCAGATCGGAGTACTCCGTGCCCCAGTCGTCCTCAACGGCGGCATGGGGCACCCCCAGGGCCCGGGCGGCGGCGTCGCCGCGCAGCTCCACTCCGGCCGCCGCGAAGGCCGCCACGGCAGCCGGCAGGAAGCTGGGCGCGATGGCCTGATGCACCAGCAGGGTCTCGATGGCGTTGCAGGCGGCCGGGTACTGGGTCTTGGCGTCGATCGCCACCCGCAGCGCCTGGTCGCCGTCGGCGGCCCGGTCCACGTAGAGGTGGCAGATGCCGTCGGCGTGGCCGAGCACAGGAATGCGGGTGTTGTCCTGGATGAAGCGCACCAGCGCGTTGGAGCCGCGCGGAATGATCAGGTCCACCAGCCCGTCGAGGCGCAGCAGGGCCAGGCTCTCCTGGCGGGTGGTGAGCAGCTCCAGGGCGGCGGGGTCCACGGCGCTTCCGGCCAGGCCCACCCGCAGAGCCTCGTGAATGGCGACGCAGCTGCGGGCCGCCTCCCGGCCCCCCTTGAGCAGAGCGCCGTTGCCGGAGCGGATCGCCAGCGAGGCAATCTGCATCACCGCGTCGGGCCGCGCCTCGAAGATCACCCCCAGCACCCCGAGGGGCACGGTGACGCGCTCCAGCACCAGCCCCTGATCGAGCTCGGTGTGCAGCTGGCGCCGTCCCAGGGGATCCGCCAGGGCCGCCACCTGGCGCACCCCGTCGATGGCGGCATCCAGCTTGGCGGCATCCAGCTTCAGCCTGGCCACCAGCGCCGGCGCCAGGCCATCGGCGGCGGCGGCCTCCAGATCGGCGCGGTTTGCCGCCAGGATCGGCTCGCGCTCCCGGTGGAGGGCCTCAGCCATGGCCTCCACAGCCGCCCGCCGCTCGGCATCGCTGAGCTGGCCAAGGGCACTGGCGCTGCGGCGCACGGCGGCTGCGCGCTGCAGGAGCTCGGGGCTGGGGTCGGGAACCGTGGCGGGGCTCAGCGCGGAGGTGCTCATGGGGGCCATCATCCCAAGACACCGGCAGCGCCTTCGGCCAGCCGGTCGAGGGCCAGGCAGGCCGCCCCCAGCCGGCCGGCGCCATTGCCGAGGGCACAGCGCTCGATGCGCAGCCCCTCGCGGCTCACGGCGAGCACCCGCTCCCGCACCTGTCGCCAGACCGCCGGCAGGAAGTGGGGGCAGGCGGCGCTCAGGCCACCCCCCAGCAGCACCAGTTCCGGGGTGAACAGGTAGAGCAGGGAGCTGAGCCCCACCCCCAGCCGCTCGCCGTAGGCCTGCCACACCGCCAGGGCCTCGGCGTCACCGGCATCGGCGCGGCGGCAGAGCTCCAGCGGCTCCAGCGCACTCAGGCGGGCGAGACCGGCGATGCTGCAGTAGCTCTCCAGGGAGCCCCGGTTGCCGCTGTTGCAGGGAGGACCATCGGGCTGGATACCGATCAGACCGGGCTCGGCGGCGGCGCCATGGTGGCCGGTGAACAGCCGCCCGCCCAGGAGCACGGCACCGCCCACCCCGGTGCCGAGGGTGAGCAGCACCACATCGCCGGCGCCGCGGGCCGCCCCGTGCCAGAGCTCACCGATGGCGGCGCAGTTGGCGTCGTTGGCGCAGGTGACGCGCCGCTGCAGCAGTGCCTCCAGCCAGTCGGCCAGGGGCACGTCCCGCCAGCCGGGCAGGTTGATGGCGATGCGGGCGACGCGGCCGGCGCGGTCGGTGGGGCCCGGGTGGCCCACGCCCACCAGCGACGCCAGGCGTTCTGGATCGAGCCGCTCGATCGCCTCGGCGATCGTCACCGTCACCGCCCCCGGCATGGCGGGCTGGGGGGTGGCCACGTCCATGGCCTCCAGCAGCGTGCCGTGGTGGTCGAAGCGGCCGAGCTTGATCGCCGTGCCGCCCAGATCAACGCCGATCACCTGACCCGCCACGCCGGTCACCGTCATCTCCGCCCAATCTCAGAACCGGAAGAACACCTGCAGCTGGGTCTGCCAGGCGCCTTCGGTGTCCACCGAACCCTGCAGGTTCAACAGATCCGAGGCCCGCCAGGTGAGGGTGAGCTGGGGGGGAATGTCGGTGCGGTTGGGCGCCGCGAGTACCGAGAAATTGAACTGCTCGCTCACATCCACACCCACCTCGGTCGCCAGCACCAGCTGCGGCGGCACTCTGCCCGAGCGCTGTTCCGAGCCCCTGGGCACGGCGGGGTTCACGTAGGTGGGGTAGATGGCGAAGCTGAGGCGCTGGCCGAAGGCCTCCCCCAGGGTGCCGAGCACCGGCGAGAGCAGGGTCTGCCCCAGCACGGTGGCCAGGGCGGCCCCCGCGCCGGGCCCGGTGAGGCCGGCCAGGGAATTGCCGCCGATCAGCGCCAGCAGGCGATCCTCCGGCAACGCCGGGGTGCTGCGCAGGGAGATGCCGTCGGCCAGGCGGTCCGCTGGTCCGCTCACCGACAGGAACACCTGCACCAGGTTGAGCTGGTTCAGGGAACTGAAGCCGTTCTCCAGCTGCGCCAGGGAGGGGGCATAGGTGGAGGTGGCGGGGCTGCCGCTCACCACCCCGCCGGCGCTGATGGAGTCGGACACCCGGCTGCGCAGGGTGATGTCCAGGTAGGGCACCAGCCCCAGGGACGGGGTGAACACCGCCACGTTGGGGGTGTTGCGATCGAGCACGAAATTGGTGGTGAACAGGCTGAGCCGCCCCCCCTCCAGGCGCACCACACCCCGGGCCTGGAGGTCGGGGCTGAGGGGCCCGTCGAAACGGAGGCTGCCGGCCGTCCTGAAGTCGGCCAGCCTGGGCACCACCACGCGGAAATCGGAGCCGAGGCCGATGCGCAGGCCATCGAGGCGGATGAAGCGCACGTTCGGCATCAGGGCCCGGAGCTGCACGCCCGTCTGGCTGTCGAGCTCGGGGCCCAGAAGCACCAGGGGCTGCTGGAAATCCCAGCTCTGCTCCGCGAAGTCCTGCACCGTGGCCACCGTCTCGGTGGCGTTCTCCTCCTCGGCCAGACGGCCGGGCTGCACATTGAGCGAGCCCTTGGCCATCTCCAGGCTGCCGCCCACCTCCAGGGCGGTGAGGCTGCCGCCCACCCCCAGCTCACCATCGATGCTGGCCTGGAGGCGCGGCACCCGGAAGGGCAGGTCGTCCACGGTGATCCGCAACCGGGCCGGTTCCCCCTCCGCGTCGGTCTGGGCACGGAAGAGACCGAGGCTGCCGCTGCCGCTGAGCTTGCCGGTGCTGCCGACCCGGGCCGTGAACTCCTGCAGGAACAGCTTCTCGAAGTCGAACAGCACGGTGGCCTGGAGGTCCTCCACCTCCTGGTCCACCAGCCGCAGCTGACCGTCCTGAAGGCGCAGGAAGCCGTTGGCGATCGGCTCCTGGAGGCTGCCGCGCACCAGCAGCTGCAGGTTGGCGCTGCCCTGTTCCCAGACCAGCGCCGGCTGGGCCAGCCGGCTGAGAAAGATCAGGCCGTCATCGCGGCTGGTGACCCGCAGTTCGATCCCCTCCTGCGTGGGATCGAGGGGAACGGTCCCGGCCAGGTCGATGCCGCTGGCGGCCCCGTCGGCCCGCAGGGCCAGGTCCACCTGCATGGTGTTCTCCAGCAGCTCGAGCCTGCCCCGCTCGAGCAGCAGGCCGGTCTCTCCCAGGCCGGCGTCGGCGAGGGCCAGCTCCAGCGCCAGCTCCGGCTGCCCGCCCAGCCGGTAGCGGCCCCGCGACGCCAGCGTGCCGCGCAGGTCGGCGGGCAGCGGCGTGAACAGCGCCAGCAGGGAGAGGGGCACACCGGAGAGGGTGAAGCTGCCCGCCCCCAGACGCACCGGCCCCTGCAGCGTTGCCCGCAGGGGCTCGCCGGTGAGGGCTTCGTCCCGGTCCTGACCGGGGAACCACAGATGACCCTGCAGCGAGGCGTCGATGTTGGTGTCCGCCAGGCGCGGACCGCTCAGCTCGGCCTCGAGATCGAATCGGGCCGCCACCCGCTCCAGCCGCTCGGCCGGGGTGAACCGTTGGCGCTGATCCACCAGTGCCTGGCGCAGGCGGGCGTGGGCCTGGTTGAGGGCGAGCAGCTGGCCGTCGAGGCTGCCGCC
This sequence comes from Prochlorococcaceae cyanobacterium, assembly GCA_049664045.1. Lineage (GTDB taxonomy): Bacteria > Cyanobacteriota > Cyanobacteriia > PCC-6307 > Cyanobiaceae > NIES-981. The sequence goes on from JBATEO010000108.1 coordinate 20,433, forward strand.
GAAGGTGTCGATCAGCAGGGTGCCGAGATCGGCGGCGCTGCCGGGGTCGATGCCGGGCTCACCGCGCCAGCGGGGCCAGGCCTCCAGCATGCGCCGCACCAGACCGTCATCCAGACCGCGGCCGCTGAAGCGGGCCACATAGGCCCCCCGCCACAAGCCGCTCCACTCCAGATCGAGTTCGCCGCCGCCGTCGGCCGTCACCTGGCCGGTGGCTTCGTAGCGGCGGTCGCGGTAGCTGCCGTCGAGCTCCACCCGTCGGGCCGTCAGCCCCAGCACGGCAGGCCGGTCGAGGTCCACCCGGCCCCGGAAGGCCAGCGGCTGCAGCTCCAGCACGCCGGACCCTGACAGAGCGCCCTGGAGCGGCTGGAACCGGCCCGTGGGACCCAGCGCCAGGCGCAGGCCGGCAAGGGCGAAGTCACGGGCGCTCCAGGTGTAAGAGCGCGGGGAACCATCCAGGCGCAGCACGCCGCCATCGCGCTCCAGCGTCGCCGCCACCGGCACCCAGCGGCGATCGAGCCGGGCCTCGAGCCGGCCGGGGGGAGCCTGGCCGCGGC
>JBATEO010000109.1:0-6494 GCA_049664045.1 Prochlorococcaceae cyanobacterium
CGCTCCCCCGCACCGGCGCCGCGCGCGGACGCCTGGATCGATGCCCCCGCCAGTCCCGCGGCTCCCCGTGCTGCCGCAGGCGTGGCGCGGCCACCTGAGCCGCCGCCGGAGGTGGAGGAGGCCGAACCCACTGCCCTGGAGCGCTACGGCCGCGACCTCACGGCCGCGGCCCGCGCCGGGGAGCTGGATCCGGTGATCGGCCGCGACGCCGAGATCCGGCGCCTGATCCAGGTGCTCTCGCGGCGCAGCAAGAACAATCCAGTGCTGCTCGGCGAGCCCGGGGTGGGCAAGACCGCCGTGGTGGAGCTGCTGGCCCAGCGCATCGTGGCCGGTGAGGTGCCCGAGGCCCTGCTGGGGCAACGCCTGGTGGCCCTCGACCTGGGAGCCCTGATCGCCGGCGCCAAGTTCCGCGGCCAGTTCGAGGAGCGCCTGCGCGGCGTGTTGGCGGAGGTGCGCGATGCCGATCCGGGCGTGATCCTGTTCATCGACGAGCTGCACACCGTTGTGAGCAGCGACCGCTCCAGTGCCGATGCCGGCAGCATCCTCAAGCCGGCCCTGGCCCGGGGCGAACTGCGCTGCATCGGGGCCACCACCCCCGAGGACTACCGCCGCAGCATCGAGAAGGATGCGGCCCTGGAGCGCCGCTTCCAGCAGCTCGTGGTGCGCGAGCCCGACCTGGAGACCAGCGTGGCGATCCTGCGCGGCCTCAAGGAGCGATACGAGCTGCACCATGGCGTCACGATCAGCGACGGCGCACTGGTGGCCGCCGCCCGCCTCGCCGATCGCTACATCAGCGACCGCAGCCTGCCCGATTCCGCCATCGACCTGATCGACGAGGCCGCCGCCCAGCTGCGCATGGAGGTGACCTCCAAGCCCCAGCCGGTGGAGGAGGCCGAGTCCGAGCTGCGGCGGGTGGAGCTGGCCCTGCTCTCCGCCGAAGCAGCGCCGGAGGGGGAACGGGTGGCGCTGCAGCAGCAGCGGCAGCGGGCCACCGAGGCCCTGCAGCGGGTGCAGGAGCGCTGGCGGCGCGAGCGGGAGCAGCTTGCCGAGCTGCGCGAGCTGTTTCAGCAGGAGGAGGATCTGCGTCAGGCCATCGCCGAGGCCGAGCGCGACGGTGCCTGGGAGGAGGTGGCCCGGCTGCAGGTGGACCAGCTGCAGGCCGTGCAGCAGCGCCGTGAGGCCCTGGAGGCCGAGCAGCTGGCCGACCAGCGCAGCGGCGAGTCGATCCTGCGCGAGCAGGTGGAGGCTGGTGACATCGCCGATGTGGTGGCCCGCTGGACCGGTATCCCGGTGCAGCGGCTGCTGGCGGGGGAACGCCAGAAGCTGCTGGAGCTGGAGGCCCGCCTGGGTGAGCGGGTGATCGGCCAGCCGGAGGCGGTGGCGGCGGTGGCGGCGGCGATCCGCCGGGCCCGGGCCGGGATGCAGGCCCCCACCCGGCCGGTGGGGTCGTTTCTGTTCCTGGGCCCCACCGGAGTGGGCAAGACCGAACTGGCCAAGGCCCTGGCCGCGGCCCTGTTCGATGAGGAGGAGGCGCTGGTGCGGCTCGACATGAGCGAGTACATGGAGCGCAACGCCGTGGCCCGGCTGGTGGGGGCTCCCCCGGGTTATGTGGGCTACGAGGAGGGCGGCCAGCTCACCGAGGCCGTGCGCCGCCGCCCCTATGCCGTGCTGCTGCTCGACGAGGTGGAGAAGGCCCACCCCGAGGTCTTTAACCTGCTGCTGCAGGTGCTCGACGACGGCCGCCTCACCGACTCCCAGGGCCGCACGGTGGACTTCCGCCACACCGTGGTGATCATGACCAGCAACCTGGCCAGCCGGGCGATTCTCGACAACGCGCGCGCCGGAGGTGATCCCGAGCAGCGCGAGCGGCAGCTTGAGCAGGCCGTGGAGGCCGCCTTGGCCAGCCATTTCCGGCCGGAATTCCTCAACCGCATCGACGAGGTGATCCGATTCCGTCCCCTGGCGGCAGGGGATCTGCAGCGCATCGTGCGCCTGCAGCTGGCGGAGCTGGGCGCCCTGCTGGCCGAGCAGGGGCTGGAGCTCGTGGTGGCGGAGCCGGTGGTGCAGGCCCTGGCGGAGCAGGGCTACGAGCCGGAGTACGGGGCCCGGCCGCTGCGACGGGTGCTGCGCCGGCGCATCGAGAACCCCCTGGCCACCGAGCTGCTGGCGGAGCGCTTCAGCGGCGCCGGCGGGGTGCGGGTGGAGCTGGCCGAGGATGGCGGCAAGGACCTGAGCTTCCAGGCCCTCCGGTAGGGTGGTCGATTGTCCAGACGCGAAGACGTCAACCCTCGCGATGGCGCGTGATGGCGCCGTCGCGATCGCCCACCCCAGCCGAGCCCGCCGTGGAGCCCGACGCGACCCAGCCCGCCCAGCCAAGTCAGGACGCCGCCACGGCAACGGAGCCCCTTCCGGTTGAGGGGGCTGCGGCCGATGCCACCGCCTCGGGTGGGGGGTTTGCCGCCGCCACCCTCGATGAGCTGCGCAGGGTGGTCTGGCCGAGTCGCCAGCAGCTGTTCAGCGAGTCGGTGGCGGTGATCCTGATGGTGGGCCTGTCGGCCGCCGCCATCGCCGCCATCGACCGCTTCTTCGGCTGGGTCGCCTCCCAGCTGTTCCGCTGATTCCGCCGTCCGCCAGCCGCCGACCCTGACTTCTCCCGTGAACACCGTGTCCGAGATCCTGCCCGAGACCCCCACCGCCCCTGACGCCGGCGTGATCGCGGCGGCTGAACCTGCGGAGAAGCCACAGGTGGCCCGCTGGTATGCCGTCCAGGTGGCCTCCAGCTGCGAGAAGAAGGTGAAGGCCACCCTGGAGCAGCGGGCCGTCACCCTCGGAGTCGACAACCGCATCCTCGAGATCGAGATTCCCCAGACCCCGGGAGTGAAGATCAAGAAGGACGGCAACCGCACCAGCACCGAGGAGAAGGTGTTTCCCGGCTACGTGCTGGTGCGCATGGTGCTCGACGAGGACACGATGATGGCGGTGCGCAGCACCCCCAACGTGATCAATTTCGTGGGGGCCGAGGAGCGCCGCGCCACCGCCCGCGCCCGGGGTCACATCAAGCCCCGCCCCCTGTCCCGTCAGGAGGTCGACCGCATCTTCAAGCGGGCGGCGGAGAAGAAGGCCGTGGTCAAGGTCGACCTGGCCGAGGGCGATCAGATCCTGGTCACCGCCGGCCCGTTCAAGGACTTCCAGGGCGAGGTGATCGAAGTGTCGGGCGAGCGCAACAAGCTCAAGGCCCTGCTCTCGATCTTCGGCCGGGAAACCCCGGTCGAACTCGAGTTCTCCCAGATCAGCAAGCAGAGCTGAGGCCCTGGCCCCGGCTCAGCGGCCGTCTCCCTGCGGAGGGCGGCCGTTTCCGCCACACCCCCGGCGATGGGGGTGATCCGCAGATCCGCCCAGTAGCCCCAGACGATGGCCAAGAAAGTCGTAGCCGTGATCAAGCTGGCCCTCCAGGCCGGCAAAGCCAACCCGGCGCCGCCCGTGGGTCCTGCCCTCGGTCAGCACGGCGTCAACATCATGGCGTTCTGCAAGGAGTACAACGCCCGCACCCAGGAGAAGGCCGGCTATGTGATTCCGGTGGAGATCTCGGTCTTCGAAGACCGCAGCTTCACCTTCATCACCAAGACCCCGCCCGCCTCGGTGCTGATCTCGAAGGCCGCCGGCATCGAGAAGGGCGCCGCCACCTCCTCCAAGGGAGCGGTGGGTGCCATTTCCCGTGCCCAGCTCGAGGAGATCGCCAAGACCAAGCTGCCCGACCTCAACTGCACCAGCGTGGAGTCGGCGATGCGCATCATCGAAGGCACCGCCCGCAACATGGGCGTCGCCGTCAACGACTGAGCTCTCAGGCTCAGCCCAACCATCCATCCCATTGATCGGGGGAGATCCAGGTTGGTTCGCCAGGTCCGTTGAGCAGCACCGCTGCCCCGCGTCTCTGTCGCGCCTCGCCGGTTCGCCCGCACCCCATTCCTGCCATGCCCACCGTTTCCAAGCGCTACACCGAACTGGCCGCCAAGGTTCAGGACCGGGCCTATGCCCCGCTCGAAGCCCTCGAGCTGGTCAAGGCCAGCGCCACCGCCAAGTTCGATGAAACGATCGAAGCCCACGTGCGTCTGGGCATCGATCCCAAATACACCGACCAGCAGCTGCGTACCACCGTGGCCCTGCCCCACGGCACCGGCCAGAGCATCCGCATCGCTGTGATCGCCCGCGGTGAGGCCGTGGCCGCCGCCAAGGCCGCCGGCGCCGACCTGGCCGGCGACGACGAGCTGGTGGACCAGATCGCCGGCGGCGCCATGGACTTCGATCTGCTCATCGCCACCCCGGACATGATGCCCAAGGTGGCCAAGCTGGGCCGGGTGCTCGGCCCCCGCGGTCTGATGCCCAACCCCAAGGCCGGCACCGTCACCACCGACCTGGCCGGCGCCATCGCCGAGTTCAAGGCCGGCAAGCTGGAGTTCCGTGCTGACCGCACCGGCATCGTGCACGTGCGCTTCGGCAAGGCGAGCTTCGATGCCGCCAAGCTGCTCGACAACCTCAAGGCCCTCCAGGAGACCATCGACCGCAACAAACCCAGCGGTGCCAAGGGCCGCTACTGGCGCTCCCTCTACGTGACCTCCACCATGGGCCCTTCGGTGCAGGTGGATTTCGCGGCCCTGCAGGACCTCAAGCAGGAGGGCTGACAGGAGGTTGTCCGCTCCCGACCGGAGCCTCTCGCCCCGCCCTACGGCGGGGCTTTTTGATTAGGGCTGCAGCCATTGTGTAGAGTTGCTAGCTGGCTTCGGCCAGACGGGCACGCGCCCGACCCCAGACAGCAGGTTGCCTGATCCGCCGCATTGCCGGCGGGATTGCGTAAGTCCTGCCGAGGTGAACGCGACAGGTTTCAGCCTCCAGTGCAGCAGCGGCACCATGCCGCCGGCGAGCTGATCGGCAGCGGAACGTGCAGCGGCCTCGAGCTTTCGCTTCCTGAGCGACGGCGTCCAGGGCCGCGTACCCAGCTTGTTCCCCCGATCCGTTCCTCATCCCATGGGCCGCACTCTGGAGAACAAGCAACAGATCGTCGAAGAGCTCAAGGGGCTCCTCGGTGAAGCCGAAATGGCGCTGGTCCTCGATTACAAGGGCCTGTCCATCAAGGAGATGTCTGACCTGCGCACCCGTCTGCAGGCCAGCAACGGCATCTGCAAGGTGACCAAGAACACCTTGATGCGCCGGGCCATTGATGGCGACAGCGTCTGGTCGGAACTCGAATCCCTGCTCACCGGCACCAACGCCTTCGTGCTCGTCAAGGGCGACGTGGGTGGTGCGGTGAAGGCCCTGCAGTCCTTCCAGAAGGACACCAAGAAGTCGGAGGTGAAGGGCGGCCTGTTCGAAGGCAAGCTCCTCTCCCAGAACGACATCAAGGCCATCGGGGATCTGCCCTCCAAGGAGGTGCTCATGGCCCAGATCGCCGGTGCGATCAACGCCGTGGCCACCAAGGTTGCCGTGGGCATCAACGAAGTTCCCTCCGGTCTCGCCCGGGCGCTCAGGCAGCACGCCGACGGCGAGGGTTCGGCCTCCTGAGGCCGGCCACCGTCATCGGTCCTGCCGGGCCCCTTCGATCCGACTGTTTCCCACAGATCTGTTGCTGATTCCCAACCATGTCCGCTACCACTGACCAGATTCTCGACCAGCTCAAGACCCTCTCCCTGCTTGAAGCCTCTGAGCTCGTCAAGCAGATCGAGGAGGCCTTCGGGGTGTCCGCCGCCGCGTCCGCCGGCGTGGTGATGGCCGCCGCTCCTGCCGCCGCCGCCGAGGCGGTCGAGGAGAAGACCGAATTCGACGTGATCCTCGACGGCTTCGACGCCGCCGCCAAGATCAAAGTGCTCAAGGCCGTGCGCGAAGCCACCGGCCTGGGCCTGGGCGACGCCAAGGCTCTCGTGGAGGCCGCTCCCAAGGCCGTCAAGGAGGGCATCTCCAAGGCTGACGCCGAGGCCCTCAAGAAGGCCATCGAGGAGGCCGGCGGCAAGGTCACCATCAAGTGATCGCCGCAGCGCTCTGATCGGCTTCGCTGCCACCGGCAGCGGCTGCGCCGGCCCCTAGGGGCCGGCTTTTTCATGCCCTCACTCCTCAGTTGTCAGCCAGCGGCTCCAGGCCAGGCGAACGGGTCGGAAAAGGCAAAAAAAAACCCTGCCGAAGGCAGGGCTGAAGGTTGGAACGATCTCCGGGAGTCTGTCCTCGTTTCGACCCCGGAGTGGTCGTTCCGCACTCCTCACACAAGAGCAAGTTAAGGGGTGGGGCAGGGTGGGGCAAGGAGCGGGTGACACTCGCTGAACTGGGCTCAGGGGCGGTAGGGCACCACCTGCAGGGCGATCACGCCGGTGCCCGACAACTGGGCCGAGTCCTCGGCCATGGACCCGTTTGCGGAACGGCCCAGCCGCAGGCTCTCCAGGCGCGACAGGCGGGAACCAGTCCGCGGTGCGGCGGCGGCCAGGCTGGTTGCAGTCCGCAGGGGGCTGGGC
>JBATEO010000110.1:0-8393 GCA_049664045.1 Prochlorococcaceae cyanobacterium
CCCGTGCACCAGCACCACCAGGCCGCGCGGGCAGGGAGCGAGGGGCGGATCGCGCAGCACCAGCAGGCGTTCGCCGCAGGCCGGCGGGTCCTCCCCTGGAGCGGCACCGCCCACCACAACCTCGAGCGGCTCGCCACGGTCAGGCCCCAGCCGCGGCGGCCGCAGGGTGTCGCGCAGGGTCTGGAGGTCGGGCCCGATCCAGGGCCAGCGCTGGCGGAAGGGGGGCATCCGCCCATCATCAGCCGACCTCAGGCCGCCTTCACCCGTCCCACCCCCAGCTCGCGCAGTTCGCTGAGCAACCCGTTGAGCACCGCCTTGGCGTCGCCGAACAGCATCGCCGTCTGGGGCAGCTCGAACAGGGCGTTGCGGATGCCGGCGTAGCCGGCCCCCAGGCTGCGCTTCACCACAAACACCTGCCGCGCCTGGTCCACCTCCAGCACGGGCATGCCGTAGAGGGGGCTGGTGCTGTCGGTCTTGGCGTCGGGGTTCACCACGTCGTTCGCACCCAGCACGATCACCACGTCGGTGCGGGGGAACTCGGGGTTGATGGCGTCCATCTCCACCAGCTGCTCGTAGGGCACGTCGGCCTCCGCCAGCAGCACGTTCATGTGGCCGGGCATGCGCCCGGCCACCGGATGGATGGCGTAGCTCACCTCGGTGCCGTTGGCCTGCAGCAACTTGGCCAGCTCGCTGAGGGCGTGCTGGGCCTGGGCCACCGCCAGGCCGTAGCCCGGCACGAACACCACCCGCTCGGCGCACTCCAGCGCCAGGGCGCACTCCTCGGCGCTGCAGCTGGTGATGCGGCTGTAGCCGCCGTCCTCGCCGTCGCCCTTGCCGGCCCCGCCAGGCGCGGCGGCACCGAGGGCACCGCCGAAGAGCACGTTCAGCAGCGAACGGTTCATGGCCGTGCACATCACCTGGGTGAGGATCAGGCCGGCCGCGCCCACCATGGCGCCGGCCACGATCAGCAGCTGGCTGCCCACCACGAAGCCCGCCGCCGCCGCCGCCACGCCGGAATAGCTGTTCAGCAGCGAGATCACCACCGGCATGTCGGCGCCTCCGATGGGCAGCGTCACACCCACGCCCAGCAGGCTGGAGACCACCAGAAGCAGCCACAGCGGCGCGCCGGCGGGGTCGGCGGGCAGGGCCACCACCCCAATCAGGGCCGCCAGCGCCAGGGCGATGTTGACGCCGTGGCGCAGGCGGCTCTGGGTCCAGGCAGGAGTGTCGATCCAGCCTTCCAGCTTGGCCATCGCCACCAGCGAGCCGGTGAAGGTGATGGCACCCACGAACACCGAGATGGCGATCGAGATGCGCTCCACCAGCGCTGCCGCGCCATCCGCCAGCGCCGCACCATCAGCTGCTGGATCGGCGCCGACACCCCCATAGAGCGCCACACCCACGGCCACCAGCAGCGAGGCGAGACCTCCGCAGCCGTTGAACAGGGCCACGGTCTGGGGCATGGCCGTCATCGGCACCCGCCGAGCCATGATCAGTCCCGGCAGGCCGCCGGCGGCGGCCCCGGCAGCGATTCCCGCCCAGGCCAGCGGCGGCGGCTGCAGGTCGAACAGCAGACCCAGCACCGCCAGGCCCAGGGCCAGGGCCGCCAGGCCGTTGGCGCTGCGGGCCGAGCGCACCTTGGAGAGGCCCTTGATGCCAAGGGCCAGCAGCAGCACCGCCACCAGATCCAGCGCGGCTGGCAGCAGCGCAACCATCGACTCCATGAGCGTGGGTTCCATCAGCGTCGGTTCGATCAGGGTGGGGTCGATCAGGGTCGGTGCCATCTCAGCGACCTCCTGTGTTGCCGGCTCCCGGCCGGCCGCCGGGGCGGCGGAACATGGCCAACATCCGGTCGGTCACCAGGAAGCCGCCCACCACGTTGAACAGGGCAAAGCCCAGCGACACGGCGCCCAGCAGCAGCAGCGCCGGGTTGTCGCCCGCCCGCGCCAGCAGCGTCAGCGACGCCAGCACGGTGATGCCACTGATGGCGTTGGCGCCGCTCATCAGCGGCGTGTGCAGGGTGGGCGGCACCTTGCCGATCAGCTCGAGCCCCAGCAGGCTGCCCAGCAGCAGCACCCACAGGGCCTGGGAGAAGCCGCTCATGCCCCTGCCCCCACCAGCGCCTCAGACCCCACCACCACATCCGGGCGCCGGCAGCTGCCGGCGTGGGTGACCAGGCAGCCGGCCACGATCGGATCCTCCAGCTCCAGCGCCAGGGGCGTGCCCTCCGCCTGCTCCCCAAGGCCCATCAGGTGCTCGAGCAGCGCCGCCAGATTGCGCGCATACAGGGCGCTGGCGTGGTGGGGCACGCTGCTGGGCAGGGCATCGGCGCCGATCAGGGTCACGCCCTTGCGCAGCACCGTCTGCCCTGCCACGGTGCCGGCGCAGTTGCCGCCCTGGGCCACGGCCAGATCCACCAGCACCGCGCCGGGCCGCATCCGGTCGAGCATCTCCTCGCTGATCAGCCGCGGCGCCGGCCTGCCCGGCACCTGGGCGGTGCAGATCACCATGTCGGCCTGGGCCAGCTGCTCGGCCAGCTGCTGCCGCTGGGCCGCCAGGAAAGCCTCGCTGGCAGCCTGCGCATAGCCGCCCTGCTCCGCCGGGGCCGGCTCCTGCTCCGGTGGCGCCAGGAAGCGCCCGCCCAGGGACTCCACCTGCTCGCGGGCGGCGGCCCGCACATCACTCACCACCACCACGGCACCGAGCCGGCGGGCCGTGGCCAGAGCCTGCAGCCCCGCCACCCCGGCCCCGAGGATCAGGGCCCGGGCGGGCTGGATCGTGCCGGCGGCGGTCATCAGCATCGGCACGTAGCGATCCAGGGCGGCCGCCGCCAGCAGCACCGCCTTGTAGCCGGCGATGTTGGCCTGAGACGAGAGCACGTCCATGGACTGGGCCCGGCTGATGCGCGGCAGCAGCTCCAGGGCCAGGGCCGACACCTGGCGGCGGTTGAGCAGCTCCACCAGCTCCAGGGCCCGGTAGGGGGAGAGCAGGCCGGCCAGCAGGGCACCGGTGCGCAGCCGCTCCAGCAGCTCCGGCGGCGGCGGCTGCACGCACAGCACGCCGTCTACCTCGCCCCACACACCGTTGCCGGGCTCGGTGATCCTGGCCCCCGAGCGGCTGTAGTCGTCGTCGCTGAAGCCGGAGGCCGCCCCGGCCCCCGCCTCCACATGGAAATTCAGCCCCCGGGCGGTGAGGCGCTGCACCGTTTCCGGGGTGGCCGCCACGCGGGCCTCCCCAGGGCACCATTCCCTGGGGATGAGCAGATGGGTCAACGCAGGCGCATGCACGGGTCAACCTTTCATTAGGCGGCAGTGGGCACGGCACCGGCAATGGTTCGGGCGCCAATGTGGGCACTTACCCACCAAACCGCCCTCAGACCCGACCACCCTCAGAACAACCCTCAGAACAACGGCAGCAGCTCCTGCTCCACGCTGGCGGCCTGGGACAGCGATCCCTGGCTGCGCAGCTGACGGGCACGCAGGATCATCGGGTCGATGTCACACTGCCGCCGCCAGCTGCGCTCGAGGTGACGCCGCCGGCCGTCGGCGGGCCGGCCCGGTCCCTGCGGACCATGGCGGTGCAGATGGTCGGACGGGCGGGGCATGGCGACTGGAAGCGGCGATGGGAACCGGCGAGGGTGCTGTGGGGTTCCGGGGCGTGACGGCTGGGTGGTCCTGGATGGGCGTACAGGCTGGGCGTGAGGGCTGAGCGCTGGCTGTGAACCCCGCCTGGCCCGAAGGTAGGCAGCACCGCCTGCGGGGCCATGGGTGAGAACACGCATCGGCCCGAGGGGCGCACAATGGGCTGCTTGGGCACAGCCTCCCGGGACGCAGGGATGGAACCGCCGCTCTCCTTTCAGCTCCAGCCCCTGCCACGCCCCAAGCCGGACGTGGCAGACCGCAGCGCACGGATCGAGGCCGCGCGGCATGAGGCCACAGGGATCGAGGGCACGCGGATCGAACCCCGCCAGTGGCAGCGCCAGCTGGTGCAGCTGCTGCGTGCCCGCCTGGTGCGGCCAACGGGCGGCGGCCACGACGTGCTGATTCACGCCGGCCCCGGCGCCGGCAAGACCCTCGGCGCCCTGCTGAGCTTCCGGCAGTTGCTGCGGGAGGGGCGGCTGGAGCGCTTCCTGGTGCTCTGTCACCGCAGCTCCATTGCCCGCCAGTGGTGCCAGGCCGCCGCCGGCCTGGGGCTGGAGCTGCGCAGCTGGGATCCCCGGCTGGCCGGCGGGACGCAGGCCGCGGGAGCTGGTGCGCACGGGCTGCTGCTCAGCTACCAGGCCGCCGCTCGCCACGTGGACACGCTGCAGGAACACTGGTCCGGCGCAGGCGACGGCCCCTGGCTGGCGATCGCCGATGAGGTGCACCACCTCGGACTCGATCCGGAGGAACCGGAAGCGGCGGCCTGGGGCCATGCCTTCAGCCGCCTGTGCGCGGGCGCCACCCTGAGGCTGGGGCTCACAGGCACGCCCTTCAGGGCCGACAACCTGGCCTTCTGCGCCGCCCGCCGTCAGGCGGTGCGGGAGGGGGATCAGGTGGTGGAGCACATCGTTCCCGACCTCAGCGTGGAGCCGCGCCAGCTGATCGCCGCCGGGGATGTGCGGCCGCTGGAGTTCCGCTTCCAGGACGGCTGGGTGGACCATGGCCGGCCCGGCCCCGATGGGGAGGGGGACGGCGGCACGGAAACCTCACCGCTCTCCGCCGAGACGCGGGAGAGCTGGCGGGCACGCAACCTACGGCGCGCCATCCGGCTGGGGGATGGGGGCAGCATCGCCCTGCGGGTGATGCTCGGCGCCCGGCGCCGCCTGGAGCGGCTGCGCCCGGGGCACCCTGGTGCCGGAGGACTGGTGATCGCCCGCGACATCGCCCACGCCCGGGGGCTGGGGCAGCTGCTGGAGGAACAGGGCGATGCCGTGCTGCTGGTGCACTCCCAGCACCCCGACGCCGCCGAGAGGCTGGCGGCGTTCCAGGCCGGCGCGGCCGACTGGCTGGTGAGCGTGGACATGTGCGCCGAGGGCTTCGACGCGCCGCGGCTGCGGGTGGTGGCCTACCTCACCACCGTGGTGACCCGCAGCCGCTTCCTGCAGGCCATCACCCGGGCGGTGCGCATGGATAGCGAACGGGCGGCCCTGGAGGGGATTCCCCGCGAGCCCTCCTATGTGTATGCCCCGGCCGATCCGCTGCTGATCGGCTACGCCCGTGGCTGGTCGCTGAGCGAACCCTATCTGCTGCGGCCCCGGCCGGCCGCCGAGGGACAACCCCAGCCAGGAGCCGCGACGGGCGGCCAGCTGCCGCTCCAGGCCATCGACGAACGGGTGGGAAGCCTGCTGCGGGTGCGGGGGCCGGAGCTGCCGCCGTTCCTGCCTGGCGCGAGGCGCAGCGCATAGCACAAAGCGGGCATGAAGGCCAGGCCATGGCCGAAATTCACCCAAGCGTTAACAACGTTGTGTCAACCACTACGTCAGTTCGGCTGATCGCCAGGCAACGTGGTGCCACTCGCGGAGACGCGGACCATGGACCCCACCGGGAATCGCCGCCTCACCGTCGCCGTGAGCTGGGCCCTGGCCCGGCAGGCGACGCTCGACTGCTTCGAGCAGTACGAGGAGAGCTACGCCCTCACCGAGGAGTTCCGGGAGTGGCTGCTCTGCCTGGAGGACCATCCCGAGCTGATGGCCGCCAACGTGCTGATGGTGCCCCGCAACCTGGCAGGCATGGCCGGAGACCCGGGGCCCATGGACCCGGCCGGCGACATGGAGACGGACGGCCTCCTGGAAATCTGAACAAAATCTAAAGGACTCGCCGCGGGGCGTCAAACCGCGGCCGAGGCCCTTCGCGCGGCAAAGACCCAGCACGGAGCCTGAGGCTCCCGGAATGGCCCGCTGATCGCCTATGGTCAACTCATAGTCGCTCCGCATAAGCCGTGTCCGCCGTGCGCCCTGACATCCCTCGCCCTGACGTTGAGAACCTGGTGATCGTGGGCTCGGGTCCCGCCGGTTATACCGCCGCCATCTACGCCGCCCGCGCCAACCTCAACCCGCTGCTGATCACCGGCTTCCAGGACGGCGGTATTCCCGGTGGCCAGCTGATGACCACCACCCACGTGGAGAACTTCCCCGGCTTTCCGGACGGGATCCTGGGGCCCGAGCTGATGGACAAGATGAAGGCCCAGGCCGAGCGCTGGGGCACCACCCTGGTGCTGGCCGACGCAACCGCCATCGATCTGTCGCAGCGTCCCTTCCGGATCACCGCCGACGGGGTCACCTACAAGGCCCAGAGCGTGATCCTGGCCACCGGCGCCAGCGCCAACCGGCTCGGCCTGCCCCAGGAGGAGCGCTTCTGGAGCAGCGGCATCAGCGCCTGCGCCATCTGCGACGGCGCCACCCCGCAGTTCCGCAACCAGGCCGTGGCCGTGGTGGGCGGCGGAGACTCCGCCTGCGAGGAGGCCGTGTACCTCACCAAGTACGGCGACCACGTGCACCTGATCGTGCGCTCAGGCCAGCTGCGCGCCAGCAAGGCCATGGCCGACCGGGTGCTGGCCAATCCCGACATCACCGTGCACTGGCACCGCCAGGTGGCGGACTGCAGCGGCGCCGACTGGCTGGAGGCGATCACCCTGCGGGACGCCATCAGCGGCGCCACCGAAGAGCTGCCGGTGAAGGGCCTCTTCTACGCCATCGGTCACACCCCCAACACCCGCCTGGTGCGCGGCCAGCTGGAGGTGGACAACCATGGCTACCTGGTGACCAGACCAGGCCGGCCGGAAACCAGCGTCGAGGGGGTGTTCGCCGCCGGTGATGTGGCCGATGCCGAGTGGCGCCAGGGCGTCACCGCCGCCGGCAGCGGCTGCCAGGCGGCCCTGGCGGCGGAGCGCTGGCTCAGCCACCACAACCTGGCGGTGGAGGTCAGGCGTGAGCCGGTGGAGCCCCAGGAGGTGGGCGAACCGAAGCGCACGGCCGAGAGCGACGAGGCCAACTACGACGGCGATGCCCTCTGGCAGAAGGGGGGCTACGCCTTGCGCAAGCTATACCACGACACCGACAAGCCCCTGCTGGTGGTGTACACCTCCCCCACCTGCGGCCCCTGCCACGTGCTCAAGCCCCAGCTCAAGCGGGTGCTCGATGAGCTCGGCGGTGCCGCCCAGGGCGTGGAGATCGACATCGAGGCCGATCAGGAGATCGCCCAGCAGGCCGGCGTCACCGGAACACCCACGGTGCAGCTGTTCTTCCGGAAGGAACTCAAGCAGCAGTTCAAGGGCGTGAAGCAGCGCAGCGAGTTCAAGGCCGCGATCGAGAGCCTGCTGGGCGTGCACGCCTAGCGGCGCCTCGGCCCCCCCGGACGGTTGCCGCCGGGACGGGGCCCGGCGCTGGCGTTCCGCTCCCGGTAGGTGATGCGGCCGCGGGTGAGGTCGTAGGGGCTGATCTCCACCAGCACCTTGTCGCCGGCGAGCAGCTTGATGCGGAACTTGGTGAGCTTGCCCGCGGCGCGGCAGAGGCACTGGTGACCGGCGGGCTGCTCCAGGGTCACCAGGTAGAACCCATTGCCCTGTTCCTTCTCGATCACACCAGAGGTCTCAATCATGCAGCGGCGCGCTCAATCCAGGTAACAGCTGTTGCCAGCTTAGGTGGCCCGCTCACCCCCACCGCACGGGCGGTAGGGTCGGCCCTCCTCACAGCGGATCCTGCGGGTCCGGTCCTCCATGGTGCTGCCACCCCTCTCGATGGACCTGGGCCTGCTGCTGATCTCGATTGGTGTGGTGAACCTCTGGAATGCCCGCCGCTCCTGAAGCGCGCACGCTCCTCTTCCACAAGCCCTACGGGGTGCTCAGCCAGTTCACGCCTGAACCGAACAGCAACTGGTGCTGCCTGGCCGACTTCATCCCGGTGCCGGACGTGTACGCCGCCGGCAGGCTCGACGCCGACAGCGAGGGCCTGTTGCTGCTCACCAGCGACGGCCGCCTGCAGCGGCGCCTCACCGACCCGGCCTGCGGGCACTGGCGGCGCTACTGGGCCCAGGTGGAGGGCGACATCACCGCCGATCCCCAGGCCCTGGAGCATCTGGCCGACGGCGTGCTGGTGCAGGGCTGCCTCACCCGGCCGGCCCGGGCCCAGGCCCTTTCAGCCGCTGTCATCGAGGCAGCGGCGCTGGCCGAACGCGATCCGCCCATCCGCATGCGCCGGGCCATCCCCACCAGCTGGCTGCAGCTGGAGCTGCGCGAGGGCCGCAACCGCCAGGTGCGGCGCATGACCGCGGCGGTGGGCTATCCCACCCTGCGGCTGCTGCGGGTTGCCATCGACCTGATGGATGGCCACCCGCCCCTCAGCCTGGAGGGTCTGGCCCCGGGCGACTGGCGGGAGGTCACGGCCGCCGAGCGGCGGCGGCTGAGCAGGCTGGGCC
>JBATEO010000111.1:0-3058 GCA_049664045.1 Prochlorococcaceae cyanobacterium
CCGAACCCTGAGCTCAGGCCGAGGCCTCGGGTTCGGCCGGCCCCTGGGGTGCCAGCAGCCGGGCCGCGAAGAAGCCATCCCCCTCGCCGTCACCGGGCCACCACTGCTGGCGCTGCTGCTCGCTCCAGCCGGGATGGCCCGCGAGGAAGGCATCGATCAGCGCGCCGTTCTCGCTCGGATGCACGGTGCAGGTGGAGTAGAGCAGCACGCCGCCGGGCCGCAGCAGCGGCAGCACCCCCTCCAGCAGCCGCCGCTGCAGGGCCGCCAGCTCGTCGATCGCCGCCGGGGTGACGCGCCAGCGGGCGTCGGCATGGCGGGACAGGGTGCCCAGCCCCGAGCAGGGGGCATCAAGCAGCAGGCGATCGAAGTGCCCGCGCCACTCGGGCCTGAGGGCGGCCAGGTCGGCCGCATCGACCGCCAGCGTGCGGATGCAGTGCAGCCCCAGCCGCGTGGCGTTGCGCTCCAGGCGCTGCAGCCGCGCCGCTGAACGGTCCACCGCCCACACCTCCCCCTGATCACCCATCAGCTCGGCGATGTGGGTGCTCTTGCCGCCGGGGGCTGCGCAGGCGTCCAGCACCCGCTCTCCCGGGCGGGGGGCGAGCAGCGGGGCGATGCGCTGAGCGCTGCGGTCCTGCACGCACCAGCGCCCCTCGGCGTAGCCAGGCAGCTGGCGCGGATCCCCCACCCGGCCCTGGAGGGTAATCGCCTGCTCCAGCCCCGCACCCGCCAGCGGCTCTGCCGCCACGGCCGCGGCGGCCAGCTCGCCGAGCAGGGCCTCGCGGCTGCCGCGCAGCCGGTTCACGCGCAGCTCCAGGGGCGGCGGCTGGTTGCAGGCCCGGGCGAAGGCCTCGGCCCGCTCGGGGGGGAGCCACTGCAGCAGCAGGTGCGCCACCCAGGGCGGCAGGGAGTGGCGCAGGGCCAGGCTGGCGGAGGCGTCCTCGGGCAGCGGCAGGCCGCGCCAGGGCTCCAGGCCGGGCCCGAGCGGGGGTACCAGACCCTGACGGCGGCGCAGCAGCTCCCGCAGCATCCCGTTCACCACCGGCGCCAGCCGGGCCAGGCCCACGCGCTTGGCCAGCTCCACGCTGGTGCTCACCGCCGCCGCGGCCGGCACCCGCTGGCTGAACAGCAGCTGGTAGGCGCCCAGGTGCAGCAGCCAGCGCAGCTTCGGGGGCTGGCGGGCCGCCGCCACCCGGCCCAGGGCATCGAGCCAGGCGTCCAGCAGCAGCCGCTGGCGGATGGCGCCGTAGGCAAGCTCGGTGGCCAGGGCGCGGTCGGCGGGGGGGAGATCGCAGCGCTGCAGCTCCCGCTCCAGGGCCAGGTCGGCGTAGGCGCCGCCGGCCACCGCCAGCAGCACCTGCCAGGCCAGCCGGCGGGGCGCCAGGCCGATGGCGGCGCTGTCAGCCGGGGGGTGGGGCGGCAGGGGAGCGGACAGGGGGCGGCAGCGCGTCGGGCGGCACCCACAGATAGCGCCTCAGCGCCAACCGGCCCGCCTCGTCCACCGCGATCCCCTCCTCCAGCAGCAGCTGGCGCTGGATCCAGTCGCTGCCCTCACGGCTGGGGGTGAAGCTGATGCGCCCCTGGGCGTTCACCACCCGGTGCCAGGGCACCGGCGAGGGCAGCGCCAGCCGCCGCAGCGCCCAGCCCACCTGCCGTGCGCAGCCGTAGGCGCCGATCAGCTCGGCGATCTGGCCGTAGGTGGCGAGCCGGCCGCGGGGCACCAGGGCCACCGCCGCGTACACGCACTGATCGAAGCTGGCCTGGGGACGGGGCATGGCGCTGGGCATCGAGCAGACCGCCGGCGGCCCGGCGGGGGTCGTCTCGGCAGCTGTCCTACAGCCGCATCTGCAGACTGCGAAGACCCAGCCTTAGCCCACCCCGGATCGTCCCCATGCCGCTGCTGCCGCGCCGCTTCGAGCGCCTCCGGGCCGTGCTGAACCGGCGCATGGGCGATCTCACGGTGCTGCTGGAGCAGGTGGAGAAGCCCCACAACCTCTCGGCGATCCTGCGCAGCTGCGACGCGGTGGGGGTGCTGGAGGCCCACGCGGTGTGCCTGGAGGGACGCCTGCCCACCTTCAACAGCACCGCCCAGGGCAGCCAGAAATGGGTGCCGCTGCACCTGCACGCCGGCAGCGGGGCGGCGATGGCGGAGCTGCGGCGCCGGGGCTTCCGGCTCTACGGCACCCACCTGAGCGCCGGGGCCGTGGACTACCGCCAGTGCGACTTCACCGGGCCCACGGCCTTCGTGCTGGGGGCGGAGAAGTGGGGGCTGAGCGCTGAGGCCGCAGCCCTGGTGGACCAGGCCGTGATCATCCCGATGCAGGGCATGGTGCAGTCGCTGAACGTGAGCGTGGCGGCGGCCACGCTGCTGTTCGAGGCGCTGCGGCAGCGCCAGGCGGCGGGGCTGGTGCCGGAGGCCGGGGAGGGGGTGGAGCCAGAGCGCTACCGGCGCCAGCTGTTCGAGTGGGCCTACCCGGAGGTGGCCGCCTGGTGCCGCGGACAGGGCCGCGACTACCCGCCCCTGGACGACGAGGGCGCGATCGCCGAGGACCTGCCGCGCACGCTGCGCCTGCGCTGCTGAGCGTCGGGCTCAGGCGGGAGCTGCAGGCCATCGCGGCTCCAGAGGTGGGGGCAGGAGCTGCTCGGCAGCCACAGGGCCAGGCCGAGGGCCAGCAGCTCCAGCGGAACCTGGTGGCCGCCCAGCAGCACCACCCCCAGGGCCACCACGCCGAGCAGCAGCTGCAGCAGCTGCCAAACGTCATCAGGCTCCCGGATGCCGCTCCACAGCAGCGCCGCTCCGCTGGCCAGCAGCACCAGGTCGAACCACCAGGGCATGGCGTCCTCCGGGGGGCACCCACTCATCCGATTGTGGCGCAGCCCGGCGGCGCGCCACTCAGGGCAGGCAGCCGCGCAGCCGCTGCTCGAGCAGGGCGTTGAGCGCTTCCAGCTGCCGGCGGGAGTCGCTGCCCCCAGCGGTGGCAGCAACCGGCTCGGCCACGGGGATGGGCTCGGCCACAACCAGGCGGGCATGGCGGCGGCCCAGGCGCGGCCGGCCGGGCAG
>JBATEO010000112.1:0-22564 GCA_049664045.1 Prochlorococcaceae cyanobacterium
GCTCGGGCCCTTTGCCGCGCCGCCGCGCCGGCGGCCTGTGGTTGACAGCTACGGTGCCGGCGACTGCTTCGCGGCGGGGGTGACCGCCGGGCTGGCCGCTGGCTGGAGCGCCCACCAGGCGATCAGCCTCGGCTGCCACTGCGGCAGCGCCTGCCTGGATGGTCTGGGTCCCTATGCCAGTCAGCTGCGCTGGCTTGGGGAAGGCTGGGGTCAGCCCGGGATCGGCACCACCGCTCCATCCAGCAGGGCGTAGTAGAGCCGAACCGTGAGCTGGGGATCCCTGCTCAGGATCTGCTCCCGCGCCCGTCGCAGGGTGCGGGCATGGAACGCCTGCTCGGCCTCTGGGTCGGCGAAAGGCTCCGGGTGGATGGCGGCGTAGGCGCCGCAGTCCTGGTGGTCCAGCAGGATCACCTCACGGATGTGATGCAGGGAGCTGGAGAGCTGCAGCTGATCCCAGAAGGCGCGGGCGTCGGCGCGGTGGGGAAAACCCGTGAGCGCCAGGGACGCCCCCGCCAGGGCCACCCAGTCGACGGCGCCGCTGAGCTGCTGCCGAGCCAGGAAGGCATGCAGCTGCTCCACGAAACGGAAGTCGATGCAGCTGAGCACCAGTGCTCTGGCGTCCAGAACCGGCACCTCCGGATCCTCGGCCCCTGCCGGCAGGGGCAGCAGCAGGCCGGCTCCAGCGGTCAGTGCGGCAGCGGCGAGCCGTCCCAGCACCTGCCGCCGGGAGAGGCAGCAGGGGCAGGGGATGGGATGCACCGGCTGGTGTGAGGACGTTGCGGCCTCCATGGCGGCCAGGCTATGGAGCAGCAGGGTTGAAGAGGGTGATGGGCAAGCGGCGGCGCCCGCTGATCGGCGTGATGGGGGCTGGAGAGGGGGCCAGCCCCCGGGATCTCTCGCTGGCGGAGGAGCTGGGGCGGGCCATCGCCAGGCAGGGCTGGGCCCTGCTCACCGGCGGGCGGCCCAGCGGGGTGATGGCGGCGGCCAGCCGCGCCGCCATGGCCGTGGATGGCCACCTCGTGGTGGGGGTTCTGCCGGAGAACGGTGGCGCTGGCTGGCGGGAGGGGACCACGGCGGACCTCGATGTGGCCCTGTTCACCGGTCTGGGCCAGGCCCGCAACGTGATCAACGTGCTCAGCAGCGATGTGGTGGTGGTGTGCGGCAGCGGCGGCGCCGGGACGGCGTCGGAATCCGCCCATGCGCTCAAGGCCGGCCGGCCCTTGGTGCTGCTGGCGGCCGCACAGCCCTGGATCGAGTTGTTCAGCTCCCTCGATGCCGGCGTGCTGGTGTGCACCACGGTGGAGGAGGCCATCGCCGCCATCGCCAGACGGCTGGGGCATCCAGTGCAGGCTGCCGCCACCACCGCAGTCTCTGCCGCCGCCGCTGCCAGCCCGGCGAACCGGGGGGCCGATCGCCTGCCGGTGGCGCTGGTGCAGCTCCAGGCCGGCGAGGACGCCGCTGCCAACCGCCGCCACGCCGAGGCCTGGCTGGAACGGGCGCTGCAGCCCCCGGCGGGGCAGCCGGCGCCGCGGCTGCTGATGCTGCCGGAGATCTGGAACGCCCCCTACGCGGCGGAGCGCTTCGGGGCCTACGCCGAGCCGGTGCCCGAGCCCGGCATCTCCCTGCTTGACGGCCCCTCGCCGTCACTGGCGATGGTGGCGCGGCTGGCCCGGCGCCATGGGGTGGCGGTGATCGCCGGTTCGATCCCAGAACGCGGCTCCGAGGGGCGTCTCTACAACACCGCCACCGTGATCGATGCGCAGGGGCTGCTGCTGGCGAAGCACCGCAAGCTTCACCTCTTCGATGTGGATGTGCCCGGCGGCATCCGCTTCCGCGAATCCGACAGCCTCAGCCCCGGCCAGCAGCTCACGGTGCTGGACGGCATGGGCGACCCCCTGGCCACGGGCCTGGCGGACCCGCCGGTCCTGGGCCTGCTGATCTGCTACGACATCCGCTTCCCGGAGCTGGCCCTGCTGATGCGGCAACGCCATGGCTGCTCCTTGCTGGCCTGTCCGGCCGCTTTCAACACCACCACCGGCCCGCGCCACTGGCACCTGCTGATGCGCGCCCGGGCGGTGGACAGTCAGTGCTTCCTGCTGGCCTGCTCCAGCGCCCGCCCGCCCGGTGGCGAGGGCTATCCGAGCTACGGCCATTCGCTGGTGGTGGACCCCTGGGGCACCGTGATCGCAGAGGCCGGCATGGGGGAGCAGGTGCTGCATGCCGAGCTGGATCTTGAGCAGGTGGCCCTGGCACGCCGGGCGATTCCCTCCGGCGAACAGCGCCGCGGTGATCTCTACCGCCTGGAGCCGGCGTGATCCCCGGCGCGGAGCAGGCCAGCGCGACCCTGGCCTGGACCCTGCTGCTGCTGAGCGCCGCGGCGGTCCTGGGGCTGGCGATCCTGCTGGGGGGCCTGGCCCGGGTGTTCGCGCGGGCGCCCCGGCTGGCGGTCCTGTCAAAGTCGGATGAGCAGGCCCCGCCACCGGAGGGTTCGCTCACGGTGGTGGTACCCGCCTACAACGAGGCCGCGAACATCGGTCCCTGCCTGAGCGGCCTGCTGGCCAGCGAGCCGCCCTGCTCCCGCTGGCGGGTGCTGCTGGTGGACGACGGCTCCAGCGACGACACGCTGGTGATCGGCCGCCAGGCGGCCGCGCAAGCGCTGGCAGAGGCGGCCGCTCCGGCGGAGAGCTTCGGGGTGCTGGACGCCGGCCCACGGCCGGCGGGGGAGCGATGGGTGGGCAAGACCTGGCCCTGCAGCCGGGCGATGGAGCAGGTGGACAGCGACTGGGTGCTGTTCCTGGATGCCGATGTGCGGCTGCAGCCGGTGGCGCTGCGGCGGGCCTTGGCGCAGGCGGTGGCCGAGGGGGCCGATCTGCTCAGCCTGGCGCCGCGGTTGAGCTGCGGCTGCCTGGCCGAATGGATGGTGCAGCCGCTGATGCTGAGCCTGCTGGGGCTGGGCTTCCCGATCGAGGCAGCCAACGATCCGGCCAGCCCGGTGGCCTTCGCGGCGGGCCCGTTCATGCTCTTCCGGCGCTCGGCCTACGAGGCGATCGGCGGCCACCGTGCCGTGGCGGGAGAGGTGGTGGAGGATCTGGCCCTGGCACGGCGCATAAAGGAGAGCGGCCACAGCCTGCGCTACCTGCTGGGCCTGGATGCGGCCGACCTGCGCATGTATGCCGACTTCCCGGCCCTGTGGGAGGGCTGGACCAAGAACTGGCTGCTGGGGCTGGATGGCAACGTGCCCGCTGCCCTGGGCGCGGCTGCCGTGGTGGCGCTGATGTTCAGCGCCCCCTGGCTGCTGGCGCCGGCGGCGGCGATCGCGGCGCTGCTCCTGCCGGCCGAGCGGGGGCCACTGCTGACAGCCCTGGCACTGGCGGTGCTGGGGATCGGCTTGCAGCTGGCGCTGCGCCTCTGGATGCAGCGGCAGTTCGCCCTGCCGCTGCGCCACTGGTGGCTGATGGGCGCCGGCGGCCTGGTGGTGGCGGCCATCGGCCCCACCTCGGTGTGGCGCACCCGCACCGGCCGTGGCTGGACCTGGAAGGGGCGGCCTCTGGAGTGAGGCCTCAGCCACGGTCCACCCGATGGAACCCAGGCTCAGCAGTGGAGTGTGCTGGTGTGCCGGTGCGAACAGCAACAGGCAGCCCCAGCTGGTCCTCCATAGGGTCTGGTGGTCCTCAGGCCCGCGCCGGCCCATGGAACGTTTTTTCCTGGAGCTGGACCCGCCCGAGGAGGTGATGCGCAGCTGGCCCCATGTGGTGATCGTGGGGGGCGGCTTCGCCGGGCTGAAGGCCTGCCATGCCCTGGCCCGGCAGCCGGTGCGGGTGACGCTGATCGACAAGCGCAACTTCAACCTGTTCCAGCCGCTGCTGTATCAGGTGGCGTCGGGGCTGGTGAGCGAGGCGGACGTGGCCTCGCCGCTGCGCCAGATGGTGGGCCATGCCCCCAACGTCCAGATCCTCCTGGGCGAGGTGACGGACATCAACCCCGACGCGCGGGAGGTGGTGTTCAACGACCAGCGCTACGGCTACGACCGGCTGATCCTGGCCACCGGTTCGGGCAGCACCTACTTCGGGCGGGAGGAATGGCGGCCGCTGGCACCGCCGATGAAGATCCTCGAGCACGCCGATGAGATCCGCCGGCGGCTGCTGATGGCGCTGGAGGAGGCGGAGCAGACCCGCGACCCGCAGCGACGCCGTTTCCTGCAGACGGTGGTGGTGGTGGGTGCCGGCCCGGCCGGCTGCGAGCTGGCCGGTTCACTGATCGAACTGATGCTCCGCGCCGTGCGGCGCGAATTCAAGCAGCTGCACCAGGACGACTGCAGCGTGATCCTGGTGGACGTGGTGGACCGCGTGCTCCCCACCATGGCCGAACCGCTGGGGGCCGCCGCCGCCCGCTACCTGGAGGCCGCCGGGGTGGAGCTGCGCCTGGGGGCGAAGGTGGAGGCGATCGCTCCGGGCCGGGTGCGGCTGGCGGCAGCGGCCGGCGAGCAGGAGCTGGAGGCGGCCACGATCTGCTGGACCGCGGGCGTGCGCGCCTCGCGCCTGGGCCGGTTGCTGGCGGAGCGCACCGGCTGCCCGGTGGATCGGGGGGGCCGGCTGGTGGTGCAGCCCGACTTCTCGATCCCAGGCCATCCGGAGATCCGGGCGGTGGGCGATCTCTGCGCCTATGCCCACACCGCCGATGGGCGGCCGCTGCCGGGCATGGCCGGCCCGGCCGTGCAGATGGGCGGCTGGGTGGCGCGCGACGTTCTGGCCGGCCTGGAGGTCCGGACGATGGCGCCGTTCCGCTGGGTGGACCTGGGCAGCATGGCGGTGATCGGCCCCTGGTACGCCGTGGCCGATCTGCGCGGCTGGCATGTGACGGGGCTGCCGGGCTGGATCCTCTGGGCCCTGGCGCACCTGGCCTTCATTCCCGACACCGAGAACCGCATCGCCCTGTTCAGCAAGTGGATGTGGCAGATCGCCACCCGCCAGCGCACCGCCCTGCTGATCACCGGCCGGCCCGATCAGCACATCGGCGTGGACGTGGGCCTCTACCGGGCGCCATGGAAGCCGGCGCGGTCGGGACCATCATCAGAAGCGTCTGCGGAAACGTCTGCGGAACCATCGATGGAAGCGCCAACCGAGGTTGGGGCTGGCTGAGGCGCACACCCCGCCATCGGCCAGGCTGGTGGCAGCGGCAGGCACCGCCTGTGCACCGGATCCTTCCCTCACTTCTTCCCGGCCGCCGCAGGGGCCGGGGACGGCAGGGAGCCCTGGCGCTGTCGCTGATCTTGTCCCTGATGCTGGGGATGGCCAGTCCGCTGCGGGCGGCCGGTAGCTCCTCCTCACCCGCGGCCGGCACCCCTCAGGCGGGTTCCACCGAGGCCCCCATCGAAGCGGGCAGTTTCCTCCTCGCCCCGGTGCGGATCCTCGGCATCCCCATGTTCAGCGTGGCCTCGCCCTCGCTCGGCAGCGGTGCCCGGGGCAGCACCGACGCCGTGGTGCGGGCCCGGGTGATCGAGGGCAACCTCAGCCTCCTCTATCGATCCCGCAGCTTCTGCAGTCCGGGTGAATCGCTGGCGGTGAAGTTCGTGCAGGCATTGTTCCTGCACGACATGGAGGACACGTGCAGCGATGCGAGGCTCGGCCTGGGCGGCAGGCCGGACGCTCTCTGGATCGAGGCCCTGCCCCAGCCCGGTGGGGAGGTGATCCTCCAGGCCCGGCTGCCAGGCAGGGAGCGCAACTTTCCCCTCCTCACCGTCACCGCGGAGGATGCCCGTCTCAACGGCACCACCCCCGAGCAGCTGGCGCGGCTGTGGGGTTCCCTGCTCCAGCGGCAGCTGAGATTCGCGCGACGGATCCTTACCCCGGCCGAGATCTGGGGGCGATGGCGCCGGGTTGCCCTGATCGAACTGCTGCTGGCCGCTCTGCTGGTGGGACTGCTGGCCCTCTGGCGCCGCTCCCGCCGCCGTCTGGAGCGCCCGATGGCAGCGCCGCCAACCACCCCCGGAGTCCGCGGTGAGCTGCGACGGGCGCTGGCGGGGGCACCCAGCCGGCTGCTGCTCGCCGCAGCGCTGGCTGTGCTGGTGTCCATGGCCGGCGTGGCGGCCTTCGCCGTGCCCGGGGAGCTGCCGCTGGCGCTCGATCTGCTGCTGCTGCCCGTGAGTGTGCTGTTGAAGCTCACGGTGGTGGCCCTGGCGGTCGCCCTGCTGCGGGGGCTCGGGCGGTTGCTGCTCACCCAGTGGGCCGTCCGGACGGACCGCACGGAGGAGCACCAGGCCCGGCGGGATCAGCGGCGCCACAGCCTGCAGCTGATGAACCGGCGGCTGATCCACCTGGCCGCCTTCGCCGTGCTGGTGCTCTGGGTGCTGGCCGACATCCCAGGTGTGCGGGCACTCTCCGCCAGTGCGGTGCTGGCCAGCGGCGCCCTGCTCGGCGCCCTGGCGATCGTGTTCCAGGGCCTGCTGCGCGACTTTGCCGCCGGGCTGGTGGTGCTCTTCGACGATCGGTATGCCATCGGCGACAGCGTGGATCTGGGCAGCCTCTCCGGAGAGGTGGTGGACCTCGGGGTGCTCAGCACGGAGCTGCGCGGTGCCGACAACCGAGTGATGACCGTGCCCAACAGCAACTGCGAGCCCGTGGTGAACCACACCAAGCTGTGCAGCGGTGCCGAGCTCAGGCTGCCGCTCGCCCCCGGCGGTCTCGATCTGCCTCAGGCCCTGGAGGTTGTGCGCCAGGAAGTGGCCGCCTTCGCCGCCGACTCCGCCTGGCAACCCTTGCTGCTCCAGCCGCCCCAGGTGCGGGGGGTGAGCGAGGTCACGATCGACGCCGTGTGGCTGAGCGTGCTGCTCACCACAGTGGCTGGGCGCCACGAGGCTGCCAGACGGGCGCTGCTCGCTCGGCTGGTGGAGCGCCTGGGCCGGGAGCGCATCGCCCTGGCATCCTCGGCCGGCTGAGCCCGTTCTTTGCAATGGCAGGACCACGCCATGGGCCGTTGCTTACCCTGACGGCTCTCTGTCCGTCATGGTGTGAACGCGAGAAAGTCGATGAAGTCGGCCAGAGCTTCGGGTCTGCGACAGCGTGCTCTCGAGGAACTCAGGGTCTTCTCACTCACCGCACTCTATCTCTGGTTCTTCCTGGGTTCGTTCACCACGTATCGCCGCCTGGTGCTCGCAGAAACCGGTGTGACCTATCTGCACTACGGGATCGCCCTGATCGAAGCGCTGGTCGTCGCCAAGGTGATCCTTGTCGGCAGGATGTTTGGGTTCACCCGGCGCTTCGATCAGCAACCGCTGATCGTGCCCGTGATCTACAAGTCGATCCTCTTCGGCGTGCTGGTGATGCTGTTCGGCATCCTCGAACATCTGATCGAGGGACTGCTGCGCAGCCATAGCGGCATCAGCGGGCTGCGCGATCTGGCCTCCCTCGGCGTCGATGAGCTTGCGGCTCGTGTGCTGATGATCGTCATCGCCTTCCTGCCCTTTTTCGCCTTCTATGAAATTGGACGTGTGATTGGCATGAAGAAGCTTGCTGCCATGTTCTTCCAGAGGCCAGACCCAGTTTCGGATGCCCGCGACTGAAGCGAGTCGAGCTGCTCGCAGAGTCTGCCGCATGGCGGCTTGGACAGTGGTGATGTTTACGCTTGAATTCAGCGGCTGCCGGAGGCAGTCCGCTGGAATGACTTGTTAGGCCAAAATTTATGCAGATCAACCTAGTCACCTTTTGCTGCTGCACGGATTTTTAGCGCCCGTGGGTCACCCTTCTTAGCGGGATGACGAACCGCATGACTAATAAGCCACTGTAGGTCCTTGGATGCATCCCCCTTCAACCAACGTTCACACATGGAAAATGCGACTTCTGGATGGTCTTTTGCGATGTCTCCAAGATGATTGGCGACGCTGCGGCGGACATACAGAGATTTGTCGTTCTTTAGAGTTTCCAGCAGGTGTAATGTTGGCAGCGGATTGGAGATAAGCGAAGGAATGCGTTTCCCCCATGGCAATCTTGGACGCGTGCCCTCGGTGCAAAGTAGCCTTACATGAGGGTTAGGGTCAGTTAGCCAATCTAAGAATTTGGACAGCGTGCGTTCTTGCTGATGGATGAGAAACGTGCGGATTGCAAACTCTGACGTGAAACGTGTGGTTAATGCGTACAATGCCCCCATTGATGTTTCAAAGGGATCTTTGCCGTTGTTGTATTTCTGTTCCTGCCCGTATTCAGAAACGAAGAAGCTGTGCGGCAGATAGAAGAACCCCGCCAGCCCGAATTCCTCTGCTTCTGTTTGTGCGGGCGTGAGTGACGCTAGAATGATTGCAATCGCCTCTGAATAGTTTCCGGGCAGGAATTGATGCAGGGCTTTTGCGATATGCTGGCCTGTCTGCATTAGTTCAAGCGACTCTATATCTCTTAAAGCACACTCGCAGAATGCTTTGGCTTCAAAATCTTTGAGAACGTATAGGATGTTTTGAGCCAAGCACTCAATGGCCTCTTGGTTGAGCAAAGTCTTAAGCGGCGTGCCTTTTTGAATTGACCTCGGTGCGTAAGGAATTGTGGGGGGTCGGAACTTCATTCTGCCGACTGCGATGCTCATGCTTTATGTGGGCCTAACGCGTATTGGATGGTTTCCGTGAACCACTCCAGCCCGGACCAGCATTCTGTGAACCACACCCCGGTTCTTCGCAACAGTCTTGCAAACCCGCTGTGGCGCAGAGCATGTCACCTAAAGCTCCTTCAACGTAAGCTTGGTTCACGGGTCCGATAACCACCTGTTTGCTCTGATACAAAAGCGTTGATGGGCTCCCAGCCAGTGCTGGATCAGCGGGTTTCCCATGTAGTGGCTGTGCTCCTTACATCC
Organism: Prochlorococcaceae cyanobacterium; assembly: GCA_049664045.1. Lineage (GTDB taxonomy): Bacteria > Cyanobacteriota > Cyanobacteriia > PCC-6307 > Cyanobiaceae > NIES-981. The sequence continues at coordinate 8,833 of JBATEO010000112.1, forward strand.
CGCGCAACGATGCGGCAGCAGAGCGAATCTCCGCAAGATCCTCGGGCTCCAGTTTCTCGAGCTGCTTCATCACCAGCGCCATGCGTGGGTTGCGCCTCAGCTCCGTGGCGTGGCGGGCCAGAAAGTCCCAGTAGAGGGCGTTGAACGGGCAGGCGCTGTCGCCGCTGCGCTGCTTCGGGTTGTAGCGGCAGCCCTTGCAGTAGGTGCTCATGCGGTTGATGTAGTTCCCGCTGGCGGCGTAGGGCTTGCTGGCCAGACGGCCGCCGTCGGCGAACAGACCCATGCCCAGCACGTTGGTCTGCATCACCCAGTCGTAGCCGTCGATGAACATCCGTGCGAACCAGGCCGTGAGCGCCTGCGGATCCAGGCCGGCGATCAGGCCGTAGTTGGCCAGCACCATCAGCCGCTGGATGTGGTGTGCATAGCCGTTGCTCTCCAGCTCGCCCAGCACCGTGTCCATGCAGGCCATGCCGCTGCCGCCCAGCCGCTCCAGCCAGGCCGGCAGGGGTTGGTCGGCGCCGAAATGGTTGCTGTGCCCGTAGTCGGGCCCGAACCACCAGTAAAGGCCGTGGGTGTATTCCCGCCAGCCCAGGATCTGGCGGATCACCCCCTCCAGTCCCGCCAGTGGACTGCCCCGCTGCCGGCCCGCCTCCTCCAGCCGCCGGAGCACCTCCAGCGGATGCAGCAGCCCCAGGTTGAGGTAGGGCGAGAGCAGCGCATGCCAGAGCGTGGGCTCGCCGCTCACCATCGCGTCCTGATACGGCCCGAAGTCATCCAGCCGGGTGGTAATGAAGTGCTCCAGCACGTCCAGCGCCTGCTGCCGGTTCACCCCCCAGCGGAAACCTTCCGCATCCCCAGGCAGTGGCGGACTGCCTGAGGCCTTCAGTTCTGCCGACACCCGCTCCACCTTCTCGATCACGGCCCGGGTCACCGCGTCCGGCTCGAACCAGAGCGGCTCAGGCCCCTTCAGGTCCTTGGCGGGTGGCTTTCGGTTGGCCTGGTCGTAGTTCCACTGCCCGCCCAGGGGCTGGCCATCGGCGTCCATCAGCACCCCGAAGCGCCTCCGGCCCGCGCGGTAGAAGAGCTCCATGCGCAGCTGCCGGTAGTTCCCCGCCCAGGCGGCGAACTCCTCCCGGCTCCACAGAAACGCATTGGAGGGATGCCACACCAGCTGCGGCGCGCCGGGCCCCAGCGCCGTCACGGCGCGCAGGATCGCCGCCCGGAACGGCCGCTCCGCCGGCTCCATCAGGTGCAGTTCAGTGATTCCGCGCTCACTGATCCAGGCCGCAAGACCTGCGCTGAAGCTCTCCACCTCGCGATGGTCCACCGTCCAGCCGGCAGCCGCCAGTTCAGCGGCGAAATGGCGCATGGCGCTCCACACCAGCACCAGTTTCTGGCGGTGGCAGCGCCGATTCCGCGCTGCCGATGTGCTCTCCAGCAGCAACACCGGCGCCGTGCCCGGCCCGGCCGCAGCCAGGGCCGCCTGGGCCTGCGAAAGCTGGTCGCCCAGCACCCAGATGCCCTTCACCGCAGGCGCATCAAGGGAGACTCAGCTGCGGATCAGCGGTGAAAGCGCGGGTTGGTCTCCAGCCAGCGCTCGAACGCCGCCAGACCCTCGATCAGGGCCCAGATGCTGAGGCCGACCGCCAGCACGCCACCCACCGCCATCACGGCAGCCATCACCAGGGGAATGGCCGCCAGCGCCACCAGGGGTACAACCACCAGGGCACCCACAGCCGCCAGCCCGAGCACCGGTGCCACCAGCGCCGAGGGAGGTCCACTTCTCCAGGGTTGGATCGGGGCCATGGATTCAGCGCCGCGGATGAATCTTCATTGTGGGGCTGCGACCGGATAGGCGCTCCCTGGTGGAGAGGGCGGACAACCGTCCCTGCCGCCGGCCTGACTAGGGTCGCCCCAGCCCGTGCCGCAGCCGATGCGCATCACCATCGTGGGCTGTGGTTACGTGGGCACCGCCCTGGCGCGCCACTGGCGGCAGGATCCGCAGGTGCGGCTCACCGTCACCACCACCCGGGAGGACCGGCGGCCGCAGATGGCGGCCCTAGCCGAGCGGGTGGACGTGCTGCGGGCAGGCGATGCGGTGGCGCTGCGCCGGGCCCTCCAGGACGCTGAGGTGGCGGTGTTCTGCCTGGCCCCCACTGGGGACCGGCTGGTGAGCGCCGACGACTACGGCGCCACCTACCGCGACGGCTTCGCCGCCCTCGCCGCTCTGGTGGAGGAGCTGCCGAACCTGCGCCAGATCGTCTACACCGGCAGCTGCTCGGTGTATGGCGACGCCAGCGGCGCCTGGGTGGACGAGACGACCCCCGCCAGCCCCCGTGACGATCACGGGCGGGTGCTGCTGGAGAGCGAGGAGCTGCTGGGCCGCTGCCGCGCTCCGGGGCGGCGGGTGTGCGTGCTGCGGCTGGGAGCGATCCACGGGCCGGGCCGGGAGCTGGGCGACCGCTTCCGTCGCCTGGCCGGCGCCACCCGCCCCGGGGACGGCCGCCAGCACAGCAGCTGGATCCACCGCGACGATGTGGTGGGCGCCATCGCCGCCGCAGTCAACGGCGGCTGGGACGGGGTGGTGAACCTGGTGGACGACGAGCCGCTGCCGGTGGCCGACCTGCTCGATCGGGTGCTGGCGGCCGGCGGCCTGGAGCCGGTGCGCTGGGATCCGGCGGCCGCGACCGCCACCCCTCCGGCAGACCGCCGGATCAGCAACCGGCGCCTGCACCAGCTCGGCTATCAGCTGCTCCATCCCCGGGTGCAGGTGCCCCGGCTCAAGCGCATCGATCAGGAGCTCTTCGATGCGGTGGCCGCCCAGGCCCGAGAGGCACCGCGGCGACGCCGCAACCACAACCTGCACCGGGAAAGCGATCTGGTGCAGCGCTTCCTGAACGTGCTGCAGCCGGGCACCTACGTGCGCCCCCACCGCCACCTGCGCGAGCAGGCTGGCAGCGGCTTCGAGTGTTTCCTGGTGCTGCAGGGGGCGATCGGCCTGCTGGTGCTTGATGCCGCCGGTGAGGTGATCAGCCGCCAGCGGCTGGAGGCGGACGGGCCCCTGCGCGGCATCGAGCTGGCCGAGGGGCAGTTCCACACCCTGGTGGCCCTCACCCCCGACGCGGTGCTGTTCGAGCTCAAGCAGGGTCCCTACCAGCCGAGCGCCGACAAGGACTTTCTGCAGCACTTCCCCGCCGAGGGCACCACGGCCGCAGAGGAGCAGGAGCGCCGCTGGCGTGCCCTGTTCGAGGACGCGGATTCGGCGGCAGGCTGAGCCGGATTCACTGCTCACCTCCAGCTCCGCAGGTGCGCCCCTGAGCATCAAAGGTGCCCCTCATCCCGGGCCTGCATAGGGTGAAGTGAGATGGATGTCAGACCCTGACACCACAGGGTCGCGGAACGGAGCGCACCACCATGGACCAGATCACCCAGGAAGGCCTCCAGGTTGCCCAGGACCTCGGCCAGCGCCACGGGTTCAGCGCCAGCGCCGTGGCGCACATGATGCAGGCCATGCTGCGCAGTCGCGGCGGCATGGCGCAGTTCAACCATCCCGAATTCGGCGGCTCCGGCCAGTGGATGCCCGGCGGCATGCTGATGATCGGCGACATGTTCAACAACGCCCTCAAGTCCCGGGTGGATGGCCTCTGCCGGGACGTTTCGGTTGCCCTCGCCGCCCACCCCACGGCAACGGCACCCGTGAGCCACAGTTTTCAGCACCAGAGCGGAGGCGGATTCCAGCAGCAGAGCTCGCACACCCCTACATCCGCCTACCCAGCCATGCCGGGGGCGCCGCTGTTTGTGCCAGACCCCCGCGACACCTGGTGGCCCGCCGAACTGGGAGCCCCCAGCGCCACCGGCGAACAGAACAACGTTCGCTACGCCTACTTCCCCAACGCCGGGCGACTGGCGGTGGACGTCAACGGCCAGGTGAACGTGTACGACACCGGCGGCCACCACATCGCCGGCTTCGGCCAGCAGCAGGGCGGCGGCGGTGTGGTGTTCACCACCCCGGCCGGAAACGTCAGTCTCAGCAGCTTCTCGTCGGCCGGTGGCTTCGGCCAGCAACAGCAGAGCGGTGCTGGCGCTCAGCAGCAGAGCAGTGGCATCGCCATGCAGCCGATGGGCGGGATGGGGATGGCTCCCATGGCACCCATGCAGCCGATGGCTCCTCAGCAGAGTTGGTGGCCCGCGGAGTTCGGCAGCCCGACCTCCAGCGGCGCCCAGAACGATCTGCGCTACGCAATCTTTCCGGCAATCGGCCGCCTGGCCGTGGAACAGGGTGGTCGCTACCGGGTGTTCGATGTGGGGGAGCAGGTGATCCGCGGGCTGGTCCTGCAGAGCGGCAGCGGTGCGCTGATGCTCGTCACGGCGGATGGGGAGCGGCCCCTGGCCCAGTTCCCGGAGGTCACTGCGGGATCGGAACCGGCGCAGTGCAACGCCAACCAGAGAACCGCCGCCGGTGGTGGTGAAGCGGACGATCCCTATGCCGCCCTGGAGCGACTGGGCGAGCTCAAGGCCAGGGGAATCCTCACCGAGGAGGAATTCAGCCGCAAGAAAGCCGAACTGCTGGCGCGTCTCTGACGGCCAGGATCTCGCCAGGGTTCAGGCTGTTCCGAACGCCACCTGGCAGGCGGCGTTCAGCAGTTCGGCTTCATCCCGGGTGCGGGGATTGCGGCCGTCCAGGGTGCCCCGGTCGCAGTTGGCCGTGATCTCGATCTCATCGTCATTGGCGATCACCGAGAACGTTGTCGACTGCGTGCCGACAGGACGGAGCGTTCCGTAGAGCAGCTGATAGTTCGTGTTGGGAACGACGATGTAGGTGGTCTGGCTGCGCACGGCGTTATCCACGGCGGCATTGATGATCGCCGCGGTGGCCAGGGTCGTGACGCCCCAGGCGGCGGCACTGGGACCCCACCAGCTCCATCGGGGTGAAGACCAGCCGCCGTACCAGCCCACCGGCCAGGGGCGGGCGGGGCCCCACCCGGGCCGGACCCAGCCTGGATAGCGGTACCAGCGGTTCAAGTCACGACTGGCCCGGCGCCAGCGGTCATCGCGGCGGTCAGCGGCCCGATCCCAGCGGTCGTCCCGCCGGTCACCAGCGCGGTCCCAGCGGTCGTCGCGTCGATCAAGCCGCTCCTGGCGAGCCCGGTCGGCGTTGCGGTTGCGGTCGACGTTCCGGTTTCGGTCGGCGTTGCGGTTGCGGTCGGCGTTGCGGTTGCGGTTGCGGTTGCGATCAGAACCGGCCGTGCGATCCAGCGAGGGGGTTCCCCGTCCCCGGCTGTTGCCGCTCCAGCCACCCTGGGGTTGCTGCGAGCCGCGCCCGAGGCCCGGAGACGCAGTGCGGAACCCGCTGTTGCTGCCGGAGCGGCGGGCCTGCCCCCCGCCCCCGCCACCGCCAACGGAACGGCGGTTGCCACCACCACTGCCACCGCTACCGCCACGACCGCCGCCGCCACGGTTGCCACCACCACCACCACCGCTGCCACGCTGGCTGAGGAGTTGTTCAGCCGCTGACGGGGAGCCTGCAGCCGCCCAGCCGGGTTGGCTGGGCAGGGCGGGAAGCACCAGAATCCCCGCGAGCACGAGGGCGGGAACGGAAAGCGTCTTCACTTCAGCTCCTCGCAGCCTTCGTCGTAGCAGCTGAGGATCACCCGTCCATCGGCGCCGAAGCGCACGCCCACCAGATCGCGGCCCTCGAGGGCATCCACGCGCTCCTCGCGCACACTGTTGAGGTGGTTCGGATTGAAAACGCAGAGATCGCGGTCGTTAAAACAAATCGTGTTCGTGGAGAAGCGCGCGCCAGCAGACGTCAGTTGCCGCCAACGGCCCGTGGAGGCATCGAGCATGCTCATCCGCAGCGGTGGATCGCTCACCCGAATCACCTCGACCCTCGTACCGATCGTGTGCCGGTACGTGGTGGTTTCGCCATCGTCGCTGACCTCGACCACACACTCCTGAGGTGCTCCGCCCCTGATCGTGCAGGTGGTCTCCAGCCGGTAGAGGAGCGTGCTCTGGGCCAGGGACGGCGCCGCGCAGATGGGGATGGCGGCGCCAGCGGCCAGAACCATCGCCGCCATCGATCGGACGCGGGACTGCATAGAGAGAGGGCAGGGTCGCTGCGGAAGAACTGACAGCTTCATCCTCGGCAGGACCTGCCATCATGGCCTTGGTTCGTAGCACTCGAGAACACAGTCCCGGCAGCGTCATCGGGTACGTCGGGAGAGCGATGCGTTGTGCGGCGCCTGCTGAGCTCAGCCTCGGGCCAGTACGTGCCGCACGGGTTGAGCGCCCTCAGGCGCGGGGATCTCCCCCGCCAGCCGGCAGACGCGCCGGGCCAGGGCAGCGGCATAGACGCGGTCGACGGCGCCGCCCTCTGGACTGATCCTGGCGCTGCGGCAGTCCACCACCAGCCGCTCCCACTGGCCGCGCTGATCCCCCACCCGCAGCCGCAGCTGCCAGTGGTGCTTGGCGCTGCGGGTGATCTGGTCGGCGCACACCGGCCCCACGCACAGGCCCGGCGCAGCCCCGGCGGCCGCCCCACGCAGGGGAAGCGGAGTGAGCAGCACCCCCAGCAGCAGAGCGAGCAACAGCACCGGCAGCCAGAGACGCCTCAACTGGCCAGCTCCGTGGCCAGGGCCTCGGTGTCGGCGTGGAAGTGCTCCCACACCACACGGGCCAGGGCCGGTCCCATCCCGGGCGCCGCACTCAGGGTGTCCACGCTGGCCAGCTGGATGGCGTCGATGGAGCGGAAGTGGCCCAGCAGCTCCCTGGCGCGCTTCGGGCCCAGACCGGGGATGTCGGTGAGCCTGGAGCGCGTCATGCGTTCGCCGCGCTGCTGCCGGTGGAAGCTCACGGCGAAGCGGTGGGCCTCGTCCCGCAGGCGGCGCAGCAGCTGCACCCCCAGCTGCTCCGGGTCGCTCTCCAGCGGCTGGCCGGCCCCCGGCAGGAACACCTCCTCGCGCTGCTTGGCCAGGGAGCACACCACCAGCTCCTCGTGCAGGTTGAGCTCCCGCAGGGCCTCCATCACCGCCGAGAGCTGGCCCTTGCCGCCGTCGATCATCACCACATCGGGCCAGTCGCCCATGCCGTCGGTGTGAAGCGAGCTGGCCCCGCGGCGGCGCAGCTCCGCCAGGTCGGCCCCCTCCGCCTTGGCCTGGGCCCAGCGCCGGAAACGACGGCGCACGATCTCGGCCATGGCCATGAAGTCGTCGGAATGGCCGGCCCGGATCGAGCTGCTGCGGATCCGGTATTTGCGGTAGTGCTGTTTGGCCGGCAGCCCATCGATGAACACCACCTGAGAGGCCACAGCGTCGCTGCCCTGGATGTGGCTGATGTCGAAGCCTTCGATCCGCCGCGGCGCGGTGGTGAGCTCCAGCAGCTGGGCCAGGTCCTCGGTGGCCAGCAGGTTCTGTTCGCTGGCGCGCTGGGCCCGCTGCAGCTCATAGCTCGCGTTGCGCACCACCAGCTCGATCAGCTCCGCCTTCTGCTGTCGCTGGGGCACCGTCAGCTTCACCCGGCGGCCGCGCTGCTCGCTCAGCCAGTCCTCGATCAGGCGCTGCTGGGGCAGGGGATGCTGGAGCAGCAGATCGGGGGGGATCTCCACCCCCTCCACCTGGCTGTAGTGCTCCTCGATCACCCTCTGCAGGATCAGGCCTGGTGTCTCGGAGGCCCCTTCGGCATCGGCCAGGTAGCCCAGCCGACCCACCAGTTTTCCGCCCCGCATCTGGAACAGCTGCACCGCGGCCACCCGCTGGTCGGCCGCCAGGGCGATCACGTCCCGGCTCACCGAGCTGTCACCCACGCTCATCTTCTGGTCGGCGGTGAGGGCATCGAGGCCCTGGATCTGATCGCGCACCCGTGCGGCGCTCTCGAAATCGAGCCGCTCGGCGTAGCGCTCCATCTGGTCGCGCAGCAGGGCCACAAGCTCGTCGTTGCGGCCCTGAAACACCATCGCCACCTGGCGCAGGCTGCGGTGGTAGTCGTCGGAGCTGATCTTCTGCTGGCACACCCCGGGACAGCGGCCGATGTCGTAGTTCAGGCAGGTGCGGTCGCGGTAGAGCGGCTGGGGCCGCTGGCGCAGGGGGAACACCCGCTTCACCAGCGCCAGGGTGCGGCGCAGCAGGCCCACATCCACGTAGGGGCCGTAGAAGCGGTCGAGGGGTGAGCGGAAGCGGCGCCGGCGGGTGATGAACAGGCGGGGATAGGGCTCACTCCAGGTGATGCACAGGTAGGGATATTTCTTGTCGTCCTTCAGCAGCACGTTGAAGTGCGGCTGGTTCTGCTTGATCAGGTTCGATTCCAGCGCCAGCGCCTCGGCCTCGCTGTCGGTGACGATGAACTCGATCTCGCACACCTGCCGCACCATCAGCCGGATGCGGGGGCTGTGCCCCTGGGCGTGACCGCTCTGGAAATAGCTGCGCACACGGTTGCGCAGCGCCTTGGCCTTGCCGATGTAGAGGATGCGGTCGTCGCCGTCGCGCATCAGGTAGCAGCCCGGCTCGCTGGGCAGCTCCGCCAGCCTTGACCGGAGGCGATCAGGCTGCTGAATCAGGGCCAGCCGGGCCGGCGAGGTCAACCGCCGTACTGCCAGCCGGTGGCGGAGAGTTCGAGGGCGGCCCCGTCACGGTTGAGCACGGCGCTCTTCACCTCCCCCACGAACACGGTGTGGTCGCCGTGGGCGACCTGCCCCACCAGTTCGCACTCCACCGCGCCGAGGGCATCCTCCAGCAGGGGCAGGCCCAGCTCGCCCAGCCGGAAGGGGGCGGCGTCGAAGCGGCCGCCGATCGCCTTCTGGGGCTTGAAGAACACGGCCGCCAGATCCTTCTGGTCGGCGGCGAGCACGTTGAGCGAAAAGCGGCCGGTGCGCTGGATGATGCCGTTGCTGGCGCTGTCGGCCCGCACCGCCATCACCACCAGCGGCGGCTCGAAGCTGCCCTGGGTCACCCAGCTGGCCGTGAACCCGTTCACCTCCTCGCCCTCGGCCACACCGCAGATGAACACCCCGTGGGGGATCTTGCGCAGCAGGGTCTTCTTGGCTTCTGGGTTGAGGGCCATGGGTGGGAAACGGTCAGACGCGACTCTAGAAACCGTCGGCACGTCCATAGGCTGAGCCGCATGCGCGCCCTGTACCCCGGCAGCTTCGATCCCCTCACCCTGGGCCACCTCGACCTGATCGAGCGGGCCAGCCGCCTCTTCGACGGGGTGGTGGTGGCCGTGCTGCGCAACCCCGGGAAGACGCCGGCCTTCAGCCTCGACCAGCGCCTGGATCAGATCCGTCAGGCCACCGGCCATCTCCAGGGTGTGGAGGTGGGCAGCTTCGACGGCCTCACCGTGAGCTTCGCCCAGCAGCGCCGCACCGAGGTGATCCTGCGCGGCCTGCGGGCCCTGAGCGACTTCGAGTACGAGCTGCAGATCGCCCACACCAACAAGAGCCTGGCGCCGGAGGTGGAGACCCTCTTCCTCGCCACGGCCGTGCACCACAGCTTCCTCAGCAGCTCGGTGGTGAAGGAGGTGGCCCGCTTCGGTGGCGATGTCAGCCATCTGGTGCCCGACGGAGTGGCACAGGACCTCGCCAGGCTCTTTAATCGGACGAAATGAAGCTCTGAGCGCCATGGCCGAGGCCAGCATCACCGTTCTCGATCAGCTCGATCAGCTGGAGGAGGTCGTGCTGGAGGGCACCCGTGTTCCCTTCAGTGGTGGCCGGCTCGTCAACGAGCAGGACGCCATCGAAATGCTGGATGCGGTGCGCGAGGCGCTGCCGACCCAGATCAGCCAGGCCGGCGAGCTGCTGCGTCAGCGCGACGAATTCATCGCCCAGGCCCGTCGCCAGGCTGAGGAGATCGTGGCCAACGCCCAGCGGGAACGGGAGCAGCTGATCAGCAACGCAGCGGTGCTCAAGGAGGCCGAGCGTCAGGTGGCCGAGATTCGCGAGCAGTCCCGCCAGCAGTGCGAGCAGATGCTGCTGCAGGGGCGTCAGAAGGCCTCCCAGGCGGAGCAGGAGCACCAGAGCCGCATGGCCCAGATGGAGCAGCAGTTCGCCAGCCGGCGCCAGCAACTCGAGCAGGAAGCCGGTGAACGCAACCGGCAGCTGGTGGAGCAGCACGAACGCAGCCGCCACCAGGCCATGGCCGAGCTGGAGCTGATCCGCCAGGAGGGGCTGCGTCTGCAGCGCGAGAGCCAGGCCGAGGCCGAGCGGCTGCACAACGACGCCCTGCAGTTCCGCCAGCAGACCCAGCAGCAGTGCGACCAGCTCGTGGCCCGCACCCGCCACGAGGCCACCGAGATCAGTGAGGGCGCCAACCACTATGCCGAGCAGGTGCTGGGTGAGCTGGAGGGTCGGATCAAGGAGCTGGCCCAGGTGGTGATCGCCGGGCGCCGGGAGCTCGTGCGCTTCCAGGTGCCCGAGGTGGTGACCGGTGGAAGCCCGGCCGGCAGCGGTGCTCAGGTGGTGCAGTCCGAATCAGGCGGGGAATCCGGCCTGGCGGCAGACACCGGCAGCAGGGCCCGAAGGGCTGCCTCCGCCGCGCGCACTCCGGGCAGCCGTCGCCGCCGGGTTGTGAACAGCCTCAGGCAGCTGGCGGGCTGAGGCCCCGCCTCAGCCGGCAGGGCAGAGCCCGCTGGTCTGCACCTGCCGCAGCACCTGGCCGATGGTGGTGTTGGGTTGAGCGCCGCCATTGCTGATCGCGGCGATGTAACGGGGTCCCTCAGGTGTGAGCAGCACCCCGCTGATCGCGCGCACACCCCGCAGAGTGCCGGTCTTGGCGTAGAGGCGGCCTTGCAGGGACGGGTCGGTGTAGATGTTGCGCAGGGTGCCGCGCTGACCGGACACCGCCATCGAGGCCAGGTAGTTGCGGGCGTAGGGATGCTGATCCATGCGCAGCAGCAGGGCCGCCAGGAAGTGGCTGGTGAGGCGGTTGGAGCGGTCCAGGCCGCTGCCGTCGGCGATGCGCACGCCCTGCATCGGCAGACCCTGGCTGAGCAGCCACACCGTGGTGCGCTGCTGGGCCTGGGCGAGGTCCCAGGTGCCGGCGGCCTGCCGCATCAGCACCTCCGCCGTGAAGTTGTGGCTCTCGCTGTTGGCCAGGCTGAGCAGGTTGTGCATCGGTGCCGAGGGCTGCTCGTAGATCAGCGCCGCGTCGGCAGGAAGGGGAACGCGGGATGACACCAGACGCAGCTGGGCCTGCCCGCCCTGCTGGGCAATGGCACGCTCCAGCAGGGTCTGCAGGCGCGAGGGCGGATTCTGCACCGCGTCCTGGATGGCGTTGCTGGTGACCGCCAGGCGGGTGATCGGAGCGCCGTAGGCGTAGTAGCGGTCGTCGGGATTCCAGCCGCTGGGCCACCAGGCCTGGCTGGGTTCCTCGGCCAGCTCCAGGCGAACGACCGTGCCCGGGGTGCCGCTGGAGCCGCCGGAGCGCATGGCCAGTTGGGCGAAGCGCTGCAGCTGTGGCAGGGCAAGATCGGGATCCCCCTCGCCGGTGAGTCGGAAGCTGCCGTCGGGCAGCTGCCACAGCCGGGTTGTCAGCCGGTGGTCGGGGCCGAGCTGATCGAGGGCGAAGGCGGTGGAGATCAGCTTCTGATTGGAGGCCGGCACCCGCGGAGTGCTGCCGTTCACCTCCGCCAGCAGGCGGCCGCGAGGGTCGGCCACGCTGATGCTCCAGGCCCCGGCTTCACCTCCCAGGACCGACTGGATGCGCTGCTGCAGGGCCGGGCAGCTCAGCTGGGTCTGCAGCCTGGGCAGACCTGTCGGTGGGGGCGGCGCGGGGAGGGTGGCCTGAACCGGCGGTGTCACCACGCCGGCCCCGGGCACTGCCGGCCAGGTCTGGGCCAGGACAGCTCCGGGCTGCAGGGCGATCAGCAGCGGCAGAGCGGTGAGGCCGGCGGAGAAGCGGCGCATGTCAGGCCTTATCGATTTGGATGGCGGTCACGGTGCCGGTGACGCGGAATGTGTTGCCCTCGATCTCCACCGGTGCTCCCACCTTGATGCTCTGGTTGCCGAACACGACACCCCCTTCACCCTGGCGGCCCTGGCCCTGGAGCACGAAGCGGGCATCGAGGTTGCTGAAGGCAGCCTGGTTGGGGTCCGCGGCGGTGACCACGCGCCCGTCCGGCTGAACGGCCACCAGCTGCCGGCGCAACGGGGTGATCGTCTCGATGGACACGCTGCCATGGGGCTGGTTGCGGATCACGATCGCCACGCGCCCCTCGGAGCGCGCCGCTGCGATCAGGCCCTCGGGATCGGCCACGGGAATCCCGCGCACGTCCACCGACACCTTCACCGGCACCATGGCCCCGGTGGCCTCGGCCACGACGCCGGAGAGCTTGGGACTCCAGAGCACCCCCGCAGCCGCCACGAGCACGGCACCGATGGCAGCCAGGTCCACCAGGCTGAGGCCCAGGCGCTTGGGAGAGGCAGGTTCCATGGACATGGGCGCGCTCCGGCCTCCTGGGCCCGGGTGGAGACGCGAAGTGTACGGAGTTCGGACCGATCAGACGAGAGCCGCAGCTCAGTTGTCCAGCTCAGCTGCGCAGTCCCTCGATGAACGCATCCAGGGAGCGCAGGTTGCCGCCCACCCCCACGCCGCCCTCGCCGGCCAGGGCCTGGGCCTGGGTCTCGGCATCGGGCTTCTGGTCGAAGCGGGCCACCAGCCTGAAGCCGTCGGCGTCCTGGCGGTAGAGCTCCCAGTCGCCGGGATAGGCGCGGCGCAGGGCGCTGCCCTCGAGAGGCTGCAGGAAGTAGGCCGCCTGCCACTCGGCCACGAAGCCGCGGCGCCGCTCCCGGGCAACGCTGCCGATGCCCACGGCGGCATCCTCGAGCCGACCGTTCACCATCGCCACCGGCCCGATGTGGGCGGCACAGAGCTGCTCGAAGTCCTCATAGTCGGGCAGGGCCGGGGCCACCGCCAGCAGCAGCTCAGGGCTGGGGGCGTCGTCTCCTCCGTCCGCACCGGTGTCAGAGCTGCCGGCCTCGGCACTGCGGCGCTGCTGGGAGCGGAAGTCGGCGATCCGCTCGGCCAGGTCCGGCGCATCCCGCCGGGCCAGGGCGCAGGCGCCGGCATCGGGAAACACGATCCGGGGGGACTGGCCGGCATCGAGCAGTGACCGGCTCAGCCGCAGCACCACCGGCAGCAGGCGCAGTCCCTCGAACCGCCAGTCCACACTCCAGCGGCCGCGCGCGGCACTGGGGAGGGCCTCCAGCAACGCCGTCAGGGCCTGGTTCTCCGCCTCGCGCAGATCCGCAGGAAGCATGGCCGTGAGTCAGTGCAGGGTGACCCTACGGGCCGGGCACCAGGGGCTGACGGGCCCGCTCCAGGGCATCCGGAAATCTCTCCAGGTCGGTGGCCGTGAGCCAGGGACCGAAACAGAGGCGCAGACCGCTGGCGGCTTCCGCCTCCCCGTAGCCCAGCGCCCGCAGCACCGGACTGGCACCGGAGCCACCGCTGCTGCAGGCCGAGCCGCTGCTCACCGCATAGCCCTCCTGCCACAGACGGCGCACCAGCTGGCGACCGGACAGGGGCTCGCCGCCGGGAGCGGACACCAGCAGGCTGAGATGGTGGGGCAGGCGGGCCGCGGGTGAACGCCGGGGGTCCGGACCGCTGAGACGCAGGCCGGGGAGCTGCACCAGGCGCTCCAGCAGCCCATCCCGCAGCTGGGCAAGGGGGTTGCGGCCGGCCGCGACCCGCAGTCGCGCGTCAGCCAGCTCAAGGGCCCGGCTGAGGCCGGCGGCCAGCACCAC